>JAUNBJ010000087.1 GCA_030535245.1 Planctomycetia bacterium | reverse complement strand
TACAATCCAATTTGTGACCAAGCCTTCGCAGGGAAGGTTTTTAGAAGGTGCCGTATGATTCTATTTTGTAGGACTCAGGACTGTCAATCACATCAATAGCAAACCCCAGAGACCTTAAAGTCTGGATGTACTCATCGGCGTCTCCTCCAAGAGCTTTCAGAGAATCTGGGATGACTTCCGAGAAAATAGTCATGGGCTGGTTCGCTTCCAAAATGGGCAAAAGTCCTTTCAGGGTTCGATGCTCTGCCCCTTCAACATCCATTTTGATCAAACGTATGCGACTATATTCTTCGGGTGGAATCAAATCTCGTAGCGGTTTAAGGAGAATTTTTTCTCGAACCGTTTTTTCTTCCGCATTACCGGGTATGACGGAGGATCGACCTCGTTCTTCCGTATGGAAATTCAGGTAGGTTTCCCCTTCCTCATCCCATGAACCATAGGGAAGAACGACAACGTTCGTAATATGATTCAACTTCAAATTACGTAATAACCTTTCCCTGGTAAGACTGGCTGGTTCAACGGCATAGACTTTTCCTGTTGGTCCCACTAACTGAGAAGCCAGTAGAGTATAATACCCTACGTTGGCACCGATGTCTATTACAACCTCTCCAGGACGGACAGATTTCAAGAAAAGCTCCGTCGTTCCCTGTTCCCAGATGCCAAAAAAAGCAATCCGATTTTCAATGAACTGCCTCAAGTCAGCATACATCTGAAACCCAAATCGCGTTTTCACGAGAAAATCTTCTTCTCTCCAGACCAGGTACCGTAAATCCATATTCCAGATAATTTTTTTGAAACTTTTCGGCAACCATCGCTGAGTTAGGAAAAACCGAGAGAGTGTTAGAAATGCGTTTAAAATAAATCTTTTCATAAAAAAATCTCCAATTGTTATTTGCCTCAAGTTTAGATTCCCCACAAAGTTTTGTCAAGCGGGGGAATAGAGAAAATCTGAAATTTTGAAGTTCGTGAATCAATTTGTCTATCATGCTCAAATTGCGGTAAAACATTGCCTCGCCCCCATTTTCAGGGCTTTAAGTTCCCGACCGGTGGCAAAAGTTGGGTTCCTCTCTCCACAATAGACATGCCCTGCATTGTCAGTCTAAAATAGACCAAGGTTATTTTGTTCATTTGCTGTTTCGATTGTGTTTTTTGTAGATTTTGCCAATATTTTTTATCGTTGCCAATATTATAAAAATAAAAGCAATAGAAAAATTAATCGTGCAAAAAGAAAAAAAGACATTTTTTATCGTAAGTAAACCTGTAATTAGTAAGATGATAGAAACCAGAAGCAATAAAATGGCCTCAACAATGACCAATTCAATGATATTCATTTGGAATCTTTTACTTCCTGCTCCAATTTTTCCCATTCTTCGGGGATTTGAGCGGCCAATAAATGTTCGAGCTTACGTGGGATAGGACAACAAAATTTGTTTTTACTAAATTAAGGATTACTTTTATAATCCGGACGAAAATATTTCCTTCCGCATAAATTCTCGGAGAATAATCGGTTGGCAACTCATAATCGGACTCCAAAATAAGTACAAATCGAGAAAGCACTTCTTTCAATTTTTCTCCCTCGCAGTAATGAGGAGAGAAATCACTCAAAAAGAAATCGACCTCGGCTTCTATTTCCCTGACGAGCATATCCTTCGACGCAAACGCCGCAGCATCTGCGAATTGGAAATTAGAGAATGTCCCATTCCTGTATTTTTTTATGCAATTTTTCAGCTTTTCTCTGTCCTCACGTACGATCATCCGAACTTCTCCAAGCGGCCCACGATTTTGACACGAAAAGGTTCCCCTTGTCCATACCAGAGGAAAAGGGGAAGCATGGTATTGTTTTGTGCGGGAAGCATTTCGAATCGTTCCATTGGGGCTTCCGCTTTTCAGTCAAAGCACCTGCTTTTAGCCAGCTCCGCCGCCGCCTTGCCCGCGGCTTCTCCCATCGCAACGGCGGATCCGGTAACGCGGTAGCTTGCGTGTGCAATGAAATCACCGCTGATACAGCGTCCTGCCATGAAAAGATTTTCGACATCGCGTGCACGCAGAGAACGGAGAGGTATTTGAAAAGGTTTGAATTTTACCCCCCCTCTGCTGATGGTTTCTTTTTGATTGGTTTCAAAATCCATGGCATGAATATCAATTCCAAAACGTGAGGTCGTGATTCCATCTTCGAAAACGGAACCTTTCTCGACGTCTTCGCGCGTTACCGTGTAACGTCCGTGAATCCTTCGGCCGCAGCGGTGGCCTATTTGCTCTGCGGAAGCTGCCACACGCAGGCCTGCCCAGGGACCGCCAAGCCGTTCCAGAGCTGACGCAATTTCAAGAATTTCACGCCGTGCCCGAATCGTGGCATTGGAAATCGCCTGTGCATCGTCCACTCGCAGTTGGTATTCATGGTTAATCATCATGAGAAGAAGATTTTCATGAACCTTGAACAGCGTGGGATTAAAATAGGAAGGGGTCTTTCCGGCTCGCTGGATTTCCGAAAGAAACGCACGGAACGAATCCGAATGCCCCCCCGGAACCCACATGGCAGGATCGTTGGAAATAAATCGCGAAAGCGCCGTGGAATCACGCACCACAATCAATGCGTTCAACGTTGCGGGCTGTCCAAAACCTTCTGGAGAGATTCCCATCTCAAACCCGCACCCTGCCAGCGCTGCGAGGTCTCCATCCCCCGTTGCGTCGATAAAAACGGGGGCACGCCATGCCTGACGCCCCGATTTGGATTCCGTTAAAATCGTTTCGATTTTTTTCCCGGAAGCATCTCTATAGACGGCCGCAACGGGGGCCTGAAGCAAAACCTGAACCCCTGCCTCGGCACACATTTCTTCACAAACGAATTTCATATATTCGGGTTCGTAAACAAAATTCCGGGTCGATTTGCAGCGTCTGGCATGGAGTGCATCGAGGCGACGTATTATTTCCCAGCCGGTGTCGCATTTATCAAAATCAAAAATGTAGGCCAACATTCCGCTGGTCCAGATTCCTCCCAGTGCTCCTTGAAGTTCAAAAAGTCGGACCTTTGCACCCGCGCGTGCTGCGGCACAGGCTGCTGAGATTCCAGCAGGGCCACCGCCACAGACGATGACGTCACAATCTTCCGTCAGGGGAATGGGACGCGCAGGTTCGAAAAATTGGGAAACGTTGGAACCAGGGAGCGTCTTGGACTGCTCCAAACCCGCAGGATCGGGTTCCTTTTTTGCGTTTTCACTCTCGGAGGGTTGGGAGGCGGAGAGACTGCATGTAAATCCCGCAGCCGAGGCAAAAGCACCTTGAATGAATTGACGACGGTTTGCCATGGTAATCCTTATCTTGTGTAGATTTTTGTTTTTAGCAGTTGCCTGAGGATAAAATCAGTATAACACGCTTTACGAAGGGGGTCAAGGTTGGAAGATGGAAAAAAGGCCAATCCTCGCTTCTCCAAAATAGCACCGTCCCCCTACTGGAATTCATGTCGATTCCGGGTATAATACACAGTGTTTATATTCATTATAGTGTGGGGGTTTCATGCACGTTGCCAACCAAATATCGTCGTCCATTTCCTATCGTTCGTTTTACGCTCCGGTATCGCGGGAGCTGGAAACGGTCGAGTCGTTTTTGCATGATTTTCTGATTTGTGACAATCCGTTCATCGGCAAGGTGGTTCACCATGGGTTTCAGCTGGGGGGGAAGCGGCTGCGTCCGGCGCTGCTTTTGCTGTTTGCGAAGATGGGCGGCGAGGTGACGGAGAAGCAGTTGACGCTGGCGGCGGCGGTGGAAACGATTCACGCGGCGACGCTGGTACACGATGATATTCTGGACGAGGCGAAGATACGGCGTCATTTGCCGACGGTCAACGCGATCTGGAACAACGAGACGAGCGTTCTTTTAGGGGATTACATGGTGGCCCGCGCGATGCAACGGGTAACGGAGCTGGACGACACGCGGGTAAGTCGTATCGTTGCCCGAACGAGTTGCGAGTTGTGTGAGGGGGAGATGCGGCAGGTGGGGTTCCGTGGCCGTTTCGACCTGACGGAGGAGCAGTACAACCGTATCATTCGTGGGAAAACGGCGTCGTTGTGCGAGTGTGCGTGTTATCTGGGCACCTTTCTTTCCGACAGGGCGTTTCCGGAGCAGCTTATCGCAGCGGGCGGTTATGGGCTGCATTTGGGGATGGCGTTTCAGATTGCGGACGATCTGCTCGATTTGGCGGGCGATGAAGGCAAGATGGGGAAAACGCTCGGCACCGATTTGGAAAAGCAGAAAATCACGCTTCCGCTGATCCGGTTGTTTGCGAAGATGGAGGAAGCGGAGCGGGCGGCGTTGGTGGAGAAAATCCAAAACGATTCCGGAGCGGAAACGCGGCGTGAGGTTCAGGAATTGTTGAAGTCGCATGGCATTCTGGAGGAAGTTCGCCAGACGGCGATGGAGCATTTGAACAAGGCAATCACGCTTTTGGACGCGTTTCCGGAAAGTCCCAGTCGCCAGTCGTTGCGGGATTTGGCCAGGTTCGTTATTGAGCGGCAGATTTAGGTTCCAGGCAGAGCAGGAGAGAACGCATGAAAAAACTTTATTTTCTGGTGGTGTTTTGGGCGTTGTGCTTTTCGCTTGAGGCGAAGGAAGTGCGGCTGTTGACGCTTGGCAGCAGTTTTACGGACAGTGGCATGTACCAGTTCCCACAGGTCGTGGCGTCGGTGCCGGACTGCAAGTTGATACAGAATCGTGCCTGCATTGGCGGTTCGGGGATGGAGAACCATTGCAAGGGGATCGACCAGTCCGACGCAGACCCGGCATTCAAGCCGTACCCGTATGCTGCGGGGTACACGCTGCGGGAAATGCTGACGTTGGAGAAGTGGGATTTCGTCCTTTTGCAGCCGCATTTTAGTCGAATGAGTTACGACGTGGAGACGGAACTGCCCTATTTGGAGCGGATTTTGGATTACGTGAAAACGTACGCGCCGCAGGCGGAGATTTTGCTCCAGATGTCGTGGAGTTTTCATCCGACGCACCCGCTGATTCAGGAGGGGAAGGGGAAATTCGCCGACCCGGACGCCATGTACGCGTCGATTGCGAGGAACTACGAGCGGCTGGGGAAAAAATACAATCTTCGCGTGATTCCGACGGGGCTGGCGATTCAGTATGCGCGGAATCGTCGGGCAAAGGTCGAGGAACCGGTGGTGGATCGGGCACTTTTGAAATATCCGGAGCGTCCGGCGGCGTCGCCGAATTATTTTACGCCGATGGTGTACTGGCGTCCCGACGCGAACGGGGTTCAGCGGCCGCTTCAGGACTGCGTTCATCTGGACTTGCGAGGGCAATATACGCAGGCGTGTCTTTGGTTCGCGGTGTTTTTTAACCGACCGGTTTCGGAGGTCACGTACGTTCCTGCCGGCATGACTTCGGAAGACGCGGCGTATTACCGCAAGGCGGCGCAGGATGCGTGGAACGACTACAACAATATTAAATAGATAAGCGTGAACGTGCGTTATGCGTTCTGCATGTTGGGGAGACCCATCCTTCGAGATTCCCAGGGAGAAAGAAAAAATGAAAGCATTCCTTGTAACGTTGATGGTATTGGCGGGGACGTTTCTGAACGCGTCGGAAACGGTCGTGAAGTGTTGGGATTTCGACACGCCGGGGGATTTTCAGGGGTGGGGTCATGCCGGGGGGATTCAGGATTTGCGTGTGGAGGATGGCTGCCTGTGCGGGACGTACACGAGCAACGATCCGATGTTTACGAGTGCCTGTTTCGACCTGGCGGTAAAGCCGGGGCAGGTGGTGGAGATTCGTATGAAGGCGGACGTGGCATCGTCGGGCGAACTGTTTTTCACGAACACGGATCAGGGGCGTTTTGGCGGCTTTGATGGTAAAAAGATGAAATCGTGGAAGATTTTCGGCGACGGAGCGTTCCACACATACCGGTTTTTCCCTGGCTGGTCGAAGGAGGGGAAGATTCTCAAACTGCGTATGGATCCGGGGAGTCCGAAGGCGGAATTTTGGGGAAAAGCGTCGTTTGCGGTGGATTCTATAAGGATCATCGATTTGGGTTTTGAGTCGGTGAAACCGGCGCCGGCGAAGTGGGATTTTTCCCAACCGCAAACGGTTTGGACGTGGGCGACAGAAAATGGGAAAAAGATTTTGAAGTCGGCTCCGATTCGTTTTGAGGAGAATGTTTACGGTGGCTGGTGTTCGTTGGAAATGGCGGTTTCGGCGGGGAAAGTCGCGGTGCTGACGGTAGAGAACGGCCAATTGGCGGATCCTCTTTCGCAGAACATTCCGATTGTGGGGGACGGGAAAATGCGTCGGTACAACGTGCCGCTTGTGGGGAGGGAATTTTCGGCCAACGATGTGTATCTGTTCACGCTCCAACCCAGCGACGACCCGGCGGCGGAGGTTGCGTTACGGGA
Organism: Planctomycetia bacterium; assembly: GCA_030535245.1. GTDB lineage: Bacteria > Planctomycetota > Planctomycetia > Pirellulales > Thermoguttaceae > RGIG3701. The sequence continues at coordinate 9,145 of JAUNBJ010000087.1, read as the reverse complement.
GATTCAGTTTAGCGACCATCCCCAGGGGCCGGCGGTTTTGGAGTTGGCGAATGTGGACTATTCCAACGCGATTTTGCGTGTGGATCAGAGCATTGGCATGAAGCTGACGTTGAAAAACAGCGGTGGGGAAAACGCGAAAAATGTCTTTTTGTTGGATGTGAAAGCTCCGGAAGGGATGCTTTTACCGCCGGATGAAGCGATTTCCTTTGACATTCCGCCGTTCGGTTCGTATTCGCTCGACGTGATGTTCGCGGCGGAAAAACCGGTGAAAGGCGACGTGGAATTTTCGTTTGCAATGGGCGAGAAAACGTTCGTGTTCCAGGTTCCGGTGGAGGTTTTGCCGTCGTTGAATCTGCCGAAAGCGGACTATGTTCCCAAGCCGAAGCCGGTGAAAACGGACTACGAGATTGGGGCGTTGTACTTCCCCGGTTGGGCGAAGGAGTCGGCGTGGAATCGGATTTCGTCGGTCGCTCCGGTGCGCAAACCGGTATTGGGGTGGTACGACGAGGCGAATCCGGAAGTGATCGACTGGCAGATCAAGTGGGCGTTGGAAAACGGCATCCAGTATTTTCTGGTGGACTGGTACTGGAACCGGGGGAACCAGTACCTGGATCATTGGGTGAAAAGTTTCTACCAAACGCGTTACCACAAGATGTTCAAGTGGGCGATGATGTGGGCCAACCACAACGGGCGTGGCAGCCATAGCGAAGAAGATCAGGCTGCCGTAACGAAGTTCTGGATAGAGAATTATTTCAACACGCCGGAATATTATACCATCGATGGGCGTCCGGTGGTGATGATTTGGAGTCCGGAGGGGATGGATCTCGATGTGCGGGAGATTTACCAGGCGAAGGGGGTGGTGCTGAAAAAGGGCGAAGGGGTGAAAAAGCTCCTCGACCTGAGCCAGAAAATGGCGAAAGAGGCGGGATTGAAGGGGATTTACTTTATCGCGATGAAGTGGCCGGAAGCGTCCACGGCGCCGGAGCATGTCCAGTGGCTGGCCGACGCGGGGTTTGAGATGACGTCGATTTACCATTATATGGATCATGGCGGTAAGGCGGAAAATCCGAGGTTTTTCCCGTTCGACCTTTGCGTGGAGAGCATTACGCCGCACTGGGAGGGGTTGCTGGAAACGGGGATTTTGCCGTTTTTGCCGAACCTTTCGACCGGTTGGGATTCGCGTCCGTGGCATGGCATGGAGCAGACGGTGATTTACGACCGAACCGTCGAGAAGTTCCGGAACATCTGCCAGCAGGCGCGGGTGTTTGGCGATCGCACGGGAATCAAGCGGATTTGCGTCGCGCCGCTCAACGAGTGGGGGGAAGGTTCCTATGCGGAGCCGAACCGGGAATTTGGTTTTGGAATGTACGAAGCGATTCGCGATACGTTCTGTGAAAAACCGGCCGAGGGGTGGCCTGAAAATTATGGCCCGACCGATGTGGGGCTGGGGCCGTACGACCTTCCCTCTCCTCTGCCGCAGGAAAGGAACAAAACGTCCTGGACGTTCGACGAAACGGCCGAAGGGTGGAACGGCGGAACGGTGGAAAACGGTCGTCTTGTTTTGACCACGGAATCCAACGATCCGATTCTCTCGCGGTCGTTAGATACCGTGTTCACGACGAATTACACGCGGTTCCACGTTCGCCTGAAAGTGACCCGTCCGGAAGGGGCACCGGAGCGTAGTGATGCTCTCCAGCTTTTCTGGGGGACGCCGGTCGTTCCGATTTCCGAGGCATCCAGCATTCGTTTGCCGCTTATTGCCGATGGAGAATTTCACGATTACGTATTTCCGGTCGCCACATCTCCATGGTGGCGTGGGCAGTTGTTGTCGTTGCGGCTTGATCCGTGCAATGAAAAAGGGTGTCGCATCGAGATTGAGTCGATGGGACTGGAATGAGAAGTAAAGAACAGAATAGCGAGGCCAGGGATTCCCATGAATAAAATCACGCCACGTACTTTAAAGGGTTTTCGGGACTATTTACCGGAGACGATGATTCCGCGTAAGAAACTTATCGACACGGCGACGCGGGTGTACCAGTCGTACGGATTCAGTCCGATCGACACGCCGGCGCTAGAATATCTCGACATTCTGACCGGAAAGGGGAGCGACGAGACGGATCGGCAGCTTTACCAATTCACCGACCATGGCGGGCGGGAAGTGGGGCTGCGGTTCGACCTGACGGTTCCCCTGGCCCGGTTCGTGTCGCAGCACATCAACGCGTTGGGGACGCCGTTCAAGCGTTTTCATATCGCGTCGGTGTGGCGTGGGGAAAACACGCAGGCGGGGCGTTATCGCGAGTTCATGCAGTGTGATTTCGACACCATCGGCACGCTGGACATTTCGGCAGATATAGAATCGACGCTGGTGATTTACGACCTGATGAAGGCGATCGGTTTCGATGCGTTCTCGATTCATTTGAACAATCGCAAGGTGCTTTCCGGGCTGCTTGAAAAGCTGCATCTGGTGGACAAAACGGTGCCGATTCTGCGGGCGCTCGACAAGCTGGCGAAGGTGGGTCGCGACAAGGTGTGCGAGGAAATGTGCATGGCGGCGGGCGCGACCGTGGAGCAGGCGGAAAGCGTGTTACGTCTTGCGGCGCTTGCGGGCGACAGTGCGGAAATCCTGGCCGATCTGGAAAAGCTGGTTGCGGGAAACGAAAAAGGGGAAAGCGGGGTTGCCGACCTGCGGGCGGTGCTTTCTGCGGCAAAGGCGGTAGGAATAGACGACGCGCATTTGAAGCTGGACGTGTCGATTGCTCGCGGGCTGGATTATTACACCGGCACGATTTGGGAGACGTTTTTAGACGCGATGCCGGAATTGGGAAGCGTCTGTTCGGGCGGGCGGTACGACAACCTGACGGGGATGTTCACGTCGCAGCCGTTGCCGGGGATTGGGGCGTCGCTGGGGCTGGATCGGCTTTTGGCGGGGATGGAGAAGCTCGGCATGATTCCTGCGGTACGCACGCCCGCGCCGGTGTTCGTGCCATATTTTGACAAAGACCACCTGCACGACTACCTGAAAATTGCCGCGAAGCTGCGTGCTGCCGGGGTGGGGGTCGAGGTGTATCCGGAGGCGAAGAAGCTGGGGCAGCAGTTGAAATATGCCGACCGCAAGGGGTTCACGTATGCCGTGATTGCCGGGGCCGACGAATTGGTTCGCGGGGTTTGCCAGTTGAAAAACCTGGTCGAAAAAACGCAGGAAGAAGTGCCGATCGACCTTGTGGCCGACAAAATCCGGGGATGATTTTCCTTGGGAAAAACCGTATAAATCTTTGTGGAGCAACATGTTCCCTCTGGATTTAGGTGGTTTTTTTGTTCTTTTCGTGAAAAATTCGAGAAATTTCTTGACATTTCACGGAAGTGGATTACACTATAAATAATAAAAATACATTTTACAGGTTGGCAATTTACTTGTTGAGGATTTTCATGTTCCGAAAAGATACGGTTTTGCGTCTGGTTTTGGTGGGGATGTTTCTTGGGGAAATGTCGTGCGCTGCTTTTGCGGCGTCCTATTCCGTCACAACGGGAAACACGTTGAATGTAAAGGATTTCGACAGTACAACATACAATGGCGTGAGCATGGAAGGCGGAACGCTTGTCGGTGAGAACACGTCGTTTGGATATTCTGTTTCTTTTCTGGGGGGAACGACCAGTACGGTGACGTCCAATAACGGAACGTTTTACCTTGAAAAGAATATCACTGGGAGCGGTAATTTTACGAAAGACGGATCCCAGCAGCTTCACTTCAAGGGAGACAATTCTGGTTACACCGGAACGGTTACGGTTACGACGCAGTGGTTGGGATTTTACAATGCGTCGTCTTCGTTTTCGTCGGCCCATGTAACTTTGGGTACTTCCTCCGGCGGACTGGTGTTCTTCAGCCCGTCCAGCGAGGCGGTTTATAAATTCGGCATGATCACCGGTGGTAGTTCGGAAACGGAGATTCGAGTTACTTCGAACGATGGTCAACACGATTTCACACTGGAGGTTGGCGACAGCACCAACGGTACGTTCGCTGGAAGGATTGTCGATAAGACAAGTTACAACGGAACCCTCTACAAAGCTTCGCTTATCAAAACCGGCACCGGCACCTGGACGTTGACCGGAAGTAACACGTACACCGGCACGACCACGATTTCCGAAGGGACACTCCAGATTGGCAATGGCGGTGGGTCTGGAACTCTCGGCACGGGCAACGTCGCGGTTTCTTCCGGGGCCAATTTGGTGGTGAATCGCACTGGGGATATCACCCTTTCCGGTGCTCTTTCCGGGGCGGGCAATTTCAGCACGGTGGGAAGTGGAACGACGACTTTGGCAAGCCCTTACACGATCACCGGGACCACCAACGTGGGTGCGGGGACGCTCGTTTTTGATGGAAGCAGTGGTTCGCAAATCACCGGCGTGTTGAGCGGTTCCGGAAAAATCGTCGCCAACACGGATGCAACGTTGGCGATTACCTCCACGGCCACGACGTCCGGATTCACCGGGACGTTGGAAGTGCAAAGCGGCACACTGTCTGTTCCCTCCAATAAATTGGGTGGTACGACGGGTATCCTGATTTCCAACGGCACGTTCTTCACCACTTCAGGGGCGATCGCCATTCCCATTTCGTTCGGTAGTACCGGAACCCATGTTCTGCGTGTGGATTCCGGCAGCCTCGTTTTGACGAGTGCTCTTGGCAGCGGAGATTTTACCAAAACGGGTGGTGGACAGCTCCATTTTCAGGGAGACAACTCCAGCTACACCGGAACCATTACCGTCAATAATGTGGGTAATTCGTGGTTGGGATTTTATAATGCGGAATCCTCCATGCCCAACGCGACCATTACATTTGAATCAGGGAGTCAGACACGTGGAATTGTATTGTTCCCGACCAATAATCCGACGTATAAATTCGGCATGATCACCGGCGGTGGTTCGGGAACGGAGATTCGGGCTACTCAGAATGGAGAGTACGGCAATTTCACACTGGAGGTTGGCAATAGTACCGACGGCACGTTCGCGGGAGCGATTACCGACGTATCATCCACTCGCAAAGCTTCGCTTATCAAAACCGGCACCGGCACCTGGACGTTGACCGGAAGTAACACGTACACCGGCACGACCACGATTTCCGAAGGGACGCTCCAGATTGGCAATGGCGGCACGTCCGGCAGCCTGTCCAATTCGACGGCGATCACCATTGCAAACGGTGCCACGCTGGCATACAACCGTTCCGATGAGTACCAACCGACGATCGCCTCGCTTACTTCCAATGGTGGCACGATTGCCACGAAAGGAACAACCCTGGTACTGAGTACCGAGATTTCCGGAACCGGTGTCACTTTCGACGCGGGCAGCTCCATGATTGCGTTGCAAAAGACCCTCTCCGCAGACGACGTAACCCTCCAGAGCGGTACGCTTCGCATTGGTTACCGTGACGTGGGCGGCCAGTTTAACGCAACGACGCTGACCATCAACGAAGGGGCGACGTTGGAAGTACGTAACATGAACAATTCCTCTGCGGTGGCTTCGTCGGGAACGATTGCTTCCGATATCTCCGGTGCGGGAACCATTCGTCACGTCAATAACAGCAAGAACACCCTCACCCTCAGCGGAAACAACGACGGTTTTACCGGAACGATAGAAATTCAGGGGGGGAACGTGATTCTTCAGGGAGCGGCGGCACTGGGAGGAACCTCGGCCCTCGACCTTTCCGGTGGAAAACTGACGCTCGACGGTACCCCCACCACATCGTCCGCCTCGCTGAATGTTTCCAACGAGGTAGAGATTTCCGCGAGTGGTTCAGGAAACTGGCAGTTCAACGGCGGTTTGACGGGGAATGGAACGTTGACCAAAACGGGAGACAAGCATCTCATTCTTGGTGGTGACAACAGCGGATTTTCCGGAACCATCAACGTTTCCCAGCAATGGATTGGCCTCTCTGGAAGCACCTCCGGCAGTAAAGAGGCGACCTTCACCATGTCGTCCACGACAGATACCAATATCTTTCTCGAAGTTACCGATAGCGGCACCGTTTACATGGGCGACCTTAATGGAGGGCGGAACAATGGTGGTGCCTCCATAGTCCGCCCACGAAATACCAGTAGCCAGACCATAACCCTGAGCGTCGGATGGTTGGGGAATGACAGTACCTTCGCTTCCAATCTGATGAACGATAATGCCCCCAAATACCTTGCAGTCGAAAAAGCGGGTTCGGGCACCTGGACGTTGACCGGAACGGCGAACTCCTACACCGGAGCCACCACCGTTTCCGATGGTACGCTGCGAATCGACGGAGCCATCACCAGCTCTGCCATTACCGTGAAAGAGGGGGCTGCCATTGCCGGTTCGGGAAACATTGGAAACTCCCTGACCATCAACGAAGGCGGTGCACTTTGGGTCGATTTGAACACCTGGATCGACAATCCGGCCACCACGCCGCTTTCCGTCAACAACCTGACGTTTGACGAGGGCGCCGTGATCCAATTTGCGATTGACGACCCGATGCTCCTTCATGGCGTTTCCGCGATAGATTACCTCGACGCCACCACCCTTTCCGGACTCGAAAACGTGATTTTCGATTTCTCCCAGGCGGGTGGGAACGGAATCTGGAACTACGGAGTCAGCCCGACCGGCGAACTTTGGGTGGAATTGAACACCGCCGCCGTCCCGGAACCGGGGACGTGGGCACTGCTTTTGCTTGGGTTGGGGTGGCTTTTGCGTCGCGGAAAGAAGAACGGATAGACCGGCAATTTAAGAAGGGGGGATTTCACACCCCCCCGAACGAGTGCGATCAAATTTCCTTGCGAATTTAGGCAAAATGGGCAATTCCCCTCTTTCAGAGGGGTGGCAGCCGTAGGCTGACGGGGTGTATTGACCTGGGAAAGCGTTCACCACTTCAAAACTACCCCCCGCCCTAACGGGCGTACCCCTTCAAAGAAGGGGAATTCGTACGACAAGTTTGATCGCCCCCCGAACGTTCTATGGGGAGGAAGCCTCCGAAAAGGGTTCCTCCCCGGCGTTTATCTACCGTTACTTGTACAAATCGCGGAGATCTTCCAACCGTTTTGCCTTCCCCTGGAATCGTTGCATCGTCTGCGGGGCCTGCAATTCCAGCTTCACGCGAAGTCCCGTCACGATCTGAATCTCGTGGAGAATCTTCGACCGCAACTGCTCCATTTCGCTCATCTTGTCCGAGAAATAATCGGGCTGAATTTCTACCTGAACCGTCACTTCATCCATCGAGCCGGGCCGCGTCACCTGAATCAGATAATGCGGCGTCGCCCCCGGAACCCGCAGCAACGCTTCCTCAATCTGCGACGGGAACAGGTTCACGCCACGAATGACCACCATGTCGTCGCTGCGTCCCACAATCCGGCTCATTCGCGTGGTCGTTCGCCCGCATTCGCACGGCTGGGAGGTTATCGTCGCAATGTCCCGCGTCCGATACCGCAAAAGCGACGTCGCTTCCTTCTGCAGGTTCGTAATCACGATCTCCCCCGGCTCCCCTTCCGCCACCGGTTCCAACGTTTCGGGATGGAGGCACTCGACCAGGAAACAGTCCTCCTGAATGTGCATGCCATCCTGTTTGTAGCACTCGCCACTGACGCTCGGCCCCATGATTTCACTCAGGCCGTAGTTGTTGTACGCCTTGATTCCCAGCAGCTGCTCGATCGTCTTACGCATCTCGTCCGTCCACGCCTCGGCACCGAAGTGGGCAAATTTCAGCGGCAGTTCGTCCGGCTTAATCCCCATGTCCCGCACCGTTTCCGCAATGTTCATCGCGTAGCTGGGGGTGGCAATCAGGCAGTCCGTCCGCAAATCTTGCAGGAACATGATCTGCCGTGGCGTGTTGCCCGCCGCCGAAGGGAGGATTCCCGCTCCAATCCGCTCGATCCCGTAATGCAGCCCGAAACCGCCGGTAAACAGCCCGTAGCCGAACGCGATTTGCACCAGGTGATTGCTCCGCAGCCCCCCCGCGTACAGGAAACGCGCCGTCAAATCCGCCCAGGTCACCAGATCGTTTTTCGTGTAGGCGGTGAGGGTCGGCTTACTCTTGGTGCCGCTGGAACCATGGATCCGTACGATCTCATGACGCGGAATCAGCAGGTGCCCGAACGGATACTGATCCAGCAAATCTTTTTTCGTCGTGAACGGCAGCTTCCGCACGTCGTCGAGCGAATGAATGTCGTCACCGGTCAACTTCGTTTTCTCGAAAAATTCCCGATACATCGGCAAATTCCGCACCTTGTCCACCGTCTTTTTCAGACGCTCCAACTGCAACACACGCATCTGTTCGCGTGGAAGCGTCTCCATTTGACTCCAATACAGGTTCTCGAACGGTAAATTTTCAAACAACGGTGCGGCCATGACTTCTCCCAATTTGAGATGAATTAAAAACAGGAAATTTTGTCTTTATTAGGATATTATAGCCCAACCGGAGGAAGTTTCAACCGGCGGGCAACGATTCCACGATTCGGGGGGCGTGCTTCAGTTTAGATTGTACAGATCCACGCTGTCAAACACGTTGACGCCCTGGTTCTGCAATACCTGCACGGCGGCGTCGGGGTCGTCGAAACGAAACACCAGAATCGCCTTGTCAGCAGTGTGGAAAGTGAACGCGTACATGTATTCGACGTTCAGGTTCGCCTCCTCCAGAATGCCCAGAATATACGCCAAACCTCCCGGTTTATCGGCGATTTCCGTGGCGACGACTTCGGTAATTCGGACCACGCAGCCCGCTTCCTGGAGCAGCTTCATGGCCTGCTCCCACTCCTTGACGATCAGACGCAGGATGCCGAACTGCTGCGTGTCGGCCAGCGAAAGCGTCAGGATGCTGATATTCGCCTCCGCCAGCTTCTTGCAGATGGCACTCAGGTGCCCCGGCTTGTTTTCCAAAAAAACGGACAATTGCTTGATTTTCATGGGGGATTCCTTCCTTATTCCGAAAAGTGTGCGTTGGTAAATCTCGTTCCATAACATAATATAATGCAGGGTTTCTCAAAAGTCAACTGGGTGGGGAAGATTTTCCCCATACGGAGTGCAAGACCTTCTTTCCGGGCGAGGCTCATTTCGGCAAGACGATCGCGTTCGTGCTTTTCACAGGCCAGTGCTGTGTCCAAAAAATAAATAATATTCGTCTAAAAGTTTTCGGAGGGGTGGG
>JAUNBJ010000220.1 GCA_030535245.1 Planctomycetia bacterium | reverse complement strand
AGGTCAAAACACCCCGTCAGCCTGCGGCTGCCACCCCTCTAAAAAGAGGGGAATTCCGCTCCGGCGTTTCTCACTCTCTGCTTGGGGGCGGGCATCCGCCTTCGCCCCCGCGCGTTCGTTCGACCGCCTCCGCGATAGCTCAAACCGATTGAACTAAGGCACAAGGACAGGGCGGAAGCCGAGCGTGTCGCGCCGACGCGTCGGCGTATCGTAGCGCCGATCCGCCGAACGGCAGCTCAACGCGTCGTCGTACCAGCTACCGCCACGATGCACTCGGTGCGAGCCATATGTCGGCCCCGTTGGGTCGGTCACGGAATAACTCGGATAGTCATCATTCCTGTCGGCACACCATTCCCATACATTCCCGTGCATGTCGTACAAACCCCACGCATTCGGCTTCTTCTGACCCACGACGTGGGTCGTCGAATCCGAATTGTCATTGTACCACGCCATGGAATCCAAGTCTCCTGCATATACGCCTGTCGTCCCCGCCCGGCAGGCGTATTCCCACTGAGCTTCCGTAGGAAGTTGGACGTTCAAACCCTGAGAACGTAGCTTCTGACAGAATTCCTGACATTCTTCCCAGTTCACGCGATATATCGGATACCGTGCCCCGGTTCCTTTGTCGCTCGTATAATCTACCAGACGGTTCTGATCGGCTTGACTTCTGCCCATCACCGCTGCCCACATTTCTTGTGTCACTTCCGTCTCCAACATCCAGAAACCCTTCGTGAGCGTCACGCGGTGTTGCGTCTCGTCGTCCTTTCGACCCGTTTCCGACGACGGACTCCCCATCATGAAACTCCCTGCCGGACACCAGCGGAAGGCGTATTCCACGCCGTTGATGGTTTTCACCATCCGTTCCCCAGCCGTGCGGCCATCCGAAGTGGGTAATATCTGCGGAGTGCTGCCCGGTACAGGACGCGGGATACTTGCCAGACGTTTTGCCTCCTCCTCCGCTTTTTTGCGGGCTTCGGCCTCTTCGAGGGCTTTTCGCTCCAACTCTTTCTGTTTGGCTATCGCGTCAAGATAGCCATCGATAATGCCCCGTTCGTCCAGATAATCCTGATCCTTATCATACAAATCCAACGCCTTGTCGATTTCCACTTTTGCTTCGTCGTATTTCTTTTCACGACGCAGTTTGCGGGCCGCGTCGAAATGTGCAATCGCCTTCGGGCGTTTCAGGTCTTCGGTGAGGACGAAATCGGTGACGTCGCCATTGAGGTAGGGGCGCTGGTACTTCCGGAAAAGGTCGAGTGCCCGGCGATTCGTCGCTTCCGTCGTGTAGGAGCAGACCTCCATCAGCGTGAGGGTGCCGTCCTGATTCATGTCCGCTTTGCCGGAGAGAGCTTCGACAAAACTGGCCGTGAAAAGCCCCTGCCCAAGGTTGGGGTCTTCATGGCTGTACTCGTTTTGGCCGCACGATTGAAGGAGCAGCACCCCTTTCGGCGGGTCGTCGATCCCCTGAAGCGTCGTCGCCCCCGACACACGCCGGTTGAACGGATTGTTCCGACACGCATCCACCACCAGCCACTTAAACCGAGCGTCCGACGCGTCCAGCTTCTCCAAAATGAGCGGAATCGGGACGGCCGTTTCGGACAGATTATCAAGTTCCGTCTCCATGGGACAGATATACTGCTCCCTCCCCGTTTCGGCCCCATGCCCCGCAAACGCAAAGAAAACCATATCCCCCACCTTCACCTGCCCCAGCACCAAATCGAGCCGTTCGAGAACATTTCTCTTTGTTGGCAACTCTTTCGCCGCCTTCCCCGATTCCAGCGTGTAAATATCGTTTTCCTTGAACCCCAGTTTGATCAGCTGGTTACGAATCGCATGAATATCCTTCACGCAGCACGTCAGCCCGCTCATCTCCGCGTAATCCGTCACCCCCACCAGCAACGCGAACTTCCTCGCCTTCGGCATCTCGAACAGGAGGGGATTTTTCGGCTTTTCGTCCGTCACTTCCTCCAGCCCGAAATCTTCCTCGCCCCCACGCTGTGCCTTTTTCGCTCGCCCGTCGGTGACGTATTTTTTATCCTCTGCCGATAGATTTTTCATCGGAATCTTGTACCGCTTCTTTCCCTTGAGCAAAAAGACCGTCTCGGGATCGGAATCTTTCTCCGCATCCCATTTCGCCTCGATGATCGTTTTCCCCGTTTTCGATTTCCACGTCCGTACCGCTTCTTCGGCGAAAATCAGGCAGGGGATTGATAATAACAGCAGCGTCAAAATCTTTTTCATGAGGTTCTCCTTTAAAAAGTCTTTGTGGAGTGTTTTCTATCTTTATAGTAGTAGTCTTTCAGGGAAAATTGCAGGGAATTTTCCAAAAATAGTGGAAATATTTTATCTATTTTGATTTTACCATGTTTCGTGCACGCATTACAGGGGGCCAGTACAAAAGAAAGGAAAAAAGAAAAAGAAAGAAAGGAAAAAAATATTTAGCGAACGCAGTGAGCGCACTAAAAAGTTTTGGGAGGAGGGGTTTGGGGAGGAACCTCTTTTTCAAAAGGGTTCCTTCCCAAAGGCTGGAAGCAGCCCGGGTGCGGGCGGCACACAACGGCTACCGCCGGTTGCTACATCACCGGGAGGCAGTCGCTTGCGCTTCTGGCCTCCCTGGTGTTTTATCGATGAATAAATATTTAGCGAACGCAGTGAGCGTAGTAAAAAGTT
>JAUNBJ010000006.1 GCA_030535245.1 Planctomycetia bacterium | reverse complement strand
AGGGGTACGCCCGTTAGGGCGGGGGGTAGTTTTGAAGTGGTGAACGCTTTCCCAGTGCCAAAACACCCCGTCAGCCTACGGCTGCCACCCCTCTGAAAGAGGGGAATTGCCTCGCGAGCCTCCTGCCTCCCGGTGATGTTGCAACCGGCGGAAGCCGTAGTCGCTCCCGGTCGTACCGGGTCCCAAAACTTTTTACTACTGTTCCGTCCCTCTTATAAATTATGGCAGTATCTACGGAGGGGTGGGCGTCCTCGCCCACCCAAAAAGGCGTTAGCCTTTTCCTAACCTTTTGTTAGGGCTTACGCCCTAATGGGTGGGCGGGGACGCCCACCCCTCCGAAAACTTTTAGACTAAATATTATTTATTTTTTGGACGGAACACTACGCTCACTTCGTTCGCTAATATTTTAAATATTTATTTCATTTATCTCTTTATTTTCTTTATTTTTTGCAAACGTTCGTAGATTCCACTTGACCAAATTTGCGGGTCGGGTATGATTAGGAAAATATAATGCGGAAATTTCCGCGCTCGCAGGAGTGAATCCCTCCACCCCTTGCCGAGATGGAGTTTACAGACGAAACCAGAAATGCCGATTCGGAAAGGAACCGATCCGGTATTCGTCATAAAGATATTCATTTTATCACAAAAGGAATGGCCATGCAGCAGAACACTTCGGATACACTGGAACGGGTTTGGGATGTCGTGAGCGATTTTTTCACGGGAGTCAGCCGTTCGATTGAGCGGGGAATCACGTCGATGTTTGGGTCGTCGAACGCCCGTTATCTGAAAAAGCTACAGGGAAAGATTCAGGCAATCAACTCGCTGGAACCACGCTATGTGGAAATGTCCGACGCGGAACTTCGGGAACAGACGCAGAAATTCCGCCGACGCCTGGAAGCGGGCGAAACGCTGGACGATTTGCTGGTAGAGGCGTTCGCAGTCTGTCGGGAGGCAGGCAAGCGGGTGCTGGGAATGCGGCATTACGACGTGCAGCTGGTCGGTGGTGCGGTCTTGCACAGTGGCGCAATTGCGGAAATGATCACGGGCGAAGGGAAAACGCTGGTGGCGACGTTGCCGGCGTACTTGAACGCGATTTCCGGCAAGGGGGTTCATGTGGTGACGGTGAACGACTACCTGGCCCGACGCGATATGGAATGGATGGGGCCGCTGTACATGTCGTTGGGACTGACGGTGGGGTCGATCCAGTCGCACATCTCGACCGAAGCGCGGCAGGCGGCGTACAAGTGCGATATCACGTACGGCACCAACAACGAGCTGGGATTCGATTATTTGCGAGATAACATGCGTCCGGCGGCAAAAGGGGACTGGCGTTACCCCAAAGAGTACCAGCAGTCGCAGGGGCCGTTGAACTACGCAATCATCGACGAGGTGGATAATATCCTGATCGACGAGGCGCGAACGCCGTTGATCATTTCAGGGCCGGCACATGGCGATATTTCCAAGTATCGGGAAGCGGATCGGATTGCGCGTCAACTTCGCAAGGGGGAAGATTTTGAAGTCAACGAGAAGGAACATACCACGAACCTGACGGACGATGGGATTCGGGTGGCGGAGCGTCTGGCGGGGGTGGAATGTTTTTACACGGCGGGGAACATGGAGTGGCCGCATTTGATCGATAATGCACTCAAAGCGCACCACCTGTACAAGCTGGATGTGAACTACGTGATCAACGACGGCGAGATCGTGATCGTGGATGAGTTCACCGGGCGGTTGATGCCGGGGCGAAACTGGTCGGACGGCTTGCACCAGGCGGTCGAGGCGAAGGAAGGGGTGGAAATCAAGCAGGAAAACCAGACGCTGGCGACGGTGACGTTGCAGAATTTCTTCAAGCTGTATCCGAAGATTTGCGGCATGACGGGAACGGCCATGACCGAGGCGAACGAGTTCTGGAAGATTTACAAGCTGGACGTGATTGCAATCCCGCCGAACCGGAAACTTCAGCGGATCAACTTCCCGGATTTGATCTATCGTTCGGAGAAGGAAAAGTATCAGGCGGTTGCCGAGGAAATCGAGCGGGTGAACCGTTGGGACATTTTGGAGCTGACGGACAAAGACGACAAAGAATGGCTGGGGCATGTGCGTTCGGAGACGGAGGATGCGATTGAGTTCGAGTTCAAGGGGGACAAGCAGCCGGAGTGGGTTCCCAAGAGTCGCATTTACAGTTTGAAGCGGGCGGGCCGACCGATTCTTGTCGGTACGACGTCGATTGAGCGGAGCGAGCAGGTTTCGGGAATGCTGGATCGGATGGGGGTGAAGCATAATGTGCTGAACGCGAAGAACCACAAGCAGGAGGCGGAAATTATCGCTCAGGCGGGGCGTAAGGGGATGGTGACGATTGCCACGAACATGGCAGGGCGTGGTACGGACATTATCCTGGGGGGAAATGCGGACGCGATGGCGTGGAGCATTCTTCAGGATAAGTACGAGTCGCGGCTGGACGTTCCGCGTGAGGAGTGGGAGAAGCTGGAAAAGGAGATCGAGGCGAAAGAGCACATGAAGGAGGAGGGGGAGGAAGTCCGCAGATTGGGCGGTCTGTACGTGATCGGTACGGAACGTCATGAGGCGCGGCGAATCGACCTTCAGCTTCGTGGGCGTTGCGGACGTCAGGGGGATCCGGGTTCGAGCCGTTTTTACCTCTCGTTGGAAGACGATCTGATGCGTATTTTCGCGGGCGACTGGGTGAAGCGGGCGCTTACGTACATGGGGATGGAGGATGGTCAGGCAATCGAAAGCCCGATGGTCACGCGGCGTGTCGAGGGGGCACAGAAGAAGGTGGAAGAACGGAACTTTGAAATCCGGAAAAACCTGCTGGAATACGACGAGGTGATGGACGAACAGCGGAAGCGGACGTACCGATATCGTCAGGACATTCTGGACGGGGTGAACTGTCGCGACCTGATTTTCGAGATGGTGCGGCAGCAGATTTCGCTGAATCTGGGGGCGTACCTGAACGCGAATTATGGGGTGGAAGCGTTCTGCAACTGGGCGGGCAAAGAGCTGGCGACGGAATTGACGCCGCGGCACTACCGGAATATGAATTACGAGGAAGCGTCCCGGCAGGCGATTGACGATGCGACGCGGATGTGCGAATCGACGATCATGGAGCTTCTGGAGGAGAACCTTTCCACCGATTTGGAGGAGGAGGACTGGAACTGGGGCGCGATGGCCAAAGCGATCAACACGCGGTGGAATCTGGGCCTTCGGGATCGGGATTTGAAGCGGGAAGGCCGCGATATGGTGGACACGTACCTGGTGGAGCGGGTGCGGGAGTTCATCGGCAAAATCGACCTTTCAGCGGGTGCCCATTATCTGGAGCCGGAGCATGGTTTGAACGCGGCGAGCAACTGGATTCGTGGCAAATTTGGGATTGCGTTTCCGGTGGATTGGATGCGAGGCAAGAGCCTGCCGGAAATCGAGACGATGCTCTACGACGCGGTGGAGAAAGCGTACTTCGAGAAGGAAGTCGAGTTCCCGGTGTTGGCTGGCGAGTATCACTTTACCGGGCGTGATGAAAATGGCAACCGGGTTTACAACCGGGAGGGGATGGTGAAGTGGGCGGAGGCGCGTTTTGGCGTCACGATTACCGCCGAGGAGCTGAAAAATATCCCGCGAGAAGCGTTCCATAAAATGCTGGTAGAGTGCAGCCGCCAATCGGCCACGAAGGAGAAGGAGATCATTCGGGAAGCGCAGGCGGGGATGGATTCGTTCCTTGCGCGACACGAGGAGAACCATGCGTTTCGACCGAGCCAGGCCGATTTGGAGAATTTCACCCGCGACATTCAGAATCGTTGGGGAATCCTGATGAACCCGGACGATCTGAAGGGGCTGGAACCGGCGATGTTCCGTCAAAAGATGTTCGAGGCGGTGGACGACCGGTATCGTCCGGAAATGCGGAAGATGGAGCGGGCGTTGGTGCTGACCATTCTGGACAACGCGTGGAAGGACAACCTGCTGACGATGGACCATTTGAAAAGCAGCGTGGGTCTGCGGGGATACGCGCAGGTGGATCCCAAAGTGGAGTACAAGCGGGAAGGAATGAAAACGTTCGACGCGATGTGGAAGGCGATTGGCGAGCGTGTCACCGACCTTGTGTTCCGGATGGAGCAGTTGGACGAGCGGTTTGTCGGTTCCACGTGGTCGAATCAGAAAGCGATTCATGAGGAGACCACGACGTCGCGTGTTGCCGTGGGGGGTGGGCAGGACAACATTGCCGACCAGCAGCAGAAGGCCATCGACGGCACGCAGGCCGACCGGCGTCGGGAGCCGATTCGCAACATGGGGCCGAAAGTGGGGCGTAACGACCCATGTCCCTGTGGCAGCGGCAAGAAGTACAAGAAGTGTTGTGGCAAAAATTTATAATGGTAACTTCTAAAAACCCAATTCCGGCCCAGGGAAGCGGTTTTTAGAAGGTGCCCACAAAAGAGCGGACGGAAACTTTTATGCTTCATTTTTTACGTGGCGTATTGATGGGTACGGCGGACACGATTCCGGGCATTTCGGGCGGAACGGTCGCGGTGTTGACCGGCATTTACGAACGGCTGGTGACGGCCATCAGTCATGCGGACGGCCAGACGGTGGCCATGGTGCTGAAGGGGCAGTTCCGCGACGCGTTCAAGCGGGTGGACGGAGGGTTCCTGTGCGAGCTTTTACTTGGAGTCGTCGCGGGGATTGCCTGTTCCACAACGTTGGTGCTGTACCTGCTGGAGAACCATCTTCCGGTGACGTTCGCGGCGTTTGCGGGGCTGATTCTGGGTTCCGTCTGGATTCTGTTCCACGCCCTGAAAGGGAAAGGGGTGGGGGCGTATGTTTCGCTTGTTCTGGGAGCGTGTGCGGCGTGGGGAATCGTCAGCCTCAACACGCTGGCGGGCAGTCCGAATCCGGGGTATGTGTTCGTGTGCGGCGTCGTGGCGATTTGCGCGATGATTTTGCCGGGGATCAGCGGTTCGTACATCCTGCTTTTACTGGGAGAGTACGCGTTCATTATCGAGAAGGTGAAGAACGTGATTCACTTGCAGACGAACGTGAGCGAGTTGACTACGTTGGCCATTTTCGCGGCGGGGTGCGTGATTGGGCTGATTGCGTTTTCCAAATTCCTGAAATGGATGTTGACGTACTTTCATCAGACGACGGTATCGGTGCTGTGCGGGTTCATGTTAGGGTCGTTGAAGTGCCTTTGGCCGATGCAGGTGATGGTGACGCGGGCGGGGAAAAAGGCGTTTGAGCCGTTGCCGGTTGAGATGATTACAAACACGCTCTGGTGTCACGTCGGGATTGCCGCAGCCGCAGGATTGGTGCTGATATTGGTGCTTCACCGTTTGGCCCGGTCTCGTGCATCGCGTTCATGAAGTTCGTGTAACCGCCGAAGGATTTCTTCCTGAACGTTTTCCAGTAGCGTGAATCGTCGGCCGCGTGGGGTGTCGTGGAAGGCGTACAGGCTGTTGCGGGAGGCGAGATCGTCCCACCCGTAGGCCCGCAGGACGTGGCGGTCGTTCTGTTCGTGCCGTTCTCGCAGGGGGGAGAGGGTTGTGTCCGGGGTATGGAATCGGTTGTAAAGCGGGGTTAGTCCGCAGTTCTTCTGGCGGCAGAGTTCTTTCCGGCAGGGGTGGAGATCGACGTAGGAGATTTTTTCAAGCGGGGGCAGGGGGAACGTGTAAAAACCGTCGGTAGGGGTGTAGCGGAGTTCCTGTCCGAGCGTACCGTCGGTGGCACGCACCCATGTTTCGTGGATTCCGCTGTTGAGCAGTTGGAACATTGCGTCGGAATCGGACGGGAAGATCACGGTCGATTCGGAATAGATCGCATCGGTGGGAACGAACGTGGGGATGAGGAATTTGGCGTGGCGGGTCTGGACGAGGATACGTTGGGGTTGCTGTTCCCGCAAGATGTGTGTCAGGGCAGGGCGTTTGTCGCCGAACTGCCACCAGTAGCGGCGGTGGGCGGTGCGTCGGCTTTTTTCCCGAACGGGCAGCACGCGTTCCTCCAGAATCCGAAACGCGTCGGGGTATTTTTGGGCCTCTGCCTGATCCCAATCCTGAAAGTGGATGACGAATCGCCGGGGAATCGGACGTTCGGAATCGACGGCGGAAAAGAGGTCGTCGCCGGTGAAGTAGGGGCGAATCACGTCACGGTTTTGGGGGTCTTTTTCCAAAAGCTCGCGTGCCTCCTGGGGGGTAAGAAGGAATCCCTTTCCGGCCAGCACCCAGCCCTGGTAACAACGTTTTTCGTTTTCCGGAAACCGTCGAACTCCGGTGGAAACGTCGATGGTTTTCAGGTTGGCGTGGATTTGGGGCACCCGTTTTCCATCCAGAGAACAGGGAATGTCCCAGGGGGTTCCGCCGGGCATTCGCAGGCAAACGGCAAGCACATGCACCGCCGCGTCGCGATCCCAGGGGAAATTCTCGACGTGGTAAATCTGAGCACCGTGACGCACCAGCACTCCCAGCCCGGTTTCGCGGGTATCGCCCTGACCGATGGTGTTGGTGGCAAGGAATCCGCACACGCCGCCCGGCTTCAGCAGTTTTTCAGCCAGCCGGAAAAAGTACGCGCACCAATCGGCGTTTCCGCTGGCGCCGGGGGCGAACGTTTTCGTAAGGAAATGAAAGGAAGCGTCCCCCAGAACGCGTCGGATTTTGCGTCCCCCAAGAAATGGCGGATTGCCGATTACGGCGTCGAAAACGTTTTCAGGAAACGGAACACGCAGGCTGTCGGCGACGCTGCAAATGGGGAGGCCGTCGAACATCGCGTTGGCCAGCCGAACCGCTTCGGGGTCGATGTCGTACCCGTAGAGGCACCGTTTGGCGACCTGCCGTTTGGCGTCTTTGCCGCCGACTTTTTCCGCCAGAATCCGGCACGCCTCGGCAAGGAAAATTCCCGTTCCGCAGGCCGGGTCGCAGAGTTTCAACTCCAGCAGTTCCTCGGCCGATTTGGGGGAGCCGTCGGGCCGCAACAGGAGCGGTTCCAACGTTTTCTCCACAACGTTCCCCGCCCGTTTTCGTGAGGTGTAAAACGCTCCGGTTCGGGTACGCTGGGATTTGTCAAGCCGCTGTTCGTAGGCGAAACCGTCCTGAATTTGCTGTTCGTCGATCATGCGGGCGCGTCCTGAAAAATGAAAAACACCGCCCCCAAAATGCACAGTCCGGCCAGCAGGTAATTCCACGTGATCGATTTCCCCATGTAGAATATGGCAAACGGTACGAAAACGCTCATGCTGACGCACTCCTGAAGGATTTTGAGTTGCGAAAGGGTGAGGAACTGATTTCCCAACCGGTTGGCCGGGATCATGAGCAGGTACTCGAAAAATGCAATGCACCACGACAGAAGAATCACACGAAAAAGCGGCGCATCGGCCTGATTTTTCAGATGCGAATACCACGCAAACGTCATGAAAGTGTTGGAACAGGTCAGTAACAAAAGGACTTGGAATAGTTTCATGGTTGACAAAAAGGAAAAAAATGGCATAATCACAATAAACGAATTGATAATTGATAATTGATAATTGGTAATTTCATTAACCATTACCATTTAGTATAAATCAGGCGAAAAAATTGAAAAGCCCCCAGGCGAAAAAGAGACGCAGGAGGGGCGATCAAATTTCCTTGCGAATTTGGACAAGATGGGTGATTCCCCTCTTTTTAGAGGGGTGGCAGCCGTAGGCTGACGGGGTGTTTTGGCACCGGGAAAGCGTTCACCACTTCGGAACTACCCCCCGCCCTACGGGCGTACCCCTTCAAAGAAGGGGAATTCGTACGGCACGCAGAAAGTTTGATCGCACCCTCGCAGGGGGAGGAAATCCAAAAAGGGAGAATCGAAATGGGACGCGTCGCAGGGATCGATTATGGAACGGTACGTATCGGTATTGCGATGACCGATCCGGATCAGACGTTGGCCAGCCCGTGGGAAAATTACTCGCGTCGAAGTGAAAAGAAAGACGCAGAGTTTTTCGCACAACTTGCACGTGAGGAACGGGTGACGCGTTTCGTGGTGGGGTTGCCGCTGTACCCCAGTGGCGACGAGAGCGAAAAATCGCGGGAAGCCCGTGTTTTCGGGACATGGTTGGAAAAGACGACGGGGGTTCCGGTGGAGTTTTTCGACGAGCGGTACTCCTCCAAATTTGCCGACGAACTTCTGGAACCACTGACTGCCAAAAAACGCAAAGCGCGTCGCGATATGTTGGCGGCGTACATCATCCTGACTTCGTGGCTGGAATCGCAACCGAAAAACCGCCCGTCCACCGCCCCGAACCCCGATTCTCCAGAAATCGTCTGAAGGAAATCGTGGGTTCCGGGGATGTTCCGGACTACTTTTTCGTGGGGGCAAAAGCTGTGGCGACCAAAACGGACGTGTTCGCCCCCTTCCCGGAATAGTACGCAAGGAAGTGGGTGTTTCCCAGGAACGTCGCGTTGACGTTTCCAGCGTCGAAGGTGACGGCACTCCCCAGGGCGACCGCTTCGGAAGCAGGCCACGCGAGCGGACGTTCCAGCACATCGTCCGGACGCACGACCCGACGCCGCAGAACCCCGCGACCACGTTCGTAGTAATAATTACTCAGCAGGCCGGTGGCAGCGTCGTAAATCAAGCTGGGCGTGGAAGCAAGGACGTCGCCGATGTTGGTGCGAAACCGTTTCCATGTCCGTCCGCCGTCCCGCGAGACCATCTGGAACTGGGAGCATACCGTCGTTGGCCCCCCCATTTCCGAACGGGCCACGGCAAGGATCGTTCCATCCCCCAGCGAAACCGCCGAAGGTTCCGTCGGCCATTCTTCTCTGGTCAACTCCGATTCGACCACATGCTGCGTCCAGGTCGCCCCGTCGTCGCTGCTGGTCAGCGTTCCCCACGCGTGGCATGGGCCGTTGTCATCATATTTTCCGGCAAACCACAACGCCATCAGTCCGACCTTTGGAACATGAAAAACGTCGGTAATCTGGATCGGGACCACATCGAATTTCGGCGTGGCCAGGTGGGTAAACGTCACGCCGTCCGTGGTACGATACAGGTCGTGATTCCACCCTTTACCGATCCGCCGCACCCAAAGAAGCATGGCCCCCTTGGAATCCAATCCTTTTCCGATGGTGACTTCCCCACCGCCCGGCGTGTTGGCAACGACCGTTTCCGGCGACCAGGTTTTCCCCGCATCGGTGGAGGTACGCGCATATACGGCACGCAGATCCTCGTCGATGGTATGTGCCGTTCCACGACTGTAAACGCAAACCAGTTTGTCGCCCAGTGCCTGAACTACCGGCCACGAATTGTATCCGGGAACGTCCTGCACCAGATGGGCTTTCGCGGGGGCTTTAAGCGGCGTTACCTTGACCAGAACCAGCCCGTCCGGACGCGTAAACGTGTCGGCAGGATCGCCCGGCTCCCGCTGAATCCGAACCACCAGCGGCACGTTCGGCGTCACCGGATAAAAAGATTCCAGCACGATCGTCCGCGTTTGAAACGGTGCGTTGGAAAGGGCCGTTCGTACCGGTTTTCCCAGCGTGTATCCTGAAATCCCGCTTGCGTTTAACTGCGAAAGGTGGACGCGATAGACGTTCTCCAGGGAAGCGTTGGTTTCCGCTTCGTTGGTCGTCACGACGATTTCCACCTGCACACCGGCATAGTCGGCGGAGAATCCGGGCACCACCCCCGCGACCGATTGCCCCTCCGTACCACCGGAAAGCGACCAGACCGGAACGTGCGTGGAACCGCTTGTCATGGTCACCAACGACGGCTTTCCGGTAGCGATCGACAACTCGCTGGCCGTCAGGAAACGCGGCGCATCTTGCGCCATCGCCACGAAACTTCCTCCAATCATTCCCAACAGGACAGACCCTACCAGCAAGCGGGACAACATACGATTCTCCTTCTGTTTTTCGTTTTCAGCGAAATTTAATACGTTAACGTGGTTTTCTTGATTCTTTTTATATAGTGTAACATATGGAATCCTCCCTGTCAAGCAAGTGAGGATTATTCCGATCTTGTTCAAGGTATTTCGCTAAAAAATGCGCCTATTGACACCCCACACGATTTCTGATATAATAATGTTATCGTTTCAGGGAGGATTACCAAAATTTTCAAAACATCGCTCTTTCTCCAGATTGCCCGATGGCCGCTGGAAGGAGGGATGTCGTTTCCTGTCCCGTTGGCTGGAGGTGCTTGATGTACGATCCCATTCCGAACTGTTTGTTGGCGATGCAATGGCAAAATGTTAAGATTGGGGGGGGGGGGCAGAATAGGTGATTCCCAAAGATGGCGACGATTCTTTTCTCGCGTCTCCCTTTTTCTCCTGACAGGAATTTTTGCCACCCTTCTTCCGGCCGCGACGGTTTATGACGACAGCGACAGCTCGGTAGAAGCGCTGACTCTTTCCAGTGGCGATTACGAATTCGCCCGCACGGACTCGAAATACGTCGTCAACAACCTGACACTTTCCGGAGGGAAGGTGAAAATTACCGGTTCCGGCGGAAACCAGATCGGATCGAGTGTGGTCGTCACCAATGCCGGCGGGTTGCTCGACCTGAACGGACACAACGAAACGCTGACCAGCTTTGAACAGTCCACAGCCAGCGATACGGCGGTGTACATTACGAATTCGACGAAGGATAGCAGTAAAGCGACGCTCACCCTGAAACCGACCGGCACAGTGTCGAATACGATCAACGGCGGGATTCAGTATATTACGCTGGTAGTCGATTATGGGGCGGGGGCGTTGACCTTGGGGGGAGACAAGTTGAGCGCCAACAATGAGGCGACGACGATTCGGATGGTAAGCGGGACGTTGAATCTGAACAAGACCGATTTTAATGCCGCGCACTTTTTAATCCAGAATGGTGGAACGGTGCGTCTGACCGGGAAGGGGGGAAACCAGCTCAGTGACACCCGTGTTCAGATCATCAACGGTGGCGTTTTTGATCTTTACGGACATAGCGAAACGATTGGAATGCTTCAGCAAACGACCAAAAACGCCAACGCGGAAATCACGAACACCCAAACGGGACTCTCGCAGTTAAATATTACGGGTAGTACCGGGCAGACGAACCCCTATTTTGGCAAATTTACCGGGAATCTGGGGCTGATTTTCAGTAACGGAAACACGATGGAGACGGCCAATTTGCTTCTCAATGGGGAGAACACCTACACAGGGGGGACGCTCATCGAGAAAAGTTGGGTTCGATTCAACAGCAGCGGAACGCTGGGCGCGGACGGAAAGATTGAGTCGGGTTGCTTCGGAACAGGGGCGATTACGCTGAATAACGGTGGCATTTCCAACAACGGTGGAAGTCGTATCGGCGGTACGGACGAAGTGCTGCATCTGTACAACGACATCCTGATTGCCAGTGGTGGCGGAAAAATTGAAGTTGGGTGGGGAAGCAATAAAAACACGTTTGCCGAAGCGGTTCAAGATGCGAAAGCTTTTGTCGGAAACCGGGCAGACCACTGGTATTTGATACTGGATGGGAAAATTTCCGATTCCAATGCCAACACGCCGGGGAGCCTGACGATTTGCTGGAATGGTGGCTGGACCGTCCTGACGAATCCGAACAATAACTATTCCGGCAAGACGATTCTGGGGGCGGCGGGAAATACGACCTCTACTGCCACGGCACGGTTGGCGATCATGGCGAACGACGCTCTCTCCGCCAACAGCGTGATGGAGTTTGTGAAAGTTAGCGGGCATGTGGAGTCGCTTCTCGATCTGTACGGCTATTCCGCCACGATCGCGGGCGTTACCGGAGACCAGGGGTCGATTCTCAATTCGGGAAATTCCGCCTCAACGCTGACGATTGCCGTCGACACGGGGGAGAGTTACTCGTGGAACGGCACGGTGAAAAACGCAATTTCGCTGGTGAAAACGGGGGCGGGGACGCAGACGCTTACAGGAACGCTCTCGCATACCGGGACGACGCTGGTGGAAGATGGGGTTTTGGTGGTCGATACGGCGCTGGCGGGTTCCGAAGTTGTTCTGGCGGGCGGAAAATTTTCGCTGGGAACGAAGGGGAGCTACACCACGACCGATACGGTTCGCGTGGTGGCGGGTTCGGATGATGCACAGGTTTCGTCGCTGGATGCGTCGGTTCCGTTCTCCGTGCAGGTGGAGTCGGGCGGGATTTTCTCTCCGGGCGACACGACCGATCCTTACGGAAATTCGACGTTTGCGGCAGGCAAAACGTTGACCATTCAGGAGGGGGGCGTGTTGCAGATCGACATTTTCGACGCGAGCAGGTACGATACGCTTTCGGTCGATACGCTGGATATGACGGACGGGGGCCTGGTGCTGAACCTTGCGGCGGACGTGGATTGGCATTCCCTGGGGCAGTTGGATCTTGGCACCATCGGCAACCTGGCCAGTCTGGATGTTTCCACGTGGCTTTCGGGGGCACAGCAGCATTATTTCAACGTCTGGGGAGAGGGAGGCCAACTCTATCTGGGGGTTGATCGTGCGGCGGTGCCGGAGCCGGGGAGTTGGATTTTGCTGGCGATGGGGCTGGCGGTTTGGGGCTGCCTGCGACGTGGAAAACAGCGTTTTTGAGGAAGTAGGGTGGGGTTCCATGGCATCAAGACCAACTTTTTTTCCAGAGTTTAGACGGCGTATGGGCTTTACGCTCGTGGAGTTGTTGGTGGTGATTGCGATCATCGGGATGTTGGTGGGGCTTCTTTTGCCCGCCGTCCAGCAGGCGCGGGAAGCGGCGCGGCAAATGCAGTGCAGCAACCACCTGCGGCAAATGGCGTTGGCCTGTTTGAATTTGGAGAGTTCGCAGCAAAATCTTCCGTCGGGGGGGTGGTATTATTCGTGGTGCGGCGATCCGGATCGTGGTTTTTCCTATGCGCAGCCGGGAGCGTGGACTTTTTCGGTCTTGCCGTTTATGGAGCAGAACGCTCTTTTCCAGATGGGTTCGGACGGGCAGCCGGACACGATCACTTCGGATCAGAAGCAGAAGAGCGAAACGGTCGTCACGACGCCGATAGCGTTGTTTCTGTGCCCTTCGCGTCGGCCATGCCAGACGTCGTACACGAAATTTACGAGTTCAACGTTCCAAAATGTGCAGCTTCCGTCGGGGGAGCAGAACGTCGTCAAAACGGATTACGCGGGGAATTGTGGTTCGACGCATCCCGGTCATATTACCGAGGTGAAGGATATGAACGATGCGATGGACATTTTGCGTAAAAATCAGTGGAAACCGGTTGGAACGGGGGTGATTTACCACGGGAGCCAGGTGAAGCTGGCGGAAATCCGCGACGGCACGAGCAACACCTACCTTTGTGGGGAGAAGTACATGGCGTCGGATCGTTACATGGGCACATCGACGTTGCTTTGTGGAGGAGACGACGCGACCGGTTACTCCGGGGGGGATGGCGATACGCTTCGTACCACTTCGCAAAGTTACTACCCCGTTCAGGATCGTCCGCAGTACGACACGGCCCCCAGTCGTTTTGGCTCCGCGCATGCAGGAACGTTTGGGATGGCGATGTGTGACGGTTCGGTGCAGCGCATGTCTTACAGCATGGATCCTAAAACCCATCAGAATCTGGGGATTCGGAACGACGGTCAGGTGGTTTCGTTTTAGGGGTTGGGGGTTAAATTTACCGCAATTTCGGGCCGCATTCTCCGTTTCACCGTTCGCAGGGAGGGGTTGATTCTTGACAGGGAGAGGTACTTGTGATATGATTAAGGGAAATGGGGCCGCACGCGTCAGACAGGAGGCATTATGTCCAAGGCACTTTGTTGGGTGGGGATGGTTCTTTCCCTCGTCGTATTTTTGATTTTTCTGGTAGACCTTTGCATGGAGATGCCGTTCCAGCGATACAGTATCTTCATGGATATTGTGTTCATGGCGGCTTCGGCGGTTATGATCTGGCTCGGTTGGGGAGCCTTACGGGAGCAAAAGTAAGATGAATTTTATCCATCCCGATTTTCTTTTGGAAACGCCGCTGGCAAAAACGTTGTTTCACCAGTATGCGGAAGATTTACCCATCATCGATTATCATTGTCACCTGCCGCCGCAACAGGTGGCTGAGGATACGCGGTTCGAGAACCTGACGCAGATTTGGCTCTACGGCGACCACTACAAATGGCGTGCCATGCGGAGCAACGGCGTGGCGGAACGGTTCTGCACCGGCGACGCTTCCGACCGGGAAAAATACGACGCCTGGGCCGCGACGGTGCCGTATACGCTGCGGAATCCACTGTACCACTGGACGCATTTGGAACTGAATCGTCCGTTTGGAATCAACGATCGGCTACTCTCGCCCCAGACGGCCGACTCGATCTGGGACGCGTGCAATGAGAAACTGGCACAGCCGGAATTTTCCGCGCGGGGAATCATGGAGCAAATGCGGGTGGAATCGGTCTGCACAACCGACGACCCGGTCGATTCGCTGGAATTTCATGCGGCGATCGCTCAGGCCAACGCGACCGGAGCGTTTCGTACGCGGGTGCTGCCGACGTTTCGACCGGACAAGGCGATGGCGATTGACTGTCCGACGGTGTTTTTCCCATGGCTTTCGGCGCTGGAAAAGGTGACGGGCGATACCGTTCGGGATTTCGACGGACTTTTGGTGGCGTTGGAGAAGCGGTATGCGTATTTCCATGCCCACGGTTGCCGGCTTTCAGACCATGGGTTGGGGCTGTTTCCGATGGGGGAAGTGTCCCGGGAATCGGCCGACGCCGTGCTGAAAAAAGTGCTGGCCGACCGCAGTGCCACGGTTTCGGTGGCCGAGCGCGACGCGTTCCAGTGGCGGGTACTGTTCGAGCTGGGCAGGCTCAATGCGAAATTTGGCTGGACGCAGCAGTTCCATTTTGGCGCCATGCGGAACAACAATACGCGAAAATACGAGCAGTTGGGGCCGGATACGGGGTTCGATTCCATCGGCGACGGCGACGTGGCGCAGGCGATGTCGCGGTATTTCGACGCATTGGAAAAAGAGGGGAACCTGACCCGCACGATCCTTTACAACCTCAATCCGATTTACAATCATGTGGTGGGTACGATGCTGGGGAATTTCCAGGATGGGACGACGCCCGGCAAGATTCAATTCGGGAGCGGCTGGTGGTTTCTGGATCAGAAAGACGGCATGGAAACGCAGATGAACGTGTTGTCGAATCTGGGGCTTTTGCGTCGTTTTGTGGGGATGTTGACGGACAGTCGGTCGTTTTTGTCGTACACGCGTCACGAATATTTCCGGCGCATTTTGTGCAATTTGCTGGGGAACGATGTGAAAAAGGGCCTTTTGCCGAACGACGAAAAATTACTTGGCGAGATGGTTGCGGACATCAGTTATCACAACGCGGCACGTTATTTTCAGTTTTAAGACCGATGCGAAATGGAAACGCTTTGATCGAATGGATCCTTCTTATCGTGCTGGCGATTGTCTGTGCGGTGGGAGGATTTTTGATTTATCGGAACGAGACGAGGGTGAAGTTTGCCCACACCGAGCAGGTTTACGAGCAGGCCCGGCAGAAGGGGGATACGGAAGACCTGAAGCCGATTCGGGTAAAATTCGAGATGGAAAAGAAGCCTCCGCAAATCGAGCCGCCCCGGAGGTGACGTCGCAAAGCGGCGATTCTCTAAAGGTTCGGATTTGAGCGGGAACGCAAGAAGGAGTATTTATGTTACGTTGCATTGCGGGTTTGGGTGTCGTTCTGGGCATGTGGGTTCTGGGCGTGTCGTTTGCAGGGGCGGACGAAGGGGAATATCGGATTTCCAACGGTGTGCTCTCGGTTGCGTACGATCCGGAGGGGAGCGTGTTGGAGATTGGCGATTTCGCGGTAATGCAGGTTGCGGCAAAGTCGGCGAACGTCGTGCAGGATTCACTGCTTTTGGAGGGGGTGGAGATTCAGCCCGGCGTGCTGGCGGCGGTGGAAATTCGGGTGGAGAAAGATTTGCCGTGGGCGGTGTTCATGGTTTCGTTGCACGCGTCGCAGGAAACGGTGGTCAAGCAGCTGACGTTTCCGGAAATACGGCTGAGTGAACATTGGGTTCCCACGAAAATGGCCGCGCTGGGTACGGCTGGGTTGCGGGCGGTGGACGGTCACAAGGGCAGCTACATGTTTTTGGCGGTGGCCCATCCCCAGACGCGGGAGGGCGTTGTGGCGGGCTGGGTCACGTCGGAGTTGGGCAGCGGAATCGTGCAAAGCGGCAAACGCGACACGCAGGTGACGCTGACGGCGTTTGAGGAATTTGGGCGTCTTCCACTGGCGGCGGACGGGGGGCGGGAATGCGATTGGTTCGTGATCGGTCGATTTGCCGATGCCCGGCTGGGGCTGGAAGCGTACGCGGATTTTGTGGCAAAAGTCCATAACATAACGATGAAACCTTGTCCGACGGGGTATTGCACGTGGTATTCCAACAAAAACGGCAAGGCGGGTTCGGAAGCCTCCACGCGGGAATTTGCGGAGATGGCGGCGAAAAAGCTGGTGCCGTGGGGAATGAATTTCTTCCAGATAGACGACTGCTGGCAGCTGGGCACCAAGAAGAATGGCCCGAAGAAGAATTTCACGGCGGCCGACCCGGCGGGGCCGTATCCGAATGGGATGAAAGTCACGGCGGATGATTTGGTTGCGCATGGCCTGACGGCGGGGCTGTGGTTCATGCCGTTTTCGGGGAATTACAACGACCCGTATTATGCCGACAAGCAGGAATGGTTCGTGAAAAGCAAAATCGACTATCCGGCTCCCGGCGAGAAAAGCACGCGTAAATTCGACCGTGTGAAGCAGAAAAAGGGGGCGCCGTACGAGACGTTCTGGGGAGGGACGTGCCTGGATATGACCGACTGTGCGGTGAAGGCGTACGTGAAAGAGGAAGTGTCGCGGATTGCGAAGGACTGGGGGTATAAATACTTCAAAATCGACGGCACATGGACGGCCATGGCGGTCGAGCAGCTTTACGTAAACGATGAATACCTGCCCGACGATATCGGGTTGCAGGATTTCGACGACGAAACGATGACGAACGTGGAGGTTTTTCGCGATGCGTGGCGGCAGGTTCGCAGTGCGGCGGGCGACGATGTGTTTCTCATGTCGTGCAACATTTCGCAGAACATGCGGACGATGGGGGGGAATTATGGACTGGTGGACGCCGTGCGGATTGGTCCGGACAACGGTGCAAGCTGGGAGGGGATTTGTGCCGGCCCGGTGCGGGGAACGGCCCGTTATTTCTTCAACGGTCGCGTCTGGTGGAACGACCCCGACCCGGTGTATGTGCGGGATTCGATTCCGCTTTCGCGTGCCCAATGGATTACCAGCTGGGTGGCGTTAACCGGGCAGCTTTACGCGTTCAGTGACTGGCTTCCGGAGCTTTCGGACGAGCGGGTGAACGTGCTGCGACGCACCATGCCGAACCACCAGCGAACGAACGTGCGACCGGTCGATCTGTTCCATTCCGAATTGGCCAACGTGTGGCTGCTTTCGGAGGGGAATTATCACATTTTGGGACTTTTCAACTGGAAAGAAAAGGAAGAAACGAAGATCGATTACGCCATGGATTTTGTCGGTTTCGACGCGAATCGGAAGTACGTGGCGTTTGACTTTTGGGAGAACCGTCTGGTGCCGGAATTT
The DNA here is from genome assembly GCA_030535245.1 of Planctomycetia bacterium. Classification (GTDB taxonomy): domain Bacteria; phylum Planctomycetota; class Planctomycetia; order Pirellulales; family Thermoguttaceae; genus RGIG3701. The sequence continues at coordinate 47,371 of JAUNBJ010000006.1, read as the reverse complement.
TCCGGACGCCTGACGCAGACGCTGCCGGGGGGTGTCTGTCGGATTCTGGCGGTGCGGGAAGTGACGGGGAATCCGATGTTGCTTTCGACGTCGCGGCACGTGGCCAGCCCGATTCTGGACGTGACCGACGAGGTGTGGAACGGGTCGGAAAAGACGCTTTCCGGCAAGAGCGAAACCGTGGCGGGCGAGGCGTATGAATTGCGGATTTACGCTGCGGAAAGCTCGATTCCCACGGTGGAGATTTCCGGCGGCGAGCAGGCGGAAGTGACGCGGGAGGGGAACCTTATTCGGGTGAAATTCATCCCCAAGAGCGTGAACGTTTCGTGGAAAGTAACGTTCTGAAACGCTCGTTCGCAATGCTTTGGAACACCGTTTAATCGGGCATTTCCCTTAAAAAGTAACGTTGCAGGAGCGTTTCGTGCGGCGTTTTGGAAACCTTTGTGATTCGGGAGGAAAGGGAAGGATAAAAGAGCTTTTTGGAAACGTCTCGAAGGTAATCGGGTAAGATATGCCGTATCGGTTGAGGCCCGTCCAAAAGAAAGACCACCCAGGCCCACGAATCACCATAGGCCTCTCGCGTCATGTCCCGCATTCCCGTAATTTTTTCCAATTTTTTGAGCGGAATGGTTTGGTGCTTTTGGAGCCGGCTCCGCGTTTGCTCCAACCAGGTGGGGTTTTGCCAGGGGGGGAGAGAAACCTCAAAATACTCCGCCAATCCCTCGTCAATCCAAATCGGGAGCGGCTTTCCAAGCGTCGCGTGCAGGATGGCATGCGTTCCCTCATGACGCAAATCCTGTTCGAGCTGGGGAGAAAGGTACGCGTAAATCTTCCCCCGGCTGCTTTTTGTTTTGAGAATAACGTCTGGTTTCCGAAACATCGCCCTGCGAAAGGGGGTGTCGGGAAGGTATTGACGATGGTACCTTGCCCAGGTTTCCTGCGACGAAAAAAGGAAAACCTCCACCTTTTCCCTGGGATCCCCAAGCCCCAGTTTCTGTTGAATATCGCGCTGCAAATTTGCCAGTATCTGAAGCTGTTCCTTTGCCATATCCCACGAAAAGGTGGCATGGCACAGAAAAACGCCCACCTCCCGTACCTCAGGATTCCACTCCACTTCGCTTGCCGCCAACCATTTTCCCCAGAGGAGAAAACCGAGAAACGCAAGCCGTGTCCCGGTCGCTACAAAGGAATGGTTTTTCAAAACAGGTTCTCCTTACTCCCGCATTATTCCAGCGTCGCGTTGGACGCAGGCGCCTCCGTCTCCTGCATCGTTTTGAAAAGGGATTCGGAATGTTCGCGTACCACCTCCTGGTTTCCCAAAAGGATGTTCGCCCGAAGGTAAATTTCCCGCATACTCCAATACTTCTCGAAAAAGAAGAATTTTACCGAATTGGAAAAGCGTTTCTGGCTCGACTCGACGACCGAAATACAATCGTTGAGGTATTTTTTCCGCAAATCGACCTTTTTCGCGTTTTCACCCAGTTGAAACAGGGACAAGGCGTGCATGGTATCGTACATGATCTGCTGATTCGAGGAAAAAAGCTGACGCGAATACCCCAGGAATAAATTCTCGAAATCGTCGGCCGCGATCTCCCAACGGCAAGCGTAAAACGCAGATTCCGCCCGAAGTTGCAGGAGTTGTGCCGACGCAACTTTCGCTTCTTTTTCACTGCGGGAACATGCCGCGATGCATTCTTCATATTTTTCAAGGAAAAACAGCGTCTGCGCCTTTTTTAGAAAAATCTCCGCCCATTCCGCACTGGTGAAATTGGGTTTCCGTTGTGTGATGTAATCCCAGCATTCCAGCGCCTCCGGATAATCTTTCTTCGCGACGTAAAGATCGGCCCAAAGAAGCCAGGCGGAAGGGATGTTTCGGTTCAGCTTCATAAGTTCTTCCAGGTCCCGCAGCGCGAAATCGATATGGTGCATCGCGTAGTAGGCCCTGGCACGCCAGAAATAAGCCTGCCACAAGGAAGCGTCCTGCCCCAGAACGTCGGTTAAAATATCCATTGCCTCGGACAAATGAGCATGTTTTTCCGGTTCGGAAAGATGTTTGTTTTCTGCTTCCGTTATGTGAATTTCCGCGTCCAGGATTGCAAACACCACTTCCCTGGGGTAACGTTTTTGAATTTGAATGACCGCGTCGCGTGCCCGTGCTTCCTCACCAAGTTCGAGATACAGACGAATCAAATCCTTGTGATAACTCAAATTCTCCGGCTTCATTTGAATTAACTGGGAATAATCGTTCTGGGCACGCAGCAGGTATTCCCGGTTTTCCCATTGATCTTTGCAAAGCCCGCCACGGAGAGCCAGGAACGCTTCCTTTTCGGAATCGGCAAAGGAGTCGGGGGATAAATCCATCAGCAATGCCAACGCGGCACTCGATTGCCCCGATTTTTCCAGCTGCTGCGCGGTCTGGAATTTCGTCTGGACAATCTGCGATTCCGACAATTCCAACGATTTCGCCCCCCCCGAATAAAGGTGAAACAGCAAAAGAGAAAGGGCCACGACGACCAGCAACATTCCCCCCTGAAGGAAACGTTTCCACCGAACGTACCAGGGACGCGGCGTTATTTTTTCTTCCAACTTTTGTAACGCTTCCAGTAGCTGGTGCGCGGAAGTAAAACGAAGGGACACGTCCAATTCCAGAAGTTTCTCCAGAATGGCCAACCCCTCGGCGGGAAGATCTATTTTTTGCGTTTCCAGAAATTGCTTTAAAGAAACAGGCTCCTTTTCCCCCGCCTTTTCAATGGGATTCCTCCACTGAATCGGCAAAAGCCCCGTTAAGAGGAAAAAAAAGGTTCCCCCCAAACTGAACAGATCGCTTCGGGCGTCCACACTTTCCGGAGTGTAATACGCCTCCGGCGACCAATACGCGGGCGTTCCGGCGGCAGTGGCCTGGGTGCTGTCCATCAATACCAGCGTCGAGGGATCCAACGCTTTTTTAGAAGGATGGACCTGCTCCAGGATTCGCGATGCCGAATGCGTATCCTTGAAAATGCCCAGTCCCAAATCCAAAATGCGAATGGAACCATCCTGGCATCGTACGACGTTTTCCGGTTTAATGTCCCGATGGATGATTCCCAAATCATGGATTTCACACAGCCCCTCGGCAATTTGACGGATGTATCGCACCGCTTCGGGGAAGGGGAGTTTCCCCCCCTCTTGTCGGACGTACTTTGCCAAATCCTTTCCGTCAACATATTCCATGACCAGGTACATGAAATCGCCGTCCCAGTCGCTTTCATAGGCCTGAACGAACATCGTGTCGCGTTTCATCTGCCCCAGCATGGCGACTTCATTGCGGAAAAGATCCACCAGTTTTTTCTGATTTTCCGGCGTTTTATTCTTCAGCGGCAAAATATACTTGATGGCAACCGTGCGAAGCAGGTGCTCGTCGGTGGCCCGAAAAACAATCCCCATCGCCCCTTTGCCAAGCACTTCCTGAATCGAATAGTGCCCGATTTTTTTCCCCACACGCCCGTATCCGGTAATCGTCTGCTGGTTGAACTGCGAAAAAACGACGTCGACAATTTCCTTCCACTGCGGAAATCGCGTCTGATATTCCTCGATAGAGACGAACGCACGGGCCAAAAATCCCTTGGTGACGTCAATTTCAAGCAGCAGCGAAAAAAGCTCCTCGCGATCCTCCTCGCCAACCATGCGAAGGCAATCCTCAATGGATAAAACCCGCTCCTCCGTCCAGGTTTTTTCAAAGTACAGACTAATGTCCGCCAGCCTTGAGTAAGAGGAAAACGCCATCGCGTTCGCCTGCGACTCAATAGGGTTGGAACCTTCCTGTTTTTCGGAGTCCCCATTCCTCTGTAGGACGTTTGAATTCATGGCGAAGCGGTCTTTTTTCTTGTCCAGATTTTCAGCAGTTCATTTTTCCATTCCGAACGGGCCAGGGAAAGCCACCGTTTGAAAATCTTGCCCCGTTGCGACTCCAATTCCAGTGCGGCGGAATCCTGCTGATTCAAAAGTGATTGAAAAGCCTCCCGGTTGTGCCAAAGCAGCCGAAGCGACTGACATTTTTCTTCGGAAGCCTCCTTTTTCCAGAGAAACAGGATTTTCTCCAGAATCTCGTCCAGTATCTCCGGCGTCTTTTCCAAAAACGTCGCCATGTGTGCAAAAGAGGCTCCCTCCAGGCTGTTTTCAATCAGGTATTCGATGCCGTTCCAATAATCCCAGTTCTTCCGAATGGTATCCAGGTGCCAAAAAATGGTACGTGGCAACAGATTCAGCTCCTCGGCAATTTCTGCGACGGAAAACCCCTGCAACTTCATCGAAATGATTTTATATTGCGTCGAATCTTTATCGAAAAGATTCAAAAGTTCGTCCGTGGTTTCCGTCAACTGGCCCGCAAGCTCCGGCGACGGCTCGCTGCCTGCAATGGATGCAAAAATCGCCTCCCCCTCCTCCTCGAAAGCCGTGTCGCCGCTGATTTTTGCAACTTTTCCACCCCCACGCCTCTGGGCAAATTCCCGACGTCGTTGTGCGGAAATCTTTCGTATCATAATGCAAAAAAGACATCCCCAAAGGTCGTCTTCCGTATTCAGTTGGATATTTCCACGCTGAAGGGTGTTGTAGAAGCTGTTTATCGCACTTAACGCCACATCCTCGCCGGAACATTCCGCCCGATTGATCCCTTTCATTCGGTATGAGGCCAGGGAAATCAATTTTTCAAAATAACGCCGGAACACCAGTTCCATCGCGTCCGGATTTCCATCGCCAAGTTTGGAAATCCAACGACTCATGAGGACACTTTGCTGCATCGTATTTTTCCACCTTAATTCATTCAATTCGAGGAGTATGTCTTGAATTTCAATAACGTCATGGACCACGCGCAATGGGGCCGCTTTCTCCACCGCCACGTGAAGGTTGAGTTCTCATCGTCATGCGTTCCATCGGTGTCGCATTACCGTATGAGGCGGAGTAATCACGCGAACGCTGATTCTGCGTTGCCGTGGTTCTTTCCGAGGCCGTTTTATAATTCCAGTGTACGTCGCTGCGCTTGACCCAACTTGCGGTGACAGGCGCATTGTTCACTTCGGAAATCAGAAGGAAATCGCCTCGAATTCCTGAAACCGTCAAAAGGTCGTTCGTTTTCAGTTGGCCCGATGAGGATTTGGCTGCCGTGTCGGGGGAAGTGTAGAACGGAATCTCGCTCAGGGATCCGGTCTCGCCCACGCCTGCGTAAAGTTGGAGCTTGTGCCCGACTTTGCTCCAGTCAAGCATCGTCTGCTCGTAATTTCCAAGACGACGATGGACGCTTCCCCGAACGGAACATGCCAACGCGTTGTTCGGTACATTTTCCAAAACGCAGTCGAGCGCCTTCAGTCCTTCCCGATTCGTCTTTTCATTCCACCGCTTTACGTTGGAGAGGATAACCCCCGTACGCAAAAGAAACGCAAGGTCGCTCTCCTGGGAAACGTCCGTGGGACGTGGAAGATCCGCATAATTTGCGAGAACCATATTCCCGCTGGAGGAGGCCATGAAAATTTCAGGCGTTTGGGAACCTTCCATCTGCGCGTACGCATAGTTGTACGCTTCCGTCAGGGTCACGCTGTTGTCGTAGCACCCCGTAAAATCTGCCTTCCCGGTAAGCCCCTCCGTAAAAAAGTAGAGAAATTTACCGTAGTCTTTGTTCGCGCTGGAGTATTCCTCCGCCTGCTGGCCAAAGGAGCAGCTGGTGACGACCGCAAAACTTCCCCCCACTTTTTGGAAGTATTGGTTATCGTTGTGCATCAGCTCCTGAAATTCCTGCATGAAATCGTTACTCCCCGCTTCCACCTTGCGGCAGGAGTCCAGAATCAAAAGAATTTCACGCGTCGGAAGCGCTTTCAGGGCCGCCAGTATGTCGGAAAGTGGGAAAAGACGCCGTTCCCGAATCGTGGCCAGCACATCGTCCCCCGCCGTGTCGGAGAAATCAACGTTCAACATATCTTGCGGACAGATGAAACTTTTACCATGGGCCGAACCGCCATGACACGCAATCACAACCACCAGGCGATCCGAAGGAACCTGAGCCGCCCGCTTTAACGCCGCATCCAGATTCGCGTACGTCGCACTGCGATCCGTGAGGATCTCCAGATGTTCCGGATGAATATCGTGAGTTTGCTGGAGCCATTCTCGAACACGCTCTATATCGTTGATACAGCCGGAAAGGGAGTCCATTTTTCCGTCGTATTCGTTCACGGCAAACAAAATCGCCCGTGTCACTCTTTTTTGGCTGGAGGGTACGTGAGGATACCCTGTGCTTCGCGACGAACTGGGCGGAAGCGAGGTGGCAGGACGAACGACCCCGTGATAAAAGTCGGAATTCCAATCCGCCGCAAGTTCGACGAAAGTTCCGAACAGCACGAAAATCCAAACGCTCCAAAATCCTAACGTTTTCATGGATTCCCCCCCTTTGCGTTCCGAATGACGGTTGCACGCTGTGCCGCAGAGTCCCGTTCCTGCCGGAATTCTTCGCGTGTAAAGGTGCGTTGCAAGCTCTCAAAAATTTCTGCGGGAATCTGTGCTTTTTTCTTCGCTTCGCATAAAAGGTACTCCGCGTTGCCGTTACGGGAAATCTCAACCGTCATTTCCGTATTGTCTCGGAGGTAGTGCGCTAATTCTTCCGCCTGAATCTTCCCGTCGTTATTCCCCGAAATGTCGGCGTATCCTTCCATGGCACCGCGAAACGTCTGATAAAAATCACTGATTCGGGTGCCACGAATATCCTGGTCGCGGGTTACAATTTGCAGGAACTGGAAATTTTTTTTCGGATTGTCCTCTGCGTTTTCCGTTTCTGATTCCTCGTCGTCGAAATACTCGTTGGAACGGAGGCCGCGATACCCCTGAATCCGTACGTTCTGGAGTTTGGAACCTGCCCCTGACGAACGCGTCACGGCCTTGACCGACTGGAAATTCATCACAAGCAGGATACGCGTTGCGCCGCTGTTGGCAATCATCTTTTGAATCTCCTCAAACGCAATCAAACGCGAATCCCCCGTTTCCTGAACATCTTCCACCGAAACGCCCGAAGGAACCAGCATATCTTTCGTGCCGTTACTCAGACCGTTTGCGGTAATGTAAACCTGGAGTTCTTCCGGCGGATTGCTTTTCCACGATTTGCGACGCAGGGCGCTTTGCATTTTTTTTCGGGTGGCGGGGGTGGAAAAGGAGGAATAAACATGGATGTTTTTCTCTGGAATCCCCGACGCTTTCAGGCAATCGGCCAACGTTTGGATTGCGGTTTCGTACTCGTTTTGCTGGTTTGCCGGCGGAGTGGTCGTGTCAAAAATAATGGCGAACCGTTTGGCACCTGGTATTTCGGAACCTGGCCCTCCCTGTGACGTTTCCGCCCCCGACGCCCCGACGCAGAACGCTATGAAAACGCTACAAAAAAGGATTTTACTCACGTGGCATCTCCTTGATTTTTTCAAAACCGAAGTGGTTTCTGCGAACACCTCGGTTCTGATTTTTGTGAATACTACTGTTATACATGGGTGTATGAAAAATGTCAAGACGCTCCCAGGGCATTTTCCTGCCAACGGGTGCGATCCAATTTTCTGCGCGCCGTACAAATTCCCCTTCTTTGAAGGGGTACGCCCGTCAGGGCGGGGGGTAGTTCCGAAGTGGGGAACGCTTTCCCAAGTTCAAAACACCCCGTCAGCCTACGGCTGCCACCCCTCTGAAAAGAGGGGAATCACCCATCTTGTCCAAATTCGCAAGGAAGTTTGATCGCACCCCCTGCCAACGACACTTGGGGAACAGGGGCAACCTATTCCGCCCCATGCACAAGTTCGATGGGCGCCCCCTGCCGGTATGTTTCCAATTCGTTTTGGGGGACGTAACGAATCGTGACTTTTTGCAGGAGCGGCCCGGTGGTCATGCCATGGACTTCCGGTGCGCGGGTGGTTCCCCAGCCCCCTTCGATGGTGCCACGGGTGGCCGACCCTTCCGGAACGTTTACCAGCTCGTAAAACGCAGCCGTTATCAGCCCGATATTTTCACCGCTGCCGACCGATTCGTTTCCCGGCGCGACGAGAAATTCACGGTATGAAGCGGATTCTCCCGTCGTTTTCAAAAAACCATGGAACGGATGTTGTGCGTTAAAATTATAAGGCGAATCGACGTCCTGACCGCAAAGGAAATAAAAACTCGCGGCGTCCAACGGTATGTTCGGAGCTTCCACTTCCGCCGGGCTGGAAAGGATCGCCTGGGGAGCGTTCGTACTGGCGGCGGGCACGTCGGGACGACGCGGGGGGGAAGTGGCCGCTTCCCCGGCAATCTGAAATTTGGACGCGCTGACTTTCGACAGGGCCTGCGGGATGGTGCTGCACCCATCGACGAACAGTTTCAAACCGAGGCGACGCGGATTCACGCCCGGCTGCTGAAATCGCTGAACCACCACACGGTAAACTTCCCCGGCGTCCAGAGCGGCATAATATTGCCCCCGGATTTTTTCGATGGCCCGCGGCACGTAGCCGTTGGGGGTTTTCACCTCCAGAAAAACCTGGCAGGGAACGTAATCGGCGGGCGGTGCCTGGGGTGCGGGGGCTTCGTAAGCCGCGCGAATGGGGAACTGCTGGGAGATTTTCACCTGTTGCGTTTCCTCTTGTCCTTCCGAATCGCTTTTCGTGGCGGAGAGCGTGCAGGTGAGCGACAGAAAATAACGTTTTTCTTTCCGCCGAATCGTACCTTGCAGGCTGGGGCCATGTGCGTTGGCATGGGGGGAAATCGTGACCTCCCCGCGACTTTTCAGACCGACACGGCGTTCCAGTTCCGACGCGCAGAACGTGGAAACTTTTTTGATGTCGTTGAATTCTTCATCGTCCAGGCCAGACGAGCGAAACGTTCCCACACGCAAGGAAGTGAGGAATCCCTGCGAATGAAAGGATTGGATGTTTTTCAGGCTTGCGTACAGGATGATCTGCTCGGCAATGTCGTCCAGCACGGCGTAAAGCTGGCGGGAACGGGGTTTGAAAACCGGAAAGTGCTCCGTATCTGGATGTTTTACCACCACGGGGTGTTGGAGTTTGGTTTTAAAACGCAAATTTGCCGTGACGTAGTTTGCCAGTTCCTCGGTATCGACGGAACCGCTGAGGTCGGAATCGGCGTAACCTTTCAGCGCTTCGTTCAGCCAGTAGGAGAAATTCGACATATTTTTTTCCGCCCAGGTACCGCTGCTTTCGGTATTTTGGCAGCTTGCCAACGTGACGACCCCCGGAATACTCGTATCGCGAACGATCGGTTGGGCATCGTTTTTAACGCCTCCGGAATGGCATGCGTCGAGGATGAAAAGGGTGTTTGCGGCGCCGCACCGGGCAAGGCTTTGACGAATATCATTAGCGGCAAGGAACGTGGATTCCTCGTTGCTTGAATCCTTGACCGCAAGGAGGACGCGATTACTATCGGCGGCGCTGACCGTGCCATGACCGCTGAAATAAACGATAACGGTATCGCGAAACTGGCAGCGGTTGGGGGCGAGTTTTTCTCGGAGGGTCTGCTGGATGAAATCCCGAGTGGCGGAATCCCCCGTTAGCGTGACGACTTCAAAACCATTTCCACCTTCGGCAAACCGTTCGGAAAGTGCCGCGACATCGCCACCGACGCGGAGACTGCTTCGGTCGTCTTCATATGCGTCGCTGTCGTAATGGGTTACGCCGATCAGGATGGCAAGGTTTCTCTCACTCGCGTAAAGGGTGGAAACGCGTGAGAACAATACCATTGCAATCATAAAAAGGGTGCAGGCTGTTTTTTTCATAATCGATTTTTCTGATTCACGCGTTCGGAATTTTTGAATGTCACTCGAAACAGGAATGTTAACCATTATACATTTCTGACGAAAAAAGTCAAGTCTTTGGATTTTTCAAAGAAAATTTTGGGTACAATTCTAATGGGTGTAGGGGGCCGTGAACGGAGGACGCAGTCCGTTTTTCCGGAGAAATAGGTGGATACTTTTCCGTACTCCGGGACTGCGCTTTGCTCCGTCCACGGCTCGCCCACACCACCTTTGCCTGTCTTGTTTCCGGGGAAATGTGGGTGGAATCCAATGGGTGTAGGGGGCCGTGAACGGAGGACGCAGTCCGTTTTTCCGGAGAAATAGGTGGATACTTTTCCGTACTCCGGGACTGCGCTTTGCTCCGTCCACGGCTCGCCCACACCACCTTTGCCTGTCTTGTTTCCGGGGAAATGTGGGTGGAATCCAATGGGTGTAGGGGGCCGTGAACGGAGGACGCAGTCCGTTTTTCCGGAGAAATAGGTGGATACTTTTCCGTACTCCGGGACTGCGCTTTGCTCCGTCCACGGCTCGCCCACACCACCTTTGCCTGTCCCGTTTCCGAGGAAATGTGGGTGGGATATTTCTATATATGCCCAAAAATAAAAAAGAGTGAAATCATCCGCGAAAAATAATAGAAAAAAATTTGCTATTTGAAATTTCCGCAGGAATTTAGTCTATTTATCAAAAATTTACTGGAGTTATTTAGCCTGAATATTCAGGACTGGAGATTACGAACTCCTCAAGGGTTTTATGGACTGGTGACAACCTCGGATTGGGTGGAGAGGCAGGTGGAAAAGTCACGGTAGGAAGTGAAAATTCATCTACGGATAGATCTCTTTTGATTGTGAACCCATTGATTGTCACAGATTCCGAAATTACGATTCATACGAATTCCCAGGTAGTATTTACGGATGGGAAGCTCTACAAGGTAGATGTCTTGGATGATCAAAATCTAGGAAGTTTTGATGCTGGAGACGGGAGTTGGTATGAGAGCAATTACATGTTTGTTACCAAAGATGAGAATGGAGACCCTACAGCGATTGATTATGATGTTACCTATGATAACATTAGAGCTTCTATACGTGGATCACATATTTTTATGGGAAAATTGAAAAGCGATGGGGTTGTTTCTATTCAGCAGAGCGGTGACGTTTCTGCGTCAGCACCTAGAGAAGCAAATGCGTATAATATAATTTTTACCGGAAATCAAAGCGAATTTAATGGAGATACTCAGCTTTATAAGGGTGCTATGGTATTGGCTACTACGAATGTAACAGAAGGGGTATATGGAAATACAAGTGACGGAACGTTTAACATTTATCGCGAGGTCTTGAAAGCAGAATATAGCGATCCTTCCACAAAAAAGAACATTGCAAGATATGAAGTTTTATCCTTAGGACAACTTGCTTTCATGGCGGCGCATACATTTTCGGCCACGAATGATATCGCTCCTATTGTGAATGCAAAAGAAGTGAATTTTGGAGCATATCTCTCAGATGACACAGCAGACGCTGATGCTAGATTTGGCGGTGGTGCCCGTTTGTGGCTGAGTGTTGACCGAGTGTCTGGTGTTGACGGGGCAGGCAAAGAAATATTCGACTTTAGTACCAATCGTACATTAGGTACTATCAATGCCCAATCGATTACAATTGCGAAAGATACTTCGGTTTGGTATGATCATGTTTCAACCTTAGACGAAGGCACTCAATTAACATTCAATTTGAATGCCAGCGATATTTCCATCGATACAGGATATGGAACTGACGATGAGGTGCAGGTGACCGAGAATAACAAGGATAGTATCGACCTTTTGAACGGTATTTTCAGTACTGGTTTGGTGAATGCAAAAGCCGCGACGACGACAGATGGTTTCCAGATTGTTTCAACCGTTTGGGATGTCGCAACATTTGCACAAAATCAGAACATGTCTGCCGAAGAGCAGGAATATGCTCAGACGATTGATGACCTTCGTCAAGATGCTGCTGCCAATAACATGTTCTCTCCATTTAATGACGCTCTCTTCAATGCGAGTGCTAAAGATGTCAAGCAAACCATCCACAACCTTGCGCGTGGTAGTGGTATTGAGAACGTGACGATGATGGCGGGGCATATGGGGAATCCGACCAGTACGTTCTTTGGAGGCGGCTTGACCTCCATGAGCGGAACGACAACCCGTGGGCAGGAAGAGAATGCACCGGAAGCGAAGCCGAGCGATCCGGGAACGGCGGCGAAAGAGACGACTTCTTCTTCGTCTCAGTCCTATCCGAGCAACAAGTGGACTGCCTGGGCGAGCTTCTCCCATACCTCCATCAACGGCTCCGCGTATGATGAAGGTGGAATCCATTATGACGGTTACGATGTGCGACGAACCGGTTTCCTGACTGGTCTGCGACGCCAGTTGAGCGATACGTTCTCCGGCGGTATCCTGTTCGCCTATTCCTCCCCCGAACTCTCCCAGAGCGGAATTTACGAAGGCTTCAGCGAGAATCGAGACGGGGGCTACGCTTCGAATATCGATATGGATGATTTTCAATTCGCCCTCCACTTTGAAAAGATGTTGGCACGGAATTGGGAATTGTCGGTATTCGTTGGTGGTGGTGCGCAGTCCCTGGATTGGGAACGGAGGGTGTTTTTGCCGAATGTCAATGAGTTGTACACCAGCGATACTTCGGGAAATACGTTTACCGCGACCTTCTATCTGGTCAAACGTCTCCAGTTCACCGAGTTCCTTTCCCTCAGCCCGACGTTCGGGTTGGATATTGAGCATAGCTGGATTGATGGGTTCTCGGAAGAAGGTAACGATGTTCAGAACAACTATATGATTCTCTCCACGCAGCGATTTAGTTACGACGACATCCATTATCATCGGGAAACGCTTCGTATCGGTTTGTCGGGACATTGCACCGACCTTAGCCAGATGTTCGGCATGACGGCACGTATCTTCTACGGACGTCAGCTCGGAGATGAGGACGCCGCGACGGTTCACCTCTGGAATGAGAACTTCAAAAGGGGTTGGGACATTACCGGAAACGCCATGGGACGCGATTCTCTGAACCTCGGTCTTGGTATGTACCGTTACCTGAACTATGCGAAAACGCTCTCGTTGAGTGCGGATTACAACGCGGTTATGTATAGCCATGCCATGACGCAGAACATCACGGCCGGTTTGCAGTGGAGATTCTAAATGCTGTTCCTGTAATGGAAGAAAAAAGAGCCTCTGGTTATCCAGGGGCTTTTTTGTTGCCCCCCCTTTTAATCGATTCAAAAATCGTGTATTGTTGTTTTGTTAAGCGTTGGTATCTTTTTTGAAAATTTTTTTGTTGGGGTTTCACAAAAGGCGATCTTTTACCATATTGTTGGTATGAGAAAGAAAAAATCTTTCGGAAATCACGAAACAATTTTCACAAAGGAGCCAGAAAATGAAAAAGATGTTTGTTTTGGTGGGTTGTGTCGTTGCAGGATTTGTGGTGGGGAATTTGAACGCGGCCGAGTATGGTGAAAACGATTATACCGGCACCGTTCCCATGGAGCAGGCGGAAGCCCCCGCCGCCCCCATCGCCCCGGACGCGACGCCGGTCAGCGAGGGTAACGAAAGCGAGGATGGCGTGAAATGCTTCTTCCGTTATCGTTGGTGCGGGTACTACTACTATCGCCCGGTGTACTACTACTATCGCCCGGTGTACTACCGATGGTATCGGACATACTATTATCGTTACACGTATCGGTACATCACTTTTTACAAGAGTGCGGACGTCAAATCGGCAACGAACGATACCGGCGTTCTGATCGAGGAGGCTCCCCTGGCAGGTACGCCGCTTGCCGCCCATGGAGTCGTGAAAGGGGATGTCATTACGCACATCAATGGACAGAAAATTACCGACCCCGCTCAGATTGACACGATTGCCGCGGATTCCAAGCTGGTCATTTTGAAGGTCAACGGCGGTACGAATCCCGTCGGTGCAACGGCACCTCAGGCGCCGGAAGTCGAATACGAATACGGCGCTTTGGAATACTAAAAACAGGGAGGTCTGGGGAGAGTGACCATGGTTGCTCTCCCCGGTTTTTGACATTGAAATTATATAGGATACGAAACTTCAGAATCGAAAGGAACACTATCATGAAACGTTTATTCAGAGAATTGGGTATTGTCGCGCTGCTTCTGACCTCCAGCATTTGCGGAGTCTCTGCGGCGGAAGAAGATACGGGGATGATTCGTTCGGCCTCGGAACAGGCTTTCTCCCAGCTTACCAGCAACGCCATCAATGCGTTGAACGGAGTTCAGAAGGTGAAGGAGGAGGGGACAAAAGGCGTGCTTGATGTGAAGTTCCAGATTGCCGAAGTGAATGCCCCCTCGCAAACGACCGTGACGACGACCACCACCAACGGAACCGGACAGACGACCACCAGCACGCAGACCACGACCGCCACGACACCGAGCAAACTCGGAATCAAAGTCTGGTTTGAGCTTGCGGATGGCACGATCGTCAACCCGACCAAAAAAGAATGGAAACCGAAAGAACGATTTTACGTTCACGTCCAGACCGCCGTTCCGGTGTACGTCGCGCTGTTCCAGAATTACCCGGACAGCCGCCCGACTTCGCGTCAGATTTACCCCAACGCCAAATACCCGGACAGCTTCAAAGCACTTCAGCCCGGCCAGACGACGAAACTTCCCGTCCTTTTCGAGATGGACGACGATATGCGTGACGAAGTAATGTCGATGGTGGTGGTGCGTGCCGACTGGGAAGGTATTCAGAATGGTTTGACGGCTCAGGCGACCGCCAGCGTGGTGAACAATAACGGCACGACGCAGGTCAGCGCTCAGGTGACGACCCGCGGTGTGGGCACGATGAAAAGCATCAATGACTCCGCCGTGACCAAAGAAAAGGCGACGGCCGACGAAGTGCAGAAAACCATCGAAGGAATCAGCAAGAAGGAAGCGGAAAATATCGCCAACGCTGTGAATGCGGCTTCCGAGAGCGTGAAGTTCCAGATTGTCGGTTCGGAAGTGGCCACCTCAAGCCAGCCGAACGATGTTTGCTTCTACATGTTTGGAGCGGGGAATGTTGGCCAGTGGCAGCTGACGATTAAAAAATAACCAAACTTTGAGGGAAAGAAGCGGTGAGGAGCCGCTTCTTCTTCTATTATTATAATGAATAAAGGAGATTGGAATCATGAAAATTTTCCTCAAAGGAACGCTTTGCCTGATGTTGGCGCTGGGAATGTCGTTGAGCCTTTATGCGCAAACGCTGCACCTGGTAACGGTGGGGGATTTACGTGGGTTTCGTGGTGAAGCACGGCAGGGGATCATTCGGGATATTCAGAACGTGACTTCTATGTTCCAAAAATCCGTTCCCGCACATCAGCTGAACCTCCGTAACGTGGATGGAGAGATGACGACGCCCAACGCGATTGCACAAACCATTCGGAACTTAAACACGCAACCGGACGATGTGATCGTTTTTTACTACAGCGGCCATGCGGCGAACGACTCCACCAACGGCGGGCAGTTTTTCCAGCTTCGCGATGAAAAAGGGGAAGCGACCAGCATGAAACGCGTTGATGTTAAATACATCATGCAAGAGAAAGATTGTCGGCTCGTGGTGCTTCTCACCGACTGCTGCAATGTGTTCGATGAAAATGCCAAAATGGGCTTTAAACTTGCCCCAACGCGTGGAAGCGTCAAGGTGCCGACCCCCGCGATACAAGAGTTGTTTTTCAACTGCAAGGGGGTGGTGGATATAACCTCCTCCAAAGTTGGGCAGTATTCTTACGCGTTGAAGGATGGTTCCATTTTTACGGTTGCGATGGTCATGTCGTTTGAGAAAATGAATAACGACGCCGTCAATGGCGTAAAGATTACGTGGCAGGACGTTGCAAATGATCTGACGGAAAAATCGTCGGTTCTTTTCAAGGAGAAATACCCGAAGGGAGCACCACCGCAAAATCAGCGATCCCAGGTTCCTCATGTTTATGCGTATCCGGGAATCCCGCGTTTGGGAATTTCCGTGTTGACGCAAAGCGTCGGCAATGTGCGCATTGAGGAAGTGGTGCCGGGATTCCCCGGAGAAAAAGCGGGATTACGCGTAAGAGACGTCATCACGTTCGTAAATGGTCAGGAAGTTCTCGACGAGCGGGAGTACGCGATCGCGATTGATTCGTCCCCGACGAAATGTACGATCACATTCAAGAGAAACGATCAGGAGATGAAGGTCGAAGCGGAATTGAATGGAGAACCGAGAGAAGTTCCGTCCACCGTGTCGGCAGCTTCTCGAACGGGTGGGGGGAACGGCGGTTCCGCGTCGCTGGATCCTTCGGTTTACGGGAATTCAAATCCGCAAAATCAAAATACGGAAGCGAACGCAGCCCCGGTGAACAACGGCCCAATTTTTGGCGTTTCGATTCAGGGGAATACCATCGTCAATGTTCTTCCGAACTCACCGGCATCGGCTGCGGGTTTGGGAATTGGAGATCAAATTTTGCAGATGAACGGTCAGGCGATTCGCACCGGAGCGGACTTTGAGAGGGCGGTGGACGCTTCCCCACGGGCCGCGACGTTGATGATTTTGAAGAAGGGGGATTCGTCGATTACCACGATGAGCCTGCTTTTGAACAAACCTGCCGAGGGAACCCCACCGACGGTACAGGCAACGCAAACGACGCAAACGACCGGTGGCAACCAGGTCGCTCCGCCCGCCACGCAACCCACGACGCCGCCTGCGCCGTCAACGCCATCAACGGTGCCGGTCTTTGGTGTTTCGATTCAGGCGGATGGGAATCGTGTCGTGGCGGTTATTCCGAACTCGCCCGCCGCGAATATCGGAATTGAGGTGCAGGATCAAATCCTCCAGTTTAACGGTGCAACAATCCACAACGGAAGCGACTTTTCGCGAGCGGTGGATGCGTCTGGGAAGAATGCACAGTTGGTGATTCGTGACCATCGCACGAATAAAGAAGAAAGTATCGTGGTTCAGTTGAACAAATAAGGAGTTTATATCATGAAAAAGTCACGTTTGTTTTTGCTGATGCCGCTGTTGCTTTGGGGATTTTCAAACGGGGTTTGGGGCCAGGACGCTCCTGTTCCTCCAGCTCTGTCGCAACCGGAAAATGTGAGCTTCGAGGAATCGTTTACAGCCTTTTCCTGGGATTGGTATCAGAAAAATGTGGCGGAGCAACCGAAAGCAAATTGGGTTACGTCGCCGCTTGGGATGTATCGGCTCCTGGGGATGCTTTATGCCGGAAGCCAGAATAAAACGCACGCGCAGATCGCGGCGGCCATGGGTTGGACCGGAAGCGAGGAAGCGTATTTTCAAGGGATGCGTGACTTGTTTTTGCGATTCCAAAACAGGTCGGAGGTGCAAATTGCGGACAGCGTATGGGTACAGAACAGGTTTCCGCTGGATGGCAATTATGTTGGTGTCTTACGCGAGCTTGGTAATGCGGAGGTGCGGAACATCGATTTTGGAAACAAGTCCACCCGGAAGGAGATCAACGGGTGGATTTCCCGACAAACTCAGGGGAAAATTCCGCAGTTACTCCAGAGTCTTCCCAAGAACACGGAATTGCTCCTGTGCGATACGCTGACTTTCAGCGGCCAGTGGGCGAACGCGTTTGACAAGCGGGACACGCGTAAGGGGTATTTCACCAGTTTGGAAGGGAAAGAGGTTCGTTTCCCGATCATGCAGCGGGAAGGGAAGTATCGTTATTGGAAGGGGGAAGATTTTCAGTGGCTGGAGCTTCCGTATCGTGACGGGGAATTTTTCATGGGAATTTTTCTGCCGCAAAAGGGGGAGAATTTCGCGGAGGTGGAAAAACGGGTCGGCGCCTCGTTGATTCGTGACTGCCTGGCGAAAGCAAGCCTGGTTACGGTGGATGTGCGTATTCCGCGGTTTACGTTCCAGGGGGATTCGCAGGCGGTGCCGGTTCTTAAAAAGATGGGCATGGAGGACGCCTTCCAGACGACGGCAGATTTCTCGCTGATTTCCAAGGGCAACGAGTTGATGGTTTCCACGATCCTGCAAGGGACGTACCTGAAGGTGGATGAAAAAGGGACGGAAGCGGCATCGGCTGCGGCAGCGGAAATGATCTGGAAATCGATGATACCGAAGGAAAATCCGACGTTTTACGCAGACCGACCTTTTATTTTTGTGATTGCGGAAAGAAAGACGGGGGGAATTCTCTTTATGGGACGCTTCGTGGATCCGGAGGCAATGGAAAAAGAGATGGAGTCGCTTCCGGAGTTGGAGACCGCAACCCCTTCGCAGACGGATAAAGAGACCCAGAAACCGGAAGTAAAGGAAAACGGCACCAAAAGCACCCCTGCGCCGTTGAATTTTCACACTTCAGGCGTTGGGGGAACCATTCAGTAGCAGACCGACCCCTCCCAATTGACGTTGTGTCCGGTACTGTTTTCCTTATCCGAAACAGTTACCGGGCGTACGAAATAGGGTTGTCCGACAAAGAAAAAAATTCCGAAATTTTTAATTTTTTTGACGACCCTGTTTCACATTTGTTTTTGTTTTACCATATTGTTCATGGAGAGAAGTCAACCGAAGACTTCACCATTTCATCCATTTCACAATCATGAAGGAGATCCACTATGAAACGTATTGCTGTGTTCAGTTTAGCGGTTGTTTTCGCCGCGGTCGTTGGTGTTTGCAGTGCAGAAGAGAAAGTCACCGCGGAGCAGGTCGCCGCTTTGGAAGCGAGCCTGTTCGCCAACCTTGAAACCATGGACACTTCGAGTGACGCGAAGTTTGCTCAGGAGCTTGAGGCGAGCGAGGGCAACGATGGTGCTGCGAAGTGTTGGTTCTGGTGCTGGCGTCGTCCCGTGCGGTATTACTATCCGTGCTATTACTACTACACGTGGTACTGCCCGGTTTACTATGTTCCGCTTCGTATCGTGACCTATTCCGTCCCGGTCGTCACGGTTCAGCCGGTGCAGACGGTGCAGACGCAGGTCGTCACTCCGACGCAGCCGGCACAGACGCAGGCTTCCGCGACGGCGGTGGCGTCCACAGGCGACGCAACGGCCACGGCGACGGCGAGCGTCGTCACGAAATTTCTCCCCTCCTCGGGTCGGGTTGCCAAGGGTGCGGTCATTGACGCGACCGTTCCTGCCACCTCTCCCCTGTTCAAGATGGGGCTTCGTTCGGGCGACATCATCACGACGGTGGATGGAAATGCGGTGAACTCCCTGCTGGATGCCCGTCGAATCAAGGCGGATTCCAACATCACCTACGTTCGCGGCAACCAGATCAAAGTCGCGGGCAAGCCGATTCTCCAGGGGAATAGCAAGAGCGTCCAGGTCAGCGACGGTTCCAAGTCCAACGACGTGACGGTGGATTCCATCAAGGAAATCCAGAAGAGCGAGATGTCCCTGTACGAATACTACGACAGCCTGGAAAAAGCTCCGGCGACGCAGGCGGCTCCGGCTCAGGAATATGGGGCGAACGAGTATTGATTCGAATCGAAACTTGATCGGATGAATCCTCCGCCTTGCGTGGTCTGCGGATCGCGCAAGGCGGATTTTGTTTTTCCGGATTGCCCACACGGTTCGCTTTGCTTCGTCCAAAACGTTCTTTGAATTGATAATTGATAATTGATAATTACTTTTGTTCATGCCGTTTCGGGAGTGGTGGTTTCTTTCGATAAACGACAAAAGATGCCGAAAAGGGTGAAAATTTCTCCTGTTTTCCTGTTTTTTTGCATTTCGTATGGATTTTTCGTCGAACTGGAGTAAAATAAAATTGGCCTTGTGGCGTGTGTGACGGTAGTTTGGAGGATTTGGGAAAGAAGGAAGAAAAATGGACGACACGCTGAAACCGGAAGAACTGTTTGGCGACCCGCAGCCGAAAAAGGTGTCGCAACCGGAAGGGATGCGGATGCTTTCTCCTTCGCCGCGTGGGGTGTCGCCGGGAGCGATGGGGACGCTGTTGCTGACGCAGAATACGGGATGTTTCGCGTGGCTTTTCTTCTTGTTTGGGGCGATGGCCACGCTGGTGGTCTTTACCCTGGCCTGCAATAACGTTACGGAGTGGATACCATCGTTTATCGTGCCGTGGGAAACCTTGCCAGACTATGGAACGGTGGTCACGTGCGAGGAGATGAACCTGCGTGTCAACGATTCGCCGGTGTTTCGGTTGACGTTTGAATATACCGACGGCGACCGGAAGATAGTCAGGACGTACAAAACGCTCTGTTCCTGGCAGGATGGGGAACAGATTCTGTTGGAACGGCGGTGGGGGTATGTTCGTCCGGTCATGACCGGGGCATTGGTGGGGGCGTGGGTGTTGCTGCTGGTGGGGATATTTCCGCTTGTGGGGTTGGGGATGGTCGTCGGGCAGTTCCGGTCGGGCTGGCGGGCGGTGCGTCTTTTGAAATATGGGGACGCGGCGGTAGGGATTCCGTGTGGTGCGGAGGAAACGGGTGTGCGGTACAACCAGCGGCCGGAATACCGGGTGAAATACATGTTCCAAACCGCTTCGGGGGAAAATCGTGCGGCGTTTGTAAGGACGTATGACATCGACCGTTTTTCGACAACGGAGTCCGACACGATTTTGTACGATCCGAATCATCCTGGGGGTGCGGTTTCGCTGGAGGATTTACAGAAGGATTTGTATGTTACTTCTGCGGGGGACATTGCCATGCGGTGGAAGTGTTGCGTATCGCTTGCGCTCTGGTTTTTGGCCGTAGCGGGCCTGTTGGTCGCAGCATACTACCTTTTCATGAACTAAGAATCTGATTCTTTCTGTGAGGGGTGCGATCAAATTTCCTTGCGAGTTTGGGCGAGATGGGGTAATTCCCCTCTTTTCAGAGGGGTGGCAGCCGAGGCTCGCGGGGTGTTTTAAACTTGGGAAAGCGTTCACCACTTCGGAACTACCCCCCTTCAAAGAAGGGGAATTCGTACGGCGCGCAGAAAGTTTGATCGCACCCCCTGATGCGAATTTGATTGCCCGACCCCTTGTATTTTAGCGGAAACCTGCTAAAATGACGGTGTATTTTGTGTTTTTCTACAATATATTATAGGGGAAGGTAATTCCGTGGCTGATGATGCAGATTTGCCGGTGAATCCGGAAAACGAATCGATGGAAAACATGCCGGAGGCCGAGGTGGTTGACGGCGGCAGGGTAGTGGAGTTCAACGTCGAAGACGAGATGAAGACCAGCTACCTGACGTACGCGATGAGCGTCATTGTGAGCCGGGCGTTGCCGAATGTTCACGATGGTCTGAAACCGTCGCAGCGGCGTGTGCTGGTGGCGATGAACGATTTGAATCTCGGCCCCACGGCGTCGCGGGTTAAAAGTGCGAAAATCTGCGGTGATACGTCGGGAAATTACCACCCGCATGGTGAGAGTATCGTTTATCCGACGATGGTGCGGCTGGCGCAGGAGTGGAATTTGCGCTACGTGCTGATCGACAAGCAGGGGAATTTCGGGTCGATTGCGGGGTTGCCGCCGGCGGCCATGCGATATACTGAGGCCCGCATGTCGCGGTTTGCGTCGCTCATGCTGGAGGATTTGAAGCTCGACACGGTGGACTTTGTGCCGACGTACGACGAGAGCCGGACGGAACCGGTGGTGCTGCCGTCGAAGTTCCCGAACCTGTTGGTGAACGGGGCGAACGGGATTGCGGTGGGGATGGCCACGTCGATTCCGCCGCACAATCTAACGGAAATCTGCAACGCGTTGATTCGGGTGATTGACGATCCGGGCGTGTCGATTTTGGGGTTGATGGATATTGTGAAGGGGCCGGACTTCCCGACGGGGGGGATTATCTGCGGCAAAAGCGGCATCCTTCGGGGGTATGCCACGGGACGCAGCAATATTGTGGTGCGTGCCCGCGCGAAAATTGAGGAGATGAAGAACAACCGTTCGCGGATTGTGGTAACGGAAATTCCGTACCAGCAGGCGCGCGACCGGGTGGAGGAGAAAATTGCCGAGTTGGTCACGTCGGGGCGAATCGAGGGGATTTCCGCAATCCGCAACGAAAGTGATTTGAAGGAGCCGGTGCGTCTGATTCTGGAATTGAAGCGGGACGCGGATCCGAACGTGGTGCTGAATCAGCTTTACCAGTTTTCGCCGTTGCAGGCGGGGTTCTCGATTATATTGCTGGCGCTTGTCGACGGCAAGCCGCGTATCCTGACGCTGAAAGAGATGTTGGAGGAATTCCTCCGTCACCGTCTGAACGTGATTCGGCGTCGGACGATGTTCCTTTTGGCCAAAGCCCGCCAGCGGAAGCATACGGTGGAGGGGTTGTTGTTGGCCCACGCGAACATCGACCAGGTGATTCGTGTCATTCGGACGTCCAAAACGCAGGTGGAGGCGAAGCAGCGTCTGCTGACGGAGATTCGGTGTCCTGCGGCGCTTATCGAGCGGGCGCTTGGGGAGGAAGGGTTTGCGAATTTTGCTGCCGACTATGGGCGTCAGGAGGATTATTACCTCTCGCCGGTGCAGGTGGATGCGATCCTTCGCATGACGTTGGGGCAGTTGGTCAATCTGGAGCAGGAGAAGCTTGCGGACGAGTACCATCAGCTTTTGGCGGACATCACGGAGTACAACCGGATTCTGTCGTCGGACGACAACATTTACGCGATCATCCGCCAGGATTTGGAGGAGATGCGGGACAAGTACGGCGACATGCGTCGCACGGGGATCGAGGCGGTGGATCTCGACGCCACGCCGGAGGATTTGATCATGGAGGAAAACATGGTCGTTTCCATCACGGCGGGGGGGTATATCAAACGTACCTCGTCGGCCACGTTCAAGTCGCAGCGTCGCGGTGGCAAGGGGATGAAAGGTGCTCGCACGAAGAATGCCGATCCGATCCAGCATCTGGTCGTCGGCAGCACGCACGATTATCTGATGTTCTTCACGAACAAGGGGAAGGTGTACTGGCGGAAGATTTACCAGATTCCCGAAGCGGCTCGCGACGCAATGGGGCGGGCGATTGTGAATTTCCTTGCGTTGGACAAGGAAGAAACGATTGCCGAGTGCCGTGCGATTCGCAATTTCGACGAACCCGACCGTTATCTGGTCATGGCGACGAAGAAGGGGGTCATTAAAAAGACCAATCTTTCGGATTATCGCAACCCCCGCAAGGCGGGTTTGATCGCGATCAATCTGCGTGACGACGACGAGTTGATCGGGGTGGATATTGTGGGGCCGGGGGAGGATGTTGTGTTGTCCACCCGCAACGGTCGGGCCATTCGGTTCGACCATACCGACGTTCGACCGATGGGTCGCACGGCGACGGGGGTTCGGGGAATCAAGCTCAAGGCGGGGGACAGCGTGATTGGCATGGCGATTGCCCGTCCGGACGCCAACCTGCTGACGATTACCGAAAACGGCTACGGCAAGCAGACGCCGTTTGGTTCGGGGATTACTTCGGCCGCCCAGCTTGCGAAAGAGGCGATGGATGCGGAGAACGACAGCGACGTTTCGGAATCGGAACCGGAATCCACGTCGGAGTCGGAGGATCAGTTCGACGCCAGTGCCAAGTCGTATCGTCGGCAGACCCGTGGTTGCCAGGGGGTTCTCGACATGCGGATTAATAGCAAAACCGGGCCGGTGGTGGGGTGTCTGGCGATTCATCCTGACGAGCAGATTCTGATGATGACCGCTCGCGGCAAGATTCAGCGCATTGAAGTCAACGACGTCCGCATGACCAGCCGCGGTACGCAGGGCGTTCGGGTGATGAACGTGGACGACGGCGACGCATTGGTCGGCATCCGTACCGTCCCGCGTGAGGAGGATGTGCCGGAAGAGGACGCCGAATTTTAGAAATTTTCCCTCCCTTTTATTTTAAGGAACCCTGTCATGAAAAAATTATTGCTGGCCGTAGTGCTTGCCTGGTTTACGACGTTTGCAAGTGCGGAAGTTTTTCAGAATGGGCAGAACGTCTGCTTTCTGGGAGACAGCATCACGCATGGTGGTATTTTCCACTACAACGTTTATACGTACTACGTGACGCGGTTCCCGGACCGGGACGTTCGCATGTTCAACGCGGGGGTTTCCGGCGACACGGCGGGGGGGTGCCAGGGGCGTCTGGAAGAAGACGTGTATGTGAAGAAGCCGGATACGGTGTTTCTCATGTTCGGCATGAACGACGTTGGCCGGGGCAATTTTTCCCTGAATCCCACGCCGGAGCAGTTGGCAAGGCAGGCGGGCGCGTTGAAAAACCATGAAAACAACATGGTCCGATTGACGCAGGAATTGCAGAAGCATTTGCCGGGCGTTACGCTGATGTACAGCACGCCGTCGCCGTATGACGACACGTGCGTCAACGACCGGGACAACAACAATCCGGGTTGCACGGCGGGATTGGCCCGGTGCGGGGAGTTTGCGAAAAAGCTGGCGGCGGAAAATCATGCGACGCTGGTCGATTTCAGCGGGCCGATGATTGCTCTGAATCTGGAGCAGCAGAAAAAAGACCCGCAGTTCACCATCGTTGGCCCCGACCGCGTTCATCCGAGGCAGGCGGGGCATTTGATGATGGCGTATCTTTTCCTGAAAGAGCAGGGTGCTCCGGCGTTGGTTTCCAACGTGGCGTTGTCGGCGGACGGGAAAATCCTCCAGGCGGAGAATGCGACGGTCTCGGAGGTGGTGTCGGAAAACGGCACGCTCACGTTTACGGTGTTAGAAAACGCGTTGCCGTACCCGGTGAATCCAGAGGCCGTTTCGGTGCTGGAGCTGATTCCGTTCACGCAGGATTTGAACCAGGAAACGTTGCGTATTTCGGGGCTTTCCAAGGATTCGTACGAGCTTTCCATCGACGGAAAAGTCGTGGGAACCTACACGAAGGGGGAGCTGGAAGCGGGAATTAATCTGGCGACAAACGCGAACACGCCGCAGTACGCTCAGGCGCAGCAGGTGCGTCTGCTGGGGGATGCACGGGCGGCCACGGAGCGGATTCTTCGCAATTACGCGGCGGTGCGGTGGTATTTACGCCGGCATTGCAACCCGGACGATCTGGAAGCGGCCATGGCGCATTACAACGGTTTGCAAAACAAGAACGGTTATTTTGAGGCCAAAGTTCCGGATTATGTGAAGGGTTGGCCGAACCGGGCGGAAGTGGTTTCCACGCTGGCCGAGCAGACTCAGGCAATGCGGGAAGCGGCCCGGCCGGTGAAGCATGTTTACACGATTCGCTGAAAGGGGTTCTACAGGGCGTGGCGTCAGCTGATGGAGTACGCCACGTCTTTGGCCCAGTAGGTGATGATGATTCCCGCCCCGGCACGTACCATGGCCGTCAGGGATTCCAGCACCACTCGTTTCTCGTCGATCCAGCCCGCAGCGGCGGCCGCCTTGACCATGCTGTACTCTCCCGAAACGTTGTACGTCGCCAGCGGAATATCGGGGTAACTGTCATGTACCAGCCGCACAATATCGAGGTACGCCAGGGCTGGTTTGACCATGATAATATCGGCCCCCTCGCCCAGATCCAACTCGACCTCCCGCAATGCCGATTCCGCCACTGCCGCCGGGGACATCTGGTAACTGCGACGGTCGCCGAACTGCGGGGCACTGTCCGCCGCGTCCCGGAACGGCCCGTAAAATGCGCTGGCATATTTTACCGCGTAGCTCATGATGGGGAGGTGCTCGTAGCCGTTGTCGTCGAACGCCTCGCGAATCGCTCCGACCATGCCGTCCATCATGCCGCTTGGGGCCACCATATCGACCCCCGCGTCGGCCTGCACCAGCACCTGTTTCTGAAGCAGCTCCAGCGTCGCGTCGTTGTCGACGTCCATCCGCCCGCCGATCTTACGCAGTGCCCCGCAATGCCCGTGCGACGTGTACTCGCAAAAGCAGACGTCCGTCACGCAGAGCAGATTCGGCGTCGTTTTTTTCACCGTCCGAACCGCACGGGCAATGATTCCTTCGGGGGAAAGGGCATCGGAACCGATCTCGTCTTTTTTTTCGGGAATGCCGAAAAGCAGGATCCCGCCGATTCCCAGCCCCTCGATTTCGCGGACTTCCTCAGCCAGCACGTCGAGCGACATTTGAAACACGCCCGGCATGGAGGGGATTTCCCGTCGGACTTGCGACCCCTCGCACACGAACAACGGCAGGATCAATCGCTGAGGCGTGACGCGGTATTCCGTCACTAAATTCCGTATGGCCGGATTCTGGCGCAATCGCCGGGGACGTACCGGCATGTAACTGTCGTAATCTTCCATTTTCTTCCCTTTATGATTCCTCGAACAGTACCGTGAAGTTGGTCAGGTACGCGTAGATTTTTTTATTTTCCGACCAGGTTTCCCGCATGAAATATTTCCGAAGCGTTTCGAGCAGGGCCATTTTCTGGGGACGCAACAGCCCCGCATGTCCGGTGATGGTCTCCAGCACGGCGAACTCGTCGCCCGCCAGCCGAGTGACGGAATACTGCCGGGCCAATTTGAAAATCTGCATCCCCGTCAACCGAATTCCCTCCGGCATTGTGTTCAGTTGCAGCTCCACCAGCGTGAAATCCCCCTGTTTGGGGAGCAGGTCGGGTTGCCGTCGGGCGGGAACCAGTTTGCCAGCTGCTGGAACCTGCCACCCCTTTCCGGTCTGCCAGTAGGCTACCAACCGGCTGGAATCCAGAATGACGTATCGGTTTTCCGGGTTCAGTCTGTGGGGGTGCTCCACCGGGTGAATCGTTTCGATTTCTTCCGGCTTGACTTCGATTCGGTTCTTTTCCTCGGCCCGCTCTTTGAGTTTTTTGATCATCTCCAAAGACGGTTCCACCGCCACGCCACTGGCTTTGGGGACGATAAAATACGCCCCGCACGCCGGACATTTCGCCGCCCGACCCGCAAGGTCGGCACGGATTTTCATGACGGATTCGCAGGAAAAACATTGCACGCGAAGGATTTCAGCCATGGCAAACTCCGGTCTTGTCGGGGGTCAGGATTCCTGTTGTTTTTGTTGTTCCATGAGGTGTTTCAATTGGATCATGCGGACTTTGCCGAGGGCTTCCTCCGCAGCTTTGTGGTCGCCAGATTTCACGGCCAGGGCGGACATGGCAATGAAGCTGAACGGATCTTCCGGTTCCAGCTCGCAGACCCGCGTGGCATGTTCCATTGCCTTGACCGAGTTGGCGGCGGTAGTATACCACATGCTCAACGCGGCGTGCGGCAGAGCGTATTCGGGAAAATCGACACACAATTTTTCCATGGATTCGATAGCGGCGTCGGTTTTTCCGGCAGCCTTCAGATTTACCGCTTCGTCATAGCGGGATTCTTTGGTTTCAGGCATGATTCCTCCTCTTTCCTCCGACCTTTCACGACGGACAACCCTTATAGTATAGCCTCTTTTGAAAATTTCTCCCAGAGGGGGCTTGTATAAATTTCAAAATTTGGGAAAATAACAGAAATTTTACTCCGTTGGGGGAAGAACGTTTGGAAAAAGTAGATTTCCTATTTTGTGCAATCCCTATCAACTGCGATATTTTCCGAAAAAAACAATTATTTGTTCCTTTTTTTGATAAACCCGGATTGAAAAAAATTTCCGTTCGTCATAGAATGGTTACTAATATAGATGTTGGGAATCCACTGGGAAGGGCGTGGGTCTTTCCAGTGCGGGTTCCTGAAACGAATTTCCGCCGATTGTCCGCCAGATTAAGGAAGAGACTGTGAATATACATCCAACAGCCATCGTCAGTTCCGAGGCAAAGATTGCTTCGAATGTCGAAATCGGTCCGTTTGCTATTGTGGAAGCCGGAACCGTCATTGAAAGCGGCTGCGTTTTGGAACCTCGGGTTTCCGTGAAGCGGGGAACAACGCTGGGGGAGGGCAACGTCGTCTGTGAGGGGTCGATTTTGGGGCATCGTCCGCAGCATATCCATATGACGGAACCGTACGGCGGGTTGATTATTGGACGGGACAACACGATTCGGGAACATTGTACGATTCACTGTGCCATGTATCCGGACAAATGCACGCAGGTGGGGGATTCCAATTTTATCATGGCCGGGGCGCATATCGCTCACGATTGTGTCTTTGGGAACCACATTATTCTTACGAACAACGCCATGCTCGCCGGACACGTCCAGGTAGAGGATCATGCCAACATTTCGGGGCTGGTGGGGGTGCATCAATTCTGTCGGATTGGGATGTTTGCCATGGTGGGGGGCACGGCGTTGATTGTGCAGGATGTCCCTCCGTTCGTGACGGTTGACGGGGGCACGTCGCTTGCGGTGGGGGTGAACCTGATTGGGTTGCGTCGTGCGAACGTTTCCAATGCGGAGATTCGTCAGATTCAGGCGGCGTACAAGGTGCTTTATGGGGAACGCCATCCGTGGCCGATGATTGTGGAATCGTTGCGGAGTCGTTTTCCGAGTGGCATGGCGTCGCATTTTGCCGATTTTCTGGAAGGTGCGAAGAAGCGTGGTATTATTCTGGATCGTCGCAGCAATCCGTTGAAGCTGGTGCGTGTTGACGAAGCGGAGTCGGCTCGCGTGAAAATGGTTTCACGGGTGTCCGAGGAGGAATCGGTCCAGGCGATTCGCGTGACGGGTTGAGGCCATGGACGGGCTGAACGCAGCACAACGGGAAGCGGTGGAGCATGGGCGTTCGCCGCTTTTAGTCGTTGCCGGGGCGGGCACGGGCAAGACGACCATGCTGGCGCACCGGGTGGCGTATCTGGTATCGCAGGGGGCGGAACCGGAGCGGATTCTTCTTTTAACCTTTACACGGCGGGCGGCGACGGAGCTTGTCGACCGGGCGAAGCGGCTTTTGTGGAATCATGCTGCGGTGAAGGAAAAGAACGTGTCGGCCATCTGGGGAGGGACGTTTCATGCCGTGGGAATGCGTCTGTTGCGGATTTATGGTCAATCGCTGGGGTTGCCGCCGAATTTCTCGATCATCGACCGGGGCGATCAGGAAGATTTGATGAACCTGGTCCGTTCCGAGCTGGATTTGAAAACCGAGAAGCAACGTTTTCCGAAAAAGGGAACGTGCGTGTCGATTTACAGTCGGTGCATCAATTCGCGGCAAAAGCTGTTCGAGATTCTGAACCTCTACTATCCGAAGCTGGCGGAGTTCCACGACGAGCTGGCGAAACTGTTCGACGCCTACACGAGCCGCAAGCTGGCCGACGCGACGTTGGATTACGACGATCTGTTGCTCTACTGGTTGGCGATGATGCGGCATTCGGTGATCGGGGAACGGATTCGCCGACGTTTTGACTGGGTGCTGGTGGACGAGTATCAGGACACGAACCTGATTCAGGCGGACATCGTGTACGGCTTGGTTCCCACTGGCGAGGGGCTGACCGTGGTGGGGGACGACGCGCAGTCGATTTACTCCTTTCGCGCGGCGACGGTGCGGAACATTCTGGATTTACCCCAAAAGTTCCCTGCCACGAAAATTGTGCCGCTTGAAGAAAATTACCGGAGCTGCGAACCGATCCTGGACGCGACGAACCAGGTTGTGGCGCAGCTGAAAGAGCGTTATCGCAAGTCGTTGTTTTCCACCCGAAAGGGGGGCGTTCGGCCGGAATTTGTCCGTTGTGACGACGAGGACGTTCAGTCCAACTACGTGGTGGAGCGGATTCTGGAGCATTTGGAGCAGGGGATTCCGCTGGTTCGGCAGGCGGTGTTGTTCCGAAACGCGTCGCACAGTACCCGGCTGGAAGTGGAGCTGACGCGGCGTCGTATTCCCTATGTCAAATATGGCGGGATGAAATTCACGGAGTCGTCGCATGTCAAGGATCTGCTGGCCTTTTTGCGGCTGGTCGAAAATCCCAACGACCGCCCTGCCGGACTGCGAATGTTGACCCTTCTGCCTGGAATCGGCCCGAAAAAAGCGAACGGCCTGCTGCAACTTTTACGCACGGCAGAGGGGAATTTCGACGTCTGGAGTGCCTGGACGCCTCCGAAAGCCACCCAAAAAATCTGGTTCCCCACCGTAACGCTGCTGAAAAACATTGCCGACGAGAAGATGCCGCTTGAGGAACAGATCTCCGCGGTTCTCCAATTCTACAAACCCCTGTTGCAAGACCTTTATCCTCACGATTCCGATTCCCGCTACAACGATCTGGAACAGCTTGCCAGCGTTTCGGGAAAATTCCGCAGCCGACGGGAAATGCTGGCCGATTTTGTGCTGGATCCCCCGCAGTCTTCCGAAGAATTTGCCGACCGCCCGGACATCGACGACGATTATCTCAACCTGAGCACCATCCATTCGGCAAAAGGGCTGGAATGGGACAGCGTTTACATCATCCATGCCAGCGATGGAAACATCCCGTCGGACTTTTCCACGGGGCGTCCGGAGGAGATCGACGAGGAGCTGCGTCTGTTTTACGTCGCCATGACCCGTGCCCGCGACTACCTGTACATTACCTGCCCCATGAAGTATTTCCACATCGGCCCCAGTTGGAGCGATGCGTTCAGCCGTGTGCTCCCCACCCGTTTTCTCCCCCCACGAATCCTTCGCAGCGCCTTTCACGAGGAGACCGCCTCCACGGAAAGCCCTTACGATGACGAATCGTTTGAAAACGTGTTGGAGGAAGAAGGCACCACCCTCGACGAATGGATTCACAAGCAGACCGATTTGTGGTGACGCCCCGCTCGCTACGGAAGCGTAACCACGTTGCCGTCGCTACGATGACAAAGATGCTGCCATGTCGTGCCATCGATGCTGTATGTGAGCCGCTGGACGCTGCCGTCACACAACGAGATGCCAAACGAGCTGGCATGACTGCTCCCAAACCCCCACCCGTTTGGCGAACCAAATCCCGAACGATCCTGATACGGTCGGTACGTATTGTTCCCGGAACGGCTGTTGTCGTTGTCCGTACCGCAAAACGTCCCCAGATCGTCGGCCGAGTTGCCACTCGCTTCGTAGTATTCCGGCTGAACGTACTTCTCGCCAAACAAGACCGTATTGGAAAGTCCGTCTCGAATCTCTCCTGTCCGTATCTGGCTAAACGCAAATACGACTCCCGTTACTTTGGACGAATAATCCGTAAGCTCCGGTTGGCTCCCGTTGATAATGGAATAACTAACATGAGAATTGTTGCTCGGACGGTAATTGTTGTCCGCACCGTAGCCCACAGAACCGAAATTGGCGGCATAGTCCGATTTTGCTAATTCCGAAACCGAATTGGCGTTGCTGCTGGGGTATGAATCGGTAGGGTACACCTTTGCAGAACGGCGAGACGGGCAACGAAACATCGCAAGCGGCGTTTGAATCAACGTCGTAATCCCCTCCTTGTATGGCGACGCGGGGTTGTTATTCGATGTGAGCTGATAAAGCGCATCCTGTTCCAAAAACGGCAGGAGCTGAAACTGCCAACTGCCACACTGCTTCTTTCCAAGCCCTAAATCCGCATCGCCTGCATAATAACAAAACCAGCCCGAATTGGGAAAAAAACGCATGGACGATTCATGATTCAACGCCGCTAACGACATCTGCCGTAACTGATTGCTACACTGCATCTGCCTTGCTGCTTCCCGCGCCTGCTGCACCGCTGGCAGGAGAAGCCCCACCAGCATCCCGATAATCGCAATCACCACCAACAACTCCACCAACGTAAAGGCCGGGTGCAACCTCATCGAGAGGCAATCGCTTCGCTTCTGGCCCCCCTTGCGCCACAACAACCCGGTACGACCGGGGGCGACTACGGCTACCGCCGGTTGCAACCTCGCCGGGGGACAGTCGCTTCGCTTCTGGCCCCCCTTGCACCGTGACAACCCGGTACGACCGGGGGCGACTACGGCTACCGCCGGTTGCAACCTCACCGGGGGACAGTCGCTTCGCTTCTGGCCCCCCTTGCGCCACAACAACCCGGTACGACCGGGGGCGACTACGGCTACCGCCGGTTGCCAGTAGTCCGGGAGGCAGTCGCTTCGCTTCTGGCCCCCCTTGCACCACAACAAAAACGCGACGAATCGCTCCACTTCAGTTTTCCGAAAAGCAGAATCCTTAAAATGTTTCACGAATTTTCTCCGTTTATTTTTTTCGGCGAAACAGAAGCCCCAACCCTCCCAGAAGCAACCACCAGGAAGCCGGTTCCGGTACTTTGGCAGCGTCGATGTGCAACGTGAACGAAGTGTCGTTGGCGGTAAAAGTCCAGTAATCCTTCAATACCCCGGCCGCAACCGAGTCGGCGTAAATCTCCGCAAACGACCGCGTTCCGTAATCGATGGAATTCGCACTCAACGTGTAATGATCCGCCTGCGTATATGCGTCCGTCAGCATTCCCAACAAGGCGTCGTCGCCAAACAAAAGATCCTCCTGCACGATTCCTGTTTGTGTCGTTCCATCACGGAAATCCAGCAGATAAATCCCGTTGACGCTCAAATCTCCTGCAATTTCACCATTCAGAATAATGCCGGGCGTTGTCGCACCTTCCACGGCGTTGACGGTAACGTCGGAATCAACGCTTCCCGTAATTTTCAACGTTCCGTCGGCGATCGTAGTGGCACCGGTAAAGGTGTTTTCCCCCGAAAGCGTGAGCGTTTTCCCCCCCTGTTTTAGTCAGGGCGACCGTTCCTAAATCGTTGGTAATGTTCCCGGAAAACGTGGTGTCGGCATCGTTCATGACGGTCAGCGTCGCGGCGTTCGTTCCCGAATGCGTCACGCTTCCCGTTCCCGAAAGATTGACCAACGTTTGTGACGTGGTAGACGCCATATCCAACGTGGCGTTCACCTCGACCGCCGCACTTGTGGCGATCGCGTCCTCAGCCGTCAATTGAAGTACCCCGCCCGATACCGTTGTGGTACCAGTATACTTCTGAACATTCGAAAACGTCTGTGTCGCGTTGCCCGTTTTCGTCAGATTGACAGGCCCGGAAATCACACCATTATAGGTCGCGTTGGCCTGCGTATCCAGCGTAACCGGTTTTGCATCGGTGGAAGTGACGACAAACGTTCCGTTTCCCGTCAGACCACCCCATCGCATGGGTTGGGACGTCGAGCTGCCCAACGTGGTACGACTGTCGCCAGCAAGAGTTAAACCCAAAACCACGTTACTGTTGACCGTTCCGTTGAGATTGATGACGCCTGATGTCAAGTAGAGGTATCCACTCGTGCTACTGTCGTAATCCGAGATATTCCCCGTAAAAGTAAATTGATTCAATTCTCCCCAACCTGCCGCGATGGTGGATGTGGTTCGGACGTCGTGCCGAATAAGGATGTCGTTGTCAAAGGTACCAACCGTGTCTGTACCACTGGACGAAAGACGAGAACCATCCAGAATGAGAACGTTTCCAGAGCCAGTGGCTCCCAAATTGCGTTGTCCGGAAATCCCCAACGTCGTGGAAAGAACAATCTCACTGTTCGTCAATCCGGTTAAATCGGGATTGTAAAACGCGTAATTATTCGAGGTGCCACTCGCTCCATCGAGGAATAACGTGCTGTTGTTTCCTGCGATTTTCAGCCCATTGCACCCCAGGTAATTATTACTTCCAGAGGAATTGGCCTGTCGGAGTGTCGCCGTGCCCGTAATATTGACCGTGACGTTGGGGAGATTTTTCTGCGTCCCGTAATTAAACGAGAGCATGGTTCCTGAAGCCATGTTGATGATGGGGGAACCGATGGCAGGCGAAGTCGTGCCGTTTCCGATTTGTAACGTCCCTTCGGAAAGGGTTGTGGTTCCGGACGTCGTGTTGGTGAGATCGATAATATACGTACCCGAGCCGGTTTTGGTAATCGTTTCACTGCCGGTGATGGGGGCGGAGTTTAGGGGATCCTCGCTTTGCAACAAGGTTCCAGAATCCACGTTCAACGTAGCCGCAAAAGCGGGACAAACCAATCCCAACCAACAAACCATCCAACCGGTTTTTTTCATAGAATTTTTCATCATTTCAACTTTCGTGGTCGCTTTCCTACAGGACATTTCCAGGAATACAACAATGGAACCTTCTGAAAACGCCCTTCCTGCCGAACAGGAAAGCGATTCTCAGAAAGCATTCCGATATTATAATCCAACTTTTCGAGAAATCAAGAAAAATTTTCCAAAAAATAAAAAATTTAGACTGCACCTAAAATCGTAGAGAATCCACGGCCCACCAGTTATGCCAGACAAGAATACATGAACGGGCACGATACCGATTTCCCTCTTTCAAAAGGATACATAGATTCATTCTTTGAAGGGGCGCTTGTCAGGTGGGTTCCAATACGTTATAATGGGGAGAAATGGTTGTGGCAGAGTTTTCCTTTTCAGCGAGGTGTGGCATGTTTGCGAAACGGGTTGCGATGGGGTTGTCGGTGGTGTGGTGTGTGTCGGTGCTGTTTCTTGCGGGGTGCGGGGGACAAAAAACCTACAAGGATACGGTGAAGAAAACCCTGCACAAGGCGGTTCAGCTGGAACAGAAAGGGGAACGCGAAAAGGCCCTGGAACTCTACAACAGCGTGGTTGAGAAGCACCCCGACGACAAACAGGGGTTCATGTATCGGGCCATGTTTTACGCCAACAACAAACAGAATGACAAGGCGTTGACCGACTATCTGAAGGTGATGGAACTCGATCCGGAGGAATTCTACTGTGCCCAGCAGATTGCCTACCTTGCCCGTGAGAAGGGGGACAAGGCCATGGCGAAAAAATACGACACGATTGCCATGGAAAATCAGCAGAAGCAGATGGAAAAAAATCGGGATTACATCGAACAGGAAAAAGCGAAAAAATCCTCCAAAAAAAGGAAGTAATCATGAAGATCGTCCTGTTTGAGGATCACCTGGTCGAGCAGCTTTATCCGATAACGGTCGGACGCGGTGCGTTTGCCATCACGTGCGGAACGTTTCGGATCATCGATTTGCTGGAGGAACTTTCCCGATCGCTTTACGTGTTGTGCCGTCCCTATCTGGAGGGGATTTCGCGGTTGGAATATCCTGCGGCGCGGTTCGGGTTAAGCGCGTTGCGTGAGGATTTGGAAAACGCCAATCCCGACGAGTTGGTGCTGGTGGTGAACGCCCGCATGGTGCCGAACGCCGAGTTTCTGGAGTTTTTAGCGTCGTTTCGCAGCTCCGAGCCGCTTTGCTGGCAGGATACGTTGGCGGCGGTGGTTTATTCGACGGCGGAACTTCTGGAAATGCTTGACGGCAGGCCAGATGATTTTTACGATTTGTCCGAACTCTGCGCAAAAGAGCAGCGTGTTACGGAACATGCGACGGATCATTCGCTGGAACTGTTTGACTTTCCGCACGACATTGTTCGGGAGAACATGGCACTGTTCAACGGGAATCTGGAATGCCGGCTTCAAAAGCATATCCTGACGGCGACCGGTCGTGCGGAATCGCCGAAAACGGACGGTTCCTGGAAGGAAATTCGTGACGGGGTGTTTGTCGGGAAGAACGTTCGGGTGGGGGAATATCTGGTGACGGATACCACCCAGGGGCCGATCCTGATCGACGAGGGGGCCAGCGTGGGGCCGTTTTGTTTTTTGAAGGGGCCGGTTTACGTGGGGCCGTATTCCAAAATCATCGAGCACGCGGCGTTGAAGGATTACGTCGGCATGACGCATACCACCAAAGTGGGCGGCGAGGTGGAGGCGTCCACGATCGAACCGTACACGAACAAGCAGCACCATGGTTTTCTGGGGCATTCGTACCTGGGGAGCTGGATCAACCTGGGGGCCGGAACGTGCAACAGTGATTTGAAGAACACGTACGGTACCGTCTCCATGACGTACGATTCGGGCCGCGTTGCCACGACGATGCAGTTCCACGGCTGTATCATTGGCGATTACTCCAAGACGGCCATCAATACCAGCATTTTTACCGGCAAGATCATCGGAAGTTGCAGCATGATTTACGGTTTTGTAACGCGGAACGTGCCCAGTTTCGTGAATTATGCCCGGTCGTTCAATCAATGCACGGAACTGCCGGTGGAGGTGATGATCAGCACGCAAAAACGGATGTTTGCCCGGCGAAACGTCGCGCAGACGCTGGTTCATGTGGAGTTGCTCCACAAAATGTTTGCGCTTACCCAATCGGAACGGCAGATGGAGAACGAACCTTTGTCGTTGTAGTCCCATGATCATTACGTTAGATGGCCCGGCGGGGTCGGGAAAAAGTACGGTTGCGGAAAAGCTGGCGGAAGTGCTGGGGTTCGATTGCCTCCCCACCGGACGTATGTACCGTGCGGTCGCGTTGGCGGGGCTGCGAAGGGGGGTGGACTGGTCGCAGCCGGACGATCTGCTGGAGATATGCCGGACGGCCAATATCACGATGGACGGGTCGCGGGTTTTTCTGGATGGGGAGGATGTTTCCCAGGAGGTGGAGACCAGGGAAGTCACCGCCGTGACGAAATACGCCGCCGGGCATCCGAAGATTCGGGAGTGGCTGACCCATTTGCAGCGGGAGTACGCGAAGGGGCATTCCTGCGTGACGGAAGGACGCGACCAGGGAACGGAGGTGTTTCCGAATGCGGAGTACAAATTTTTTCTGGAGGCGACCCCGGAAGAACGTGCCCGACGGCGTTTTGTTCAAAAGCAGCAGCTTGGGGAGCCGGCAGATTACGAGGAAATTTTGCGAGGGATTCTTCAGCGGGACGACGAGGACGCGCACCGTCCGGTAGGGGCGATGCGGAAGGCGGACGACGCCATGGTGATTGTCACCGACGGAATGACTGCCGATCAGGTGGTCTCTCGGCTGAAAAGGATTCTCGACGGTTGCAGGGAATAGGGGAGATCATGGAAAACACTTTTTTCAAACGTTGTTATTATTCATCCTGGTGCGCGTTGATTTGGCTGTTTGGGAAAATCTGGCTGCGGGTGAAGTACGTGAACTGGCGGAGCGTGCCTCGAACGGGGTCGCTGATCCTGATTGCCAATCATCAGAGTTTTCTCGACCCGCCGCTTCTGGGAGTGGGGTTGAAGCGATATTCGTGGTACATGGCCCGCAAGACGTTGTTTCGGGGGCTGTTTGGCTGGCACCTTCGCCAGCTTAACGCATATCCCGTTTCGCAGGAGGGGAACGCCGTTGCGGGAATCAAAACGACGTTCAAGCTGCTGAAAAACGACCAGTGCGTGCTGATTTTCCCGGAGGGTTCGCGAAGTCTGGACGGTACGCTTCAACCGTTTCAGGGGGGAATCCTGATGATTGCCAAACGTGCGAAGGTTCCGATTATCCCCTGTTCGATCTGGGGAGCACACCAAGCCATGCCGCGTGGTTCGTCGCTGATTTGGCCCTGTAAGGTGACGGTGCGTTATGGTGAAGTCATTCCTCCGGAAGCCATTGAGGGAATGACGGAGCAGGAACTTATGGAGTTGCTGTACCAGAAGATTGCCGCGTTGCTTCCACCGGAGGCGTTGCCGAAAACGGTAGAATAGAAAGACCCCGGAAAGAAGGATTTTTTATGTTGCAAAAACCCTGGCTCGCGACGATTTGGACCACTTCGGAAACGCTTCCGGCAATGGAGGACGTGTTGGCGAAGATGCGGGAAATTCCCGGTTACGAAACGCTGGATTTTGAATGGATTACGCGGGAACCGGAGAAATGGGTGTTTCGTACCCGGTACGCGACGCTGGCCGTGACGCTGGTTGACGAAAGCCCCGTTCCGATGGAGGAACTGAAGCAGGCGTGTCGGCGGGCGTGGCATTGGCCGGAAGCGTCTTTTGGGCTGACGCAGGGAACGCATCGGATGGTCGTCGCCGTCATGCCGGACGAAAAGGAGCTGGACGCGGTGGACGTCGCCCTTCTGTTGACCTGCCTGGCCTCCGCCGTTGCGCAGTGTACCGCCGCTACCGCCATCCTCTGGAACGCTTCGGGAATGCTGCACGCTCCGGAGGAATTTACGCGGCATACCGAGGGGATGAATCGGCAGACGCTGCCGGTCGAGCTGTGGGTGGAATTTCGCATCGTCCAGAACTCCGACCAGAGCCTGTCCGTGGGAACGTGGGGGTTGGAGGGGTTCGCGCTGGACGAGTTCGAGGTTTCGCACTCCCGGCGGGATTTACGATGGCTTTTGCGGTGGATTTTCAACCTGTCGCATTTCGTGCTGGAAAATGGCCCGGTGTTTGAAAGCGAACAGACGTTCGGCTCCAAAGATTCCGAGAAATTCACGGTGACGCGGGGGATTTCGGCGGCGGAGCTTGACCGTCGCGGGAATGGGAAGGTGATTCAGCTGCATTTTGAATCGGAATCGCCCGTAGAATGATTTTCTCGAACGGTCGCTTCACCCGCGTGAACAGCGGCTCCATCTCCGGATGAATCGGCGTGACCAGAATGGTCGTCAATCCGGCCAGGTTTCCTGCCATGACGTCGGCAAAAATCTGATCGCCGACCATGGCGGTTTTCGCTCCGTCCCAGCCCTGTTCCCGTACCGCCCGCCAGCAGCCGAACGGCATCGGCTTTAGCGCCATTGCCACAAACGGCAGCCCGTACCGCGCCGCAAATCGACCAATGCGCGGGCCTTTGCCGTTGGAGAGCAGACAGACGCGAATCCCCGTGTTTTTAAGCGTTTCAAGCCAGATTTGGACTTCCCCCTCCAGAATATCCGTATCGTACCGCTTGAGCGTGCAGTCCACATCCAGCAGCACGGACGTAATCCCCGCTTCTTTCAACATGCCGGGCGTCAACTCGCTGACCACGTTCACCCGAAGGTCGGGCAAAAACGGACGCAGCAGCAGTTTTGTCAGGGCGGAATAGCGGATTTTCATGGGCGATTCTCAAAAAATTTTCCGGATGTTTTCCTCTGTGACGGGCGAAACGACCCCTTTTTCCGTGATGATTCCACGAATGTACCGCGCGGGCGTCACGTCGAACGCGGGGTTGTAAACGTCGATCCCGTCCGGAGCCGTCCGACGCCCCATGCCGCATGTGACTTCTTCGGGGTCGCGCTGCTCGATGGGAATCTGGTCGCCGCTGGAGAGCGTTAAATCGAACGTGCTTTTCGGCGCCGCCACGTAAAAGGGAATCTGGTGCAGGTACGCCAGGCACGCGACGCTGTACGTTCCGATTTTGTTGGCCGTATCGCCGTTGGCCGTGATTCGGTCGGCACCGACGACCACCGCCTGAATTTTTCCCTCACGCATGACCTGGGCCGCCATGGAGTCGCAAATCAGCGTTACGGGAATGCCGCGTTCCCGCATCTCCCACGTCGTCAGTCGGGCACCCTGCAAAAGCGGACGCGTTTCGTCGGCATACACGTGGATTTTTTTGCCCGCCTCGAACGCCTTGGCGAAAACCGACAGGGCCGTGCCATATTCCGACGTGGCCAGCCCGCCTGCGTTGCAGTGCGTCAACACCCCGGCACCGTCGGGAATCAACGCCTGCCCAAAATCACCGATGGCATGGCAGATCGCCCGGTCGTCCTCGTGGATTTTCCTGGCTTCGTCCAAAAGCCCCTGGGCCGCCCGCCGGGAATCGAAATTTTCCAACCGCTTCAGGCAGTCGCCCAGCGTCTTCATCCGATCCAGCACCCAGAACAGATTCACCGCCGTCGGCCGGCTCGTCGCCAGGTAAGCCGTCACCTCGTCGAATCGGGCAAAAAAGGTGGTTTTGTCCGCATCCAATACCGTCTGCATTCCGATACAGACCCCGTAGCCCGCCGCGATTCCAATGGCCGGCGCCCCCCGAACCCGCAGTTTTTTGATCGCTTCCCAGACCTTTTCCACCTGCCCGCACGAAAACTCCAGCACGACCCTTTCCGTCGGCAGAAGCGTCTGATCGATCATTTCCAGCGTTCCGTCGATTCCACCTTTCCAGCGCAACGTTTCTACGTTCATGATATTCCTTATTTCATCTCAATCGAATGCATCCAGTCGTAAGCCTTTTTCAGCGACTCCCGAAGCGGAGTAGGGCGATACCCCAGTTCTCGCTCGGCTTTGGCGGGGGTGAATGCGGCGTCGTGGATGAACGTCTTGACCCAGCCGGGCGTAATGGCGGGGTAGATGCCGGTGCAGTTGGCAAACAGGTTCAAACTGTGCCCCACCACCATCGGCCAAAATTTCCATAGCGGCAACTTGAACCCACGTCGTCCACGAAATTCGTCCACATACTCGAAAAGCTGGCGGAGCGTGATGTTTTCGTCGCCCCCCAAAATGTACCGCTCCCCGACGCGTCCCTTTTCCAACGCCAAAATTTCCCCCTCCGCCACGTCGTCAACCAGCACGTAATTCCCTAAATTCTTACCAAAATTGGGCAAAAAGGGGAAGATTCCCCGCTCGTACATGTCCATGATTTTGACGACGGAATTGGACTCGGAAAGCTGACCGGGGCCGAAAACACGCGTCGGGTTGACTACCACCACCGGCACACCGTACGTACGCACCTGTCGGAAAATCTCCTGCTCGGCCGCCCGTTTGGTTCGTTCGTAATCAGTGAAATACACACCGTCTGTCCGCTCCAAAGTCTCGTCGCAGATTTTGCCCGGCGGTGTCACCCCAAGCGTCATGATGGTGGACGTCAATACCGCCTTTTCCACGCCATGGTCGCGAATCGCCTGCAAAACGTTTTGGGTGCCGCCCATGTTGATCTGGTCGAACGTCTCCCGTTTCCGCGCCCAGTTGTTCGCGTAGGCCGCCAAATGAATCACGTATTGGCACCCCCGAATGCCGTCAGAAAGCGTTTTTGCGTCGGTTACGTCACCACGGCAATATTCAAAATTCGGATGCCCAAACGTCTTTTCCATCGTGGTGATTCCCCCCTGCGGCAAAACCGGTGTCTCGCGGCGCCCCATCCCCCGCACCCGGTATCCACGAGCCAGCAGTTTCTCCACCACCGTCGTTCCAATAAAACCGGTCGCCCCGGTCACAAAAACCATTTTCTCTGCCATAACTTATCCGTATACACTTTCCGATCTATCGATTCAACGGAAAAACAAACGTTCGGTAGTTCCACTGCGCCACCGGCTCTCGCATGGGAATCAGCATACAGCACGCCGCCGGACCGCAACAGTCGATAACCGCCTGCCGCGAATTGGGGAATTTACACCCCTCCAGGCAAGGGTCGTGCCCACAAACCAAAATTTCGGTGCCAACAATTTTCGCAAACAGGTCGGCATTTCGTTGACGGTAATCCCGCCCCCAGACCAGCCGATAGACGGAACCCTCCCGCAGAAAATCGGAACTGGGATCCAGCGAACGATAAAAGATCGTCTCGTCAAACGGCCGCCCCAGCTGATCCAGACCGTCGGGGATGCTGTGCGAAAAAAACACGCTCTGCCCCAGCCGTACCGCCAGTGGACAGGTCTCCAAATACCCCAACATCGCCAGACGAACCTCCTCCGCCTTGCGACCGTAGCAATATTTCAGCCCCCACGCAAACGATAAATTCAGCAACTGGCGGCTCTTTTGAATCGGATACTCCGTCAGCTCGGCCAGCTCGTGATTGCTCATGATATGATGAACGCGGTCG
Organism: Planctomycetia bacterium; assembly: GCA_030535245.1. Lineage (GTDB taxonomy): Bacteria > Planctomycetota > Planctomycetia > Pirellulales > Thermoguttaceae > RGIG3701. The sequence continues at coordinate 6,320 of JAUNBJ010000006.1, read as the reverse complement.
GGATAGAGAAGTTTCATCTCGGCGACATTGGTCAACACTTCGTGAGAACGACACCCCCCGCCGTTGGGATACGCTTCCCCACCGTGACAGATTTCCTGAAACACCAGATGACGTTTGCTATGGCGATCCAAATCCGCACGCGCTACAATGGTTCGGAAATTGGCCGCATTGCCATGCAAGTCCCCCGTCAGGAACACGTCGTCCGCCGTCGTGCCATCCAGTTGGATGATATTCCCCTGATGCGTCGCCGTCTGATTATTGGCGTCGGTCGCCTGATGAAAAATCGCGATAGCTTCTTCGGCGGTTCGCTGATACTGATCCATGTTATCCAAAATAGGCTCTTTCCGACGGCTTCCCCCAACCGCCTTTTATTATAGGCACCTTCCAAAAACCGCGACTGCCTGGGAACGGAAACGCAATTTCAGAAATCACCACAATATATATAAACTATCAAAAAATCCCCTCCCTGTCCAGTAGGAGGGGCAAATGCACACCAATATTTGTCCCGTTTCTCCCCTGCACAAAAAATTTGATCGCACCCCCCTTCATGGTTTTTTTTCCTGTTATATAATGTGGGCCTGAAGCAGATTCAGAATGAAAAAGGTCGCACGAAACAAACAGGAATCCAGAACATGAAGATTTTCAGCGGACGGTCGAATCCAAAACTTGCCGAAGGGATTTGCAATTACCTCCGACACCCTCTGGGAAAAATCCACCTTACGAATTTTCCTGATGGGGAAATTTTCTGCAAAATCGAGGAAAATGTTCGTGGACATGATATTTTCCTGATCCAATCCACCTGCCAGCCGGTAAACGAAAGCCTGATGGAACTGCTCATCATGATGGAATGCCTCCGCCGCGCCAGCGTGAAGCGGATTTCCGTGGTGATGCCGTACTACGGTTACGCCCGCCAAGACCGCAAAGATGATGGACGTGTGCCGATTACCGCGCGTCTGGTCGCCGACATGCTCGTGACCGCCGGTGCCAATCGGGTGCTGACCATGGATTTACACGCCGCCCAAATTGAGGGGTTCTTCAATATCCCCGTCGATCATCTGAATGCCGGCATGGTGCTGGATCATTATTTCAAGTCGCTGAACGTTCCGCCGGAAGACCTCGTGGTCGTCAGCCCGGACGCCGGCAGCATCAAACGCGCCCTGAAACACCAGAATCGTCTGGGATGTGCGTTGGCTATCGTCGATAAACGTCGTTCCAGTGCCCACGACACCAAACAGGCCAACCTGACCGGTGCTTCCGTCGATGGGAAAGTGGCCGTGTTGTTCGACGACATGATCAGTACCGGTGGCTCCATTTGCGGCGCCGCCCAGATGGTGAAAGACGCCGGTGCTGCCAAAGTTTACGTCGCGGCAACGCATGGCGTGCTTTGTGGTTCGGCAGTCGAAAAACTAAACGCGGCCCCGATTGAGGAAGTCGTCCTGACCGACACCATCCCCCTGACGCCCGAACGTACCCCCAATCGTGTCAAGGTGCTTTCCGTGGCTCGGCTTTTGGGCGAGGCGATTCGGCGGATTCATTTCAACGAATCGGTTAGCTGCCTGTTCCGCGACGATTTGGAATAAAAGTAACTTCTAAAAACAGTTGCACTCCAAGGCGACGCACCTGAATCGGAGGGGTATTCCCCAAGGTACGAGGATTTCACGATCTTCGTACCTCTCCTTTTAAAACGGCCACGTTCCCAGCAAAATCCAATACGCCGCGAGAAGAAACAGATACGACGCCCAATGGCTCCTCCACGAAAACCGACAGAGCGTTTTCCATGGCGTTTTCTTCCACACGGGATACAGCAACCAACGCTCCAGATACACCGACGCGAAAAAAAACGGCACCAGCAACACCGATGCCGCCGTCGGAATCATCCAGTAAAATTCCTCCTCGTAAGGTACCAGCCAAGTCGCCTGTAGCACCACCGTAACGAATGCCTGCAACGGCGAATCCAGTCCGTACGCCCGCCCTCCCAAAACCAGCAGATTGAACAGCAATAAAAGAAACCACGCCACCGGCCAACCCACAAACGTCGAAACCAGATTCGCGTAGGCGATCCCCCCAAGTTTCCTCCCCCAACTCTCCTCCGGCACCATCCTCCACGCCACCAGATACTCTATCCCAATCACCGGAATCAGTAGAACCATCATCATCGACAGCATCAGGAAAATCATCGGAACGCCTACGTTGGCCAAAAGTGTCGGAAACATGGATACCTCCTATGCTTTCCTTTCCAGTTGCCGCACAAACGCTTCTAACGTCGGCGACTCGTACGCCACCATAAAAAGGTTCTCCAAATGCTCTGTGTCCGTTAACGCCATAATACGCGTTTCCAACTCCGAGGAAAATTCCAATGGAAAACGTTTCCGCAAAAATCGAACAATGCTCCGCGCAATCCCTTCCGCACGTCCCTTTTCCATCCCCTTTTCCATCCCTTCCTTCACACCGGAAGCATGGGCGTAGTCCATCTGACCACGGCGATCACGTTCGTTCTTTTCGCGAGCCTCTGCAATTTCGCGAAGTTCGTCGTCGCGTGTAAACTCGTGGTATTTCTGATACGCGCGTTTCAATCCTCGATCTTTTTTCAATAATACTTCCATCTCATTCTCCGTCTTTTCTTCTGCGTGACAAAAAAAGTCCAACCAAGCCTGAAGCAGTTCCTCCAACTTCGGTAACTGTTTCAATTTCTTTCCCGACAACTCAAACGTATGTATCTGCAAATCGTCCGTCAATGCTAACTCCGGGTTCGCTTTTGCCGCAATGTAAAACTCGTTGTGCAGATCGGGCAATTTCTCGAAAAGTTCAAAATTCATCAGGATGATGGAAACCACCGGATGAAGTTCCCGGTAATCTTCTCCTTTCTGAATCTGCGTACAGTACAATCGACTCCAGTAATAGAGGATACGGTTCTCGAATCCCAACTGGTTCACCGATTGCATTTCCACGTCAAAAACACGGCCCATTTCGTCCACGGCGCGAATGTCCATGATCAGTTCCTTATCTTCACGGAACCGGCGAACATTAAACGGATTCAGAACCGTGACTTCCCGCAGCAGCGGTTTCCCGGAATGGACCATTACGGCGTTGAGGAAAGAAAGCAATCCCTCCTCGCTCCCTTCGCTCGAAAATATGTACTGAAATACAACGTCCATTGTCGGACTTAACGGAAGATGTTCCATCGCAATTTCCCCTTTCGGAAAGAATTATACCATGACGGAACGAAAAAGTCAAGTTTTCAGACAGGGAGCAAGAAATTCAAAAACAGGGAGCTTTCGCCCCCCGTTCGGTTCTGTTTAAGACTTTCCAAAAATCAGTTCCCCAGGAGCCAGCCGAGGAATCCACCGGACGAATTATAATGATTCGCCTGATTGCCGTTTACGCTCGTACTTCCCTGATAGGAGCCATCCGAACCGTAATGATAGATCGTGTTCCCCATCGTGGTGGAGCGTCCGGTATAGCTGCCGTTGGAACCGTAGTGGCTCGTGGTGTTGCCGAACGTGCTGGACCGTCCTGCATAACCACCGTTGGAACCGTAGTGGCTCGTGGTGTTGCCGAACGTGTTGGACTGTCCTGCATAACCACCGTTGGAACCGTAGTAATTTGTCGTACCGCCGTTAAAAGACGCATGTCCGCCGTAGCTTCCATCGCCATTGTAATACGATGCGCCGAACTGAGCCATGGCCATCGGCCCCATCCCCAAAACAGCCACCCACACCAAAATCCATCGTTTGAACATTGTTGCCTCCCTCCGGGTTAAAAATCTGGAAGAACCTGTTTCTTCCTTGCCATGAAAAGAACGCGGCGGTGTTACACAAAAAGAAAAAAAGTGGGTATTCTCGACCCTTATTGTGCGATTGGGTAAGATACGGCATATTACGGTTTTACGCAAGATAGTTCATCTTAAAATGGAGAGATATCATGACGAAGAAAAACACGAAAGAAAGCAGGAACTGGAAGCAAAGAAACGAGTTGCTCTGGAGGAATTACTACAAACGCCTGAGGGAAGAATCAAACTCGAAATCGCTGTCGCATCATTCACTCGGAGATTCCAAGAGATCGGTTTTTAGATGGTGCCAGTCCCGAAATTCGAGAATCCTTTGCGACCGCTTCGGGAGATGCGGAGTTCACAACGGACGGGACATGTGTGAACACCATGGATGGATACCGTGAGGTACGGATAGGGATTATGTCCAAGCGTTATGCGGGAGCTTCAGCCCGTCCAGACCAGAGGTTGGAGCGTCACCTTCCGAAGCCTCATCGGATGTTTGCTTTTGCTTACGTGGAGAAGAAGGAGCAGTTTCGTCGTCACTGGGAAAGTTTTTTGAAAGAGAGTTTGAGAGGCACCCTTTTGAAAAAGCGGTTCCTCCCCAGACCCCACCTCCCAAAACTTTTTACTATGGCTACAAGGATTTATTTTCGTGACGGAGTAGTACAGACGCCGTTTCCAACTTTGCTATCCAGAACGACTTGCGGCCGGCCTTTCGATTGGCAGTGGCCCGGTGGAGGGAAGTTGCAAACAAGTGGTTGGTCGTCGTCTGAAACTTTCAGGAGCGAGCTGGCACATTCGTAACCTAAACCGCATCCTCGGCGCCCTCTGCCTCCTGCACAGTACCGACATGTGGAAAAACTACTGGCAACGAAAAACCTATACCCCCCAAATGGGTACCCACGAAATTTGAATGCACCCCATTGCTCACTGTTCGTCAGCTTCCCCCTGCCACGTTTTTAAAAATGTGGTATAATGTTTCAAAACATATCATGAAGGTCGGAGTTGGAACAGAAAGGGAGAGAAGATGTCGGAAAACGGAGAAACGATTCGTCCGGACTTTGCCAAGGGTGGTGGGCTGGTCACGACCATTGCGCAGGACGCTCAAACGGGCGAGGTGCTGATGTTGGCTTATATGAACGAGGAGAGCTACGACGAGACGTTGGCGACGGGTCGTGCGGTCTATTTTAGCCGCAGTCGTCAGAAACTCTGGCGGAAGGGCGAGGAGAGTGGAAACGTGCAGTTGGTGAAAGAGGTCTTTATCGATTGCGACCGGGACGCGGTTCTTTTGAAGGTGGAGCAGATTGGTGGTTCGGCCTGCCATGAAGGGTATCCGAGCTGCTTTTTCCGCAAGGTGACATCGGACGGACATTTCGAGATTGTCGGCAAACGTGTGTTTGACCCCAAAGAGGTCTATGGTAAGAAATAGGAAGAAACGGAAAGCAAAGGAAAGAAAAAATGGCAGACGAAAAGAAAGTATTGAAATTGGGGATTCCGGCGGGCAGTTTGCAGGAAGCGACGGTGGAGCTTTTCCGTCGTGCGGGCTGGAACATTAAAATTCAGTCGCGTAGTTACTATCCGTCGATTGACGACGTGGAAATCGAGTGCATGACGATTCGGGCGCAGGAAATGGCGAGGTATATTGCCGACGGCGTGCTGGATGCGGGGCTGACCGGGTACGATTGGATCATGGAAACGGGGGCCGACGTTCACGAGGTGGCGGAGTTGATTTTCTCCAAGGTGAGCCGACGTCCGGTGCGTTGGGTGCTGTGTGTTCCGGAGGATTCCCCGGTGCAGAGCGTGAAGGATTTGGAAGGCAAGCGGATTGCGACGGAAGTGGTCGGGCTGACGACGCGTTATTTGCAGTCGCATGGGGTGACGGCGAGGGTGGAATTTAGCTGGGGGGCTACGGAAGTGAAGCCGCCGAAGCTGGCCGACGCGATTGTGGAGGTGACGGAGACGGGCAGTTCCCTGCGGGCGAACAATCTTCGGATTGTGGACGAGGTGCTTCAGAGCACGACGCGGATGATTTGCAACCATGCGGCATGGGCGGATCCGTGGAAGCAGCACAAGATTCAGGACATTGCCACCATGCTCCAGGGGGCGATGAATGCGGAGGATCATGTGTATCTGGCGATGAACCTGCGTCGGGATTCGTTGTTGTCGGTGCTGGACATTTTGCCGGCGTTGCAGAAACCGACGATCAGTTCGCTGGCCGACGATAATTGGGTGGCGATCAACACGATTGTGAACGAGCGGGAGATTCGTTCGTTGCTGCCGCGTTTGCGGGAAGCGGGGGCAAGCGGGATCGTGGAGATGCCGATCAACAAGATCATCGGATGATTTTCCTTTTTGGAATCCCTGATGTTTTGTTAAAATATTTAGCGAACGAAGTGATCGTAGTAAAAGTTTTTTGAAGGAGAGTTTGAGAGGAAACAATTTTTCAAAAATGTTTCCTCTCAAAAGGTTGGAAGCGCAATCGTTTTAACTACCGAACTTCCAACCTTTGGGAAGGAACCCTTTTGAAAAAGAGGTTCCTCCCCAAACCCCT
>JAUNBJ010000086.1 GCA_030535245.1 Planctomycetia bacterium | reverse complement strand
GAAGCTGCCGACGAGGAAATGGACGATGAAGAAGAAGAAGAGTATTCCGAAGAAGCCGACGACTATGCTGAAGAAGCGGAAGAAGTAGCCGAGGAAGCGGACGAAGAAGCTGCCGACGAGGAAATGGACGCGGAAGAAGCGGAAGAAGATGCTGAAGAAGCGGACGAAGAACTTGAGGAAGTGGAAGAAGCCGAAGAAGATGCTGAGGAAGCTGACGCCGACGCTGAGGAAGACGAAGAACTTCTGGAAGACGAAGAAGAGGAATGAAAATAAGTTTCCTCACTGGAATTTGACTCAACTTTGCCGACGGTTTCCGAAAAAGGGAACCGTCGGTTTTGTATACAAGTAGAAAGTTTTCTTTTCCACTCTCACGAAAAGGGGAGGGGCATTTCTAAAAATTTTCAAATCCCCCTTGATAAAAAAGGGAAATCCGGCTAACATGGAGGTATTCCTTGTTGATTCCTTTAAGAACCTAAAATCCCGTGGAAAGCGAATGGGGGAGTTTCCCTTGTGTTCACCACAAGATTTGGGAGGGGGTTTTTAGAGGGTACAATCCCTATTTCCATCCTTGTCGGAAGCGATATTCCTTTGGGGAGTCGTTTCTGGAGACATCATGCATTCCTTCCGTTTTTCCGATTATCTGGCGATTCGCACCGACCCGGAAATTCTGAATCTGACTTACGATTCAGAGTCGGAAATAAACTATCACCGTTTATTTCGTGGGGGGATTGCGTCATTTTTTGAGATGGAAAGATCGCTGTTGTTTCCGGATGCGTATTTGGCGTTGGTTGCCATGCTCCGGAACCAGATTCATGACGGGGATGTTTTGTGCGTGGTGCCGCAGGCTTACGTGGCGATTCACGACGCGTTGGAAGTGATTCAGCGGATTCGCAAAAACGTGCAGGTACGTGTTCCGACGACAGGCACGCTTTCGGACATTCCGGTGCATACGAAACGGCTGGTGTTGATTTCCAACGGGATTCATGTGGCGGAGGCCCGGATACTTCCGATTGACCGGTGGTATGAACGGTTGTGCGAGATACACCAGAAGCGTGGTATCCCCTGTGCTTTTCTGCTGGAAGATTCGCATGGGGTGGGTGTTTTGGGGGAGCATGGACGCGGCACGTTCGAGCATTTTGGGATTCCCGCCAACTCGATGCAACCGAGTGGGGTTCCATGTTTTTTCAGCGGTTCGTTGGCCAAGGCGTTTGGGACGAGCGGTGGATTTCTGGCTGGAGAGAAAAAGTGGCTGAAAACCATCCGGCAGTGTGATCCGGGCTGCTGTCGGGACAGTCAATATCCCATGAGTTCGGCGGTTGCGGGGATTCATGCGCTGGTTTTGGCGTTGCAACCGGAGCGTCGGGCGAAATTAAGGGAAAACGTTCAGTTCTTCCGGGAGCTTTTGACGCATCGAAAGATTGCGTTTTGCGGGGACGCGGAGCTTCCGTTTGTGATTTTGGAGCAACGGAAAGCGGTGGAAGCGTCGCGGTATCTGGAGTCGAAAGGGATTCAGGTGGGGCTGACGCATTTCACCAAACATCCGCGGCTCCGTGTGGTGGTGACGCCGGCTCAGACGCGGGAGGAGATGACTTTTCTGGCGGAGGAGTTGGCCCAAATCAAGTAACTTTCGAGGGGATTGAAGCAATCCATGCCTGTTCAAATTCGACACAAAACGCCATTTACGTTATCCAAACCACGTGCGTTGGTGGTGGCGGTACCTCCCATGCACAGCAACGTGAATTTATCCCGGATCGTTCGTGCGGCGGGGTGTTGCGGGGTTCGGAAGATCATTTGCTGCGGCAATGCCAGCGTCAATGCGAAAATCGCGCGGGAGACGGGAATTGATTTAGAGATTGAGCCGCACCGGACGCTTTCGCCGGAGTTGATTCGCAAATGGCGGGAGAAGGGCTGGCGGATTGTGGGGCTGGAGCAGACGGATCGTTCGTTCTGGTTGCACGAGTACGCATTTCCGGAAAAGACGTTTTTGGTCGTCGGAAACGAGCGGCTGGGGATTCTTCCGGAGATTCTTCGGGAGCTGGACGACGTGGTGGAAATTCCCATGTACGGGCTTCCATTTTCACACAATGCGGCAACGGCGACGGCAATTGCGATGTACGAGTATTGCCGTCAGCACCGAAATTGAGGGGTTGTGGGGCGACAAAGACCGCCTCCCCCCTTTACAAACGCCGGGAAATGGGGTTAAATCAGGAATCACGCTGAAATGAAACAAGTTTTGGGAAAGGCTGGGTGCCTCAATGACTGAACCCGAGCGACGTCTTTGGACAAAAGATTATTGTATTCCGAGTAAAACCGAGGCGGGGCATGCGTTGATGGATGGAATCCTTCAACAGTTGGAAGAATACGGTTGGGAGCAGAAAGACGTTTTCGCCATTCATCTTTCGATTGAGGAAGCGATTGTCAACGCGATCCGGCACGGGAACCAGTCGAACAATCGACTGGCGGTTCAGGTGCATGTGGAAATATCTCCGGCACGTTTTCTGATTTCCATTGCGGACGAGGGGGAGGGGTTCAATCCGGACGCCATTCCCGACCCGACGCTGGAAGATTTTCTGGATCGTCCCTGTGGCCGTGGCGTGAAGCTGATGCGGTCTTTCATGACGACGGTTTCCTTCAACAAGCGGGGGAATCAGGTAACGCTGGTCAAGACCCGTGTTCTGCCGTCGCCGGGGCCTTCCGAGGCGAAGTAATTTACAGGCAGCGAATTTTCAATTTTTACCATTACAAAGGAGTAAAACATGTCGGAATATCGCCATATTTCCGTGAACATTGTGGACGACATTTGCGTTGTGCGTCTGTTGGACAACCGTATCGTGGACGATATCAACATCTACGAGTTGGGAACGGAGTTGTTTTCGCTGGTCGAACAGGCCGGGTACAACAAAGTGTTGCTCAATTTTTCGAGCGTCGGATTCCTTTCCAGTGCCGCGCTGGGGAAGCTGATCATGATGTACAAGAAAATTGCCGTTCGCAGCGGCGTGCTGAAATTATCGAACATTGCCGCCGACATTCGCGAGCTGTTCACGATCATGAATCTGGACAAGATTTTCAGCATTTATCAGGAAGAGGCTGACGCGTTGGCCGCATTTTAGGTGGTCGGGGTCGGACTGGGCTAACGGCAGGTTCCTGTCGGGATTCGTTTCGTCTTTCAGGGAGAGGGGGGCTTTGTGTTCCCCTGTTTTTTTATGGAAAGTTGGCGTTCGTTATATCCGTTTGCAAGCCATGAAATCATGGTGGGGGGGCTTCGTTATCATTACCTGGACGAGGGGACGGGGCCGACGTTGTTGCTGCTTCATGGCAATCCCACGTGGTCGTTTTACTGGCGGAATCTGGTTTTGGGGTTGCGGGATTCGTTTCGGTTGGTGGTTCCGGATCATATCGGGTGTGGTCTTTCGGAAAAGCCGTCGCGAAAGGAGTATCCGTTTACGCTCCGGCGGCGGATTGAGGATGCGGCCGAGTTGGTAAAGCGGCTTGACCTGCGGGATGTGACGCTGATTGCACACGACTGGGGTGGGGCGATCGGCATGGGGCTGGCGGCGGAGTATCCGGAGCGGTTTCGGCGTTTTGTATTGTGCAACACGGGGGCGTTTCGGTTCCCTGGGTGTCCGTTTCGGATACGTGTTTGTCGGATTCCGGGATTTGGGGATCTTGCCGTGAAGGGGTTCAACGCGTTTGCGGGGGCGGCGGTACATATGGCGGTGGAAAAGCCGCTGCCGGGCGCGGTGAAGGCGGGCCTGCTGGCGCCGTATGACACCTGGCACAACCGGATTGCCACGCACGAGTTTGTCCGGGACATTCCGTTGTCGCCGCGGGATCGAAGTTGGGAGACGCTGGTAAAGGTGGAGGCGGGGTTGGCTCAATTCCGCGACCGTCCGGTTTGCCTGATATGGGGGATGCGGGACTGGTGTTTTACGCCGGCGTTTTTGAAACGTTTTCAGGAATTTTTTCCCCAGGCGCAAACGCACCCCTTCCCCGACGCGGGGCATTACGTGGTCGAGGAGGTTCCCCGGGAAATCGTATCCCTTATCCGCCAATTCATAAAAGGCTAATCCCCGCATTGCCCATTGTTCATTGCCCCTACTTCTTGCATTTTGCCCATTTTGTGTTATACTGGAGAAAGAAGTTGAACTTTTCGTGGGGAATGGCGTAAATAAATATAATATTGGACGTGCAAACGATCAGGCAAGCAGGGGAAATTCATGTTTGAGTATGAAGAAAGCCCGACACAGGAGAAAAAGAACGCTCCGGTCGGGAATCCGCGTGGTGGATGGCGGGGGCTGGTATGGGCATCGCTGCTATTTTCTGCGGGATCGGGGGTCGCGGCCCTTCTTTATGGAACTCAGGTTTACGGTGCCGGCTCGGTGCTTCTGACGATCCTGGGGTTACAACTTTTGTTGGTGACGGTATCGTCGTTTTTGGCTCTCCATGCGGGTCGGCTGCGGGAGAAGCAGGCGGAGATTGCCCAATGGAAGAAGCCGGAGTGGGGCGAGGATACGGAGAATCCCTATAAAATCGAGTTTGACCAGGGAAAGATTCTGCATTTTCTGGTGTTCGGGGTATTGCCGACGCTGTTGCTGGCAATTTGTGCGGGATATGTGATGTATTACGGGACGCAACCGGACAAGATTCGGCTGGTTTCGGCGTCGCATTCGGTGCTGGCGGCGATCTTGACGATGGTCTGTTGTATTTTGTGGCTGGTGCTGGCCCGTTCGTACGATGCGGTTTCGTCGCTGGGGGAGAAGGATGCCGGCGATTCGCTTCCAGAGTCGCAGGCGCTTGGCGAGGCGGCGTGGGAGTCGTGCTGGTGGATGGGGCTGGCGTCGCTGGTGCTGTTGGTGAAAAGTTTCTTCCCGGTATTCGAGCTGGTGTTGTTCTGGTGCGTGGCGTGGTGGATTCTGGCCGTTTCGGTGGAGCAGACGATTCGGTTGTTTTACGGCTGGATGAAAAGTCGGCATACGGAAGGGACGTTTGTTTCGCCGATTACGGTTTTTCTGCGGTACATGGTTTTTGTGCGGGGAAATCCGATCAACAGTCTGTTCTACACGCTGGAGGAACGTTGGGGGGTTAGTTTCCGTTCGAGCTGGGCGATTCGCTTTGTGGCGAAGGCGACGTTGCCGGCGATGCTCATGGTTCTTTTGCTGTGGTGGGGGCTTTCGTCGCTGTACGTGGTGCGGGTGAACGAGTTTGGGGTTCGGCGGGACTGCGGGCGGATTCATTTCGAGCCGCTTCAACCGGGGCTGCATGTCAAGCTGCCATGGCCGTTTGGTTCGATCGTGACGTATCCGGTGAAGCAGGTTTCGATGATGCCTATCGGTTACGAGCAGACCGGGTCGGGGCAGTTTTTGTATCTTTGGACGAAGGCGCACGAGAACGAGTTTGAGCTGGTGCTGGGCGACGGCAAGGAAGCGGTAGCGGTCAACGCGATGGTGCATTACAAAATTCGGGAGGATCACGAGGGGTTCTTCCAGTACGTGTTGAATTTTCAGAATCCGTCGGAGGCGATCAACGCCTACGCACATCGGGCGCTGACCGAGCTGACGCGAACCAGCACGCTGGAACAGGTTTTGGCGACGGAGCGGGATCGGTTTGCGGCGGAGATTCAGAAACGTTTGCAGGGGTATCTGGACGAGAACCGGATGGGGGTGGAGATTGTCGAGGTGGCGATGTTGAATCTTCATCCGCCAGTGAAGGTAGCGGGTTCGTATCTGGACGTGATTTCCGCCGGAGTGAATGCCCGGCAGTACGAGATTGTGGAAGAAGGCCGGAAGGCGGCGGCGGTGTTCGAGGCGCAGGAGCAGAGTGAGCAGATCGTGGCGGACGCGAAGGTTCGTTCGGCGGAGATGGTGGCTCAGGCGGGGGCGGAGACGGCGGAGTTCCTGGCGGCGGGCAAGTCGTACGATGTGAATCCGGAATGCTTCCAGCTTCGTTATTGGTTGGACAACATCCAGGACGTGCTGCGGAACAAGCGGCTTGTGCTGGTGGATCAATCGGTGGATATATACTTTGACATGCAGAAAAACAACAGCCCCGACGCCAGTCGAAACGCGATCATGCGGGCGGAATAAGGAAGAACATAAGGAGTAAAAACGATGTCGGAAGAAACACACGAACATCACGAACATAATCCGGAACATCCTCACGAACATGGGCATCATGGGCATCATCATGGCGAGTTGCACCGTTTGCCGTTGGGGACGTACCTGTTGCGGGTGGTGGTTTCGGTCTTAATCATTGCGGTGCTGATCGGCTACGGCATGACGTTTCAGGTTTCTGAAAGTGAGAACGTCGTGGTGACGCGATTTGACAATCCGATTCGGGTGGTGACGGAACCGGGGCTGCATTCCAAACTGCCGTGGCCGATTGATCGGGCGCATGTAATCGATATGCGGAAGCGGATTTTCAGCACGCCGCATGTCACGACGCTGACGAAGGACAAAAAGAGCATTATTTTGTTGACGTACGCCGTCTGGCAGGTGAAAGACCCCATGCAGTTCCTGAAATCGTTGGGGACGATCGAGGGGGCGGAGAAGAGTTTGGAGAGTTTGGTCGTCAGCCATAAAAACGTGGTGATGGGCAAATACGATCTGGCGTCGCTGGTTTCGACGGACGCGAGCAAAATTGGCGTGGAGGAAATCGAGCGTCAGATTTGCGAGGGGGTTCATCACGACGTGTGCGAGAAATTCGGCGTGGATGTGCTTCAGGTGGGGATCAAGCGGATGTCGTTCCCGGAGGAAAACGTGCAGGCGGTGTTGGATCAGATGAGTGCCGAGCGTCAGAGCGAAGCGACGAAACTTCGCGCGGAAGGGAAGATGAAGGCGAGTCAGATCATCAACGAGGCGAAGGTGGCCTCCGCGGAAACGATCAAGGAAGGGACGATTCTGGCGGGCGAAATTACCGGAAAAGCGACGTTGGAAGCGGCTCGGATTCGTTCGCAGACGCACCAGCTCGACCCGAAGTTCTACCAGTTCTGGCGGACGCTTCAGGCGATGCGAACGACGGTTGGGCCACGAACGACGTTGATTTTGCGGAACGACAGTGGTATCTTCCAGCCGATTTTTGAAATGCCGCAAATGGACGGGAAACTTCCGGACGTGGCTCCGAAAGCGTTGATTTCGCCGACCGTACCGGCACCAACACCGGCACCGGTTCCGGCACCGGCTCCAACGGCACCGGCAAGCAACGTCCCCTGAGCGTCCTTTGATGACGAACGTTCCTAATCCAAAACAACGAAAAATAGAAAAAATATGAGTAAACAAAGACCAGGTACGATACTGTTTCAGGGCGTGGAGTCCGGAATGCGTCTGTTCCGCTGGGCGGTGCTGGTGCTGGTGATCCTTTTTTGGATTTCGGGCATTCAGAACGTTCAGCCGACCAACGTCGGGCTTCTCACCCGGTTTGGGAAGCTGAAGCCGGATTCGGCACAGCAGACGGCGATTGATCCGGGGCTGGTGTTGGCACTTCCGTATCCGATTGACCAACTGGTTCAGATTCCGAGGAATCAGGAGCAGCGGGTGGAGGTGACGGAAGTCTGGGCGGCGCTGGATTTGCCGATAAAAAATAATAAAATTGACCCGATTTACGAAGGGTACTGCCTGACGGGGGACAACAACATCGTGCAGACGCGGTTTGTTGTGAAGTACGTCGTGACCGATCCGGTGGCGTATCATTTTGGCGTGGCCAATCCGGAGACGATGATTCAGGACATGGTGCTGGCGTCGTTGACGGAAACCATCGCGGAGTGGAACGTGGACGAGGTGCTTCAACTTCAGCGTGCGTCCCGCGAGGTGACGGTGGCGGGAATTGCGCAAACGGAAAAGCTGGACGCAACGGTGGCTCGCAAAGCGCAGGAGCGTCTGGATCGTGTGGAAAGCGGTATGCGTATCAACGGGGTGGAGTTTGTCGCCATGCACTATCCGCGTCATGTGAACAAGGACTTTGAGAATGTCCAGACGACGCTCATTGCCAACGAGACGAACCGCCAGCGGGCGCGGGAGTTTGCCGGCAAGGAGCGGTTCCAGTCGGAAGCGACGCGAACAACCAAAATCGACGAAGCCAGGGCACGTGAGCATCAGCTTCTTTCGGAAGCGACGGCCGAGAAGGAAAATTTCGTTCCCCTGTATGAAGAATACCGCAAGGCCCCAGGGCTGGTCTGGCAGCGGATTTACATGGAAACGATGGAGCAGGTTTGGAAGAACGTGGGGCGGCTTGATTTTGTTCCGCCAAATTCGCGTATTCTTTTGACCGATGAACAGGAGGGGCAGCAGCCATGAGTACCGGAACTTTTTCCCATCCCGCCTCCAGTCGTATGCAGAAACTGGACGTTCCGCTGACCGTAATGGAGCGGTTCCGAATTGCCGTGCAGCTTGGTTCCGCCATGCTTGCGGGGGGGCTTTTGATGGTCGGCCTGCTCCAGCAGCAGTACGGCCCTGCCGGAATGAAGGATGTCGCCGACGTGATCATCATGCTGGCGTCGATAATCGTGGCGTTTCCGGTTTTTACGACCGCGCTTTGGGGGGTCTTTTCGCGAGATACCAACGCACACGCCATGACCGAACAGCTTGTGGCGCTGGCGACCCTGGCCGCCATGGTGACGGGGAACTTCATCATTGCCACGATGATTCCCATCATCATGAATCTGGGGCATTTTCTGGAGGAACGGAGCATCCTGGGTGCCCAGGCGGCAATTGAGGGATTGAAAACGTTGCAGGCCCGTACGGCGACGATTCTTCTCCCCGACGGAACGCAGAAGGAAATCGAGTCGGAAACGCTGAAGGCGGGCGACGTGCTTCTGGTGCGTCCGGGCGACATTATCGCGGCGGACGGCGACGTACTGGAAGGTCTTTCCACCATCGACCAGTCGTCCATTACGGGCGAATCGCTTCCAGAGGATGTGTCGGTTGGTAAGACGGTCTTTGCCGGAACGGTGAACATGACCGGCGTGCTGAAAATCCGTGTCACGCGAACGGGCGACAAAACGGCGCTTGGACGGGTGGTGGAGTTACTTCAGGAGGCCGAGCAGTCGAAAACGCCGGTGATGAAGCTGATCGAAAAATACGCCATGTACTATGTGCCGATCATCCTGACCGTGGCGGGCGTCGTGCTGTTTTTGACCCGCGACATCAGCCGGGCGGTAGCGGTGCTGGTGGTGGGTTGCCCCGGTGCCATCGTGTTGGCCGGCCCGACCGCGATGATTGCGGCGCTGGCCACGGCAAGCCGGTTGGGGATTTTGATCAAGAACACCCGGTTCCTGGAGTCCCTTTCGGGGATTGATACCGTGGTGTTGGACAAGACGGGCACCGTCACCATCGGGCATCTGGAGCTTTCCAAAATGGCTCCGACGGCGGGACAGAGCGAAAACGAGCTGCTGAAAGAGGGGCTTCGTTGTGCCATGGGGTCCCGACACCCGGCCAGCCGTGCGATCGTTCGGGAGGCGGAAAACCGGGAGCTTTCGTTGTTTTCGCCCCCCAGCACGTCGATTCGGGAAGTGCCGGGGAAAGGGGTGCTTTTGGAGGAGCCGTCCGAGATTTCGTATTTGGGCCGTTCCGGCTGGCTTGCCGAGGAGGGATTCTCCATGGACGCGTACCTTCATGCCGTGCCGGAGGGGTTCATCGGTTCGACCGTGTGGCTGGGGCGTCGGGTCAAGCTGGAAAATGGCGAAACGCGGTACGACGTTTTGGGGTGTTTCCTGCTGGCCGACCGTCCGCGTCCAGAAGCAAGGGAAGCGATTCAGGAACTGCGGGATTTGGGCGTGGATCGGTGCGTCCTTTTGACGGGCGACCGGCGGGCTACGGCGGAAGAAATCGGGCGGTTTTTGAACGTGGATCAGGTGATTGCCGAAGTGCTGCCGTCGCAGAAGCTCGACGTGGTTTCTGCGGAGAAGGATTCCGGGCGTTCGGTAATGATGGTGGGGGATGGTGTGAACGACGCCCCCGCGTTGGCCAGCGGCGACGTGGGAATTGCGTTGGGAGCCGTGGCAAGCGACATTGCCCTCCAGAGTGCCGATATTGCCCTGATGACCAACGATTTGCGGCGGCTTCCGCTGACCATTCGTTTGGCACGGGCGACGCAGTGGACGATCCATGTCAACATCCTCGTTGGTGCGGGCATGTCGTTTTTCTTCGTCTGGCTGGCGTCGGTCGGGTGGGTGCCTCCGCTTTGGGGAGCGTTCCTGCACATTGTCGGCGAGGCGTTTGTGATTATCAACAGTGCACGGCTGCTCCAGTTTGGCGAGAATTAGACGACCTGCGTCACGTAAGATTTTGAAAAAAGGGCGGGGACTTCACGCGAGTTCCCGCCCTCTTTGTTTTTCCGGAGACTAAATTTTCCAGAGACTAAAAACCGATGACAAACGGATTGACCGATCGGCTGAGCGTTTCCGTCTTGGGAAGCCATTCGTAACCGTCGTTCAGGAACGGAAGCGTTTCCTGAAACGCCAACACCCCACTTTTAACCGCCGCCTTGAACAACGGGTAAAACGTCTTGACGAACGACGGCGTGTCGCAGTAAACCACCCAGCAGGGCGATTTTCCATTCAAAAAGGCCGCGACGGTCGGATTATCCCAAAGGGAATCCGCCCCGTCCCCCTGAAGGCGACGCACCACCGCCTTCATTTGCCCCTTGGAGGAGGTCAGCACCAGCCGATTCCCCTCCAACGCCCCATAAGGCCGGAAAAACGGGTTGTTCCCGAAAACCTCCGGATAAAGCTGGTACGCATGCCCCAGATTGCCCAACGGCGTTTCCGAAAGCTGCACCTGCCACGATTCCTTCAGGTTCTTTTCAAAAAACGCACGTACCTGTTCCGGTTTGGGGACGGTCATGGTCAACGCAAAATATTCCGTCGAGGGATGATTCATCGTCCAGAAACAGACCGTCGTTCCCGCAGACGGCAGCTTTTCGCTCAACGACGGCAGGTTCCAACGTGTCTGAGCCTGCCGCTTCCACGCGGAAATCTGCGAATCCAACGGGAGCACCGCCTTGATTTTTTCCTTGGTCATTCGGTACGCCGTCTGAGGCGACGCCTGAACCGCCACGGCAAACAACGCGTCGGATGGAATCTCCTTCACGTCCTTTCGCGTCAGCCCTCCATCTTCCGCCAGGACGCACGTCGTCACCAGCAGAACCGCCCAAAAGCATTCTTTTTTCATACTATTCCTCCCGATTGGAAGTCGAAACCAGCACGTAGGTGGTGAAATACTTTCTCGCCACGGCTCGGACTTTTTCCAGCGTTACCTCCTCGTAACGCGCCTCAAACGTTTTGTCATGGTCATATCCCAAACCATAAAGCTCGTCCAACCCCTGCACCTTCGCCTGTTCGCTGACGGTGGTGTTGTCCTGAGCGTGGCTTGCGATCAGTTTCTGCTTCGCGTTCTGGAATTCTTCCTCGGTGATTTCCCCCGCCTTCGCTTTCTCCACGGCGGCGAACAGGCGTTTTTTCACCTCGGCCACCTTGTCGGGCGACGTTTGCGCCATGAAAACATTATACCCCGGCACCGCCCCGGAAAGCAACGACCCAAACACGCTATACACCAACCCCTCGCCACGAAGTTCCAGAAACAACCAACCGCCAGGGTAATTGGCCATGATTTCATTCAGCACACGCAGGGCGGCATGATCTTCCTTTTCAAACATCGATGGAGCCGCGTAAGCCAAAAGCACCAGCCCGCTCTCCTTGCCGGTCTGCTTATGTTTGATGATGTTCTTTTCCAGCTGGTTGGGGTATTGGAAATTCCAGGGTTTCGTATCTTCCGCTACGGGAAGGTCGCCGAAATGTTTTTTGGCAAGTGCAATCGCTCCGGCCTCGTCAACATCCCCATAAATCGTCAGGATCATCCGCGACGGATTTAAAAGCTGAGCGTAGTGTTTCCGAAGTGCGTCTGGCGTCAGCGCTTCCACCACCTCTTTTTTCCCGCCGGAAACCACATGGAACGGCGTCGTTTTCGGCAGCGAATCGGCGAAAAGCTCCATCAATTCGGACTGCGGGTGCGACGTCCGATTGGCAATCGAAGCCAGCATGAGCGTTTTCACCTGCGCGAATTTGTCCTCCGGGAACGCCGGGTTCTTCACGCAGTCGGCAAACACCTCAAACGATTTTTCCAAATCTTCCTTCAAGATGAAAAGATGGCCGCCAATGGTGTTTCGACCTGCCGAAAACGACTGTACTCCCCCGATGGAGTCGAAATACTCGTCGATCTCCTCCGACGTTCGGGTCGTGGTGCCTTTGTCCAGCATGGCACTCAGGAAGGAACTCCGCCCGGACATGTTCTCCATATCGGTCAGGTTTCCCCCCAAAGCGTACAGGCTCACATCCACCAGCGGCAAATGCGACACCCGTTTCACCAACACCTTCAACCCGTTGTCCAGCGTCACAAAACGGACTTCGCTCTCGGCGTTTTTCAGACCTTCCGCAAGGTCGTCAGCAGAGGACGCCCCCTTGGGCAAAATACGAATCGTGTTGAGCGACTCCGGACGGAAGTATTTTTGAGCAACTTCGCGAACCTGCTCTGCCGTGACTTTCTGGATGCCTTCGACGTACAACTCGTTGAATCGCGGCGAACCGGTCGACATGTAACTGTTGGCCAGACTTTCCGCCTGCCCCTGCACCGTCTGACGGCTGAATACCAACTCGGCCGCCTTCTGCTTTTTCGCCTTGGCCAACTCCGCGTCGGTGACAAGATCGGTTTTCATTTTATGAAGGTGCTCCATTGCCGCCGCAATCGCTTCCTGCTCCTTTTCCGGCGCAACAACCATTTTGACCCCGAAAAAGCCCCGCACAAACGTCGGCGTATAACTGCTTGTCGTGACCGATAATACCAAACTGCGTGCGTAACGCATGTCCCGTACCATCCGCGAGCTATCCCCCTCGCTGAGAATGTACGAAAGCACGTCCAACGCAAACAGATCCGGATCGTTGAGCTTCACCGTCGGGAACGCAATCGTTATGTCGGCCATCTCTCCGTCCATCGTCCGGGTCGCCTGACGCGGCGCCACCTGCTCCGGTTCCTGGGGAATCATGCTGTCCGGCTCAAAACCACGCGGCGTCTCCTTCCACAATTCCGCCACCTGAGCCAGCACTTTGTTCGTCTCTACGTCGCCCACCACCACGAATATCTGGTTGTTCGGCGTGTAACGCGTTCGGTAAAAATCAATGATCTGCTCTCGCTTCACCTGCTTCAGAACATCGAGATAACCGATGATCGGAATTCGGGCCGGACTCTCCTGATAAAGCGTTTCCTGCATCATTTTCCACATCACCCGGCCCCGATTTTCCAAACCGTCGGCCAGCTCCTGCTGCACCACCTCCAGCTCCCGGTCAAATTCCTCCGGCACGAACGCCGCGTGCTGCATCGAGTCGGCAATCAGCTCGATACAGGTCTCCACGTTCTTCGACGGGCAATCGATATAATAAGCCGTTACGTCCAGCGACGTATAAGCATTCGTATTGCCGCCAAACGTATTCACCAACTCCCGAATTTCCTGCTCGGATCGCTTCGTCGTTGAGCCGCCCGCCACGACATGTTCCAGAACATGGCTCAACCCTGCGCCCAGGTATTTTCCCTCGTTTACGCTCCCCGTGTTTTTTACAAAACAACGTACCGTCGCCACTTTTGCCGTATGGTTCTCCTGAACGATGATCGTCAGTCCGTTGGCCAATTTCGCGACGGTGATCCCGTCCGGATAAGTCTCTCGTGATGTTATTTCCATAATGGGGGTTTCTCCTGCCGCTTCCATGCCAAGGGCGGTCAATAAAAGAACAGACATGAATAAACGATACATCGTATTTTACTCCTGCATTCCCTGCAAAAAAGAAAATTCCTTCAAGCGGCCTCCGAAATCGTCGCCACAAAGCAACAGGGATTTTCGAGAAGCCGTTTTTATACTCTCTTTATTCTACCACACAAAAGAGGGATTGTCAATAAACGAAGAAAAACCGAAATCCAGAAGGGGTGCGATCAAACTTTCTGCATGCCGTACGAATTCCCCTTCTTTGAAGGGGTACGCCCGTCAGGGCGGGGGGTAGTTCCGAAATGGTGAACGCTTTCCATGGTGCCAAAACACCCCGTCAGCCTACGGCTGCCACCCCTCTAAAAAGAGGGGAATTACCCCATCTTGCCCAAACTCGCAAGGAAATTTGATCGCACCAATCCAGAACAGGGCGCCGTCCCATTACGGCACCCCAAAGGAAAGGTCAACGTCCCTACCGCGTTTGGGCGACACGTTTCCGCCAGCAAAACGCAATCCCCCAAAGTATCAGAATCCAGCTGGCCGGTTCCGGAACATGCTGGGTGGCTATCCCCAAAACGCCGACGTTCTTGGCAGTGTATCCCGAAAAATCCCACAGGAAAACCGTCGCGGCGTTTGCGGCAAACGTTGACAACTGCAACGAAGAAAGGTCGATGGGGGTGGCGTCGTAATTTTCAACATTCTCGTTGAGCCAACTTGTGAACATTGCCATGTCCGCCTCATTCTCAAATTCCGTCGTGGAAAGGGTCAGCACGTACGGATCGCCGGAAGACGAAATCGAAAGATACCCTTCCCTGGCCACCGTATCAAAAGTAAGGGCCGTGCCCACCGTGTACCCCCCGTCCGGCGTGACGTTTTTGCTCTCGTTCAGCTGGGCAACATTGTCTGCTGAAACGCTAATCAACGGGTTCTCCGCCCACGTCATATCGGTGGAAACGCTCCCACCAAAACTTACCAGCGAAGCCCCCAACACCGATGGAGAAAGGGTTAAAATCGGCGAATCCACCTTAACGTTGACATTGCCGTTGTAGTCCGAATTTCCCGTCACGGAAAACGTTCCATAACCGTAGGTTTGGTTGAGGTGGATGTTGATGTCGCCCGTGTACGTGGTGCTGCCGGAAGTCGATTGCCCGCCCGAAAGGGTGCCTGCGGTAAACGTTCCGCCGTAGATGTTCAGTTCTCCACGTCCGTGTCCGCTGCTTTGGGTAGAACGATCCGTGTCGAGCTGAATCCGCAACGTCCCGGTGGAAACCGTCCCGCCATAGAGGTTGTACTGGCTTGGTTCGGCGCTAAAATTGGTGGAACACGTTCCGAGGTAGATATTGGTGGCCGTCACCCCCCCTGCATATTGGTTGAGGATATTCCGAAACCCTCCACCACAATCAAACGAAGAAATGTAGATACTGCCGAAGGAGAGTGCGCTGGAATCGTATTTGTTGATCGTGTTATTCCCTGCGGCCATGGTAATTTGAGCTTGGTCAACATTCCCACTCTGGTTCAAAAATGCGAAATCTGCCGATGAAAGAAACGTAATGGTACTCCCGCCCCGCATCCAGAAACCGTTGTGAGAGCCTGCCCTGATGGAATCGAGTTCCCCCGCAACAACGATCGTTGCGTTGGTGATGTCGAAACCGTTCGTCTGAGCATACGTTCCCGCAGGAAGTGTCGCGGTAATGGAAGCGTTATTGTTGTGTGTCAGAGCATAGCCATTGTTGGTAAAAACATTGCTGCCACCCCAGTTATCCGCCGTGGTGAAAAGCGAATCGGCACCGCCGCCTGTCCAGGTGTACTCCTGTGCCTCAAGCGTCCCACACATCCCAAACACCAGAAGGCCAAACACCACCCCAAGTGTGAAGATGGGGGGGGGGCAGAAGATGGGCGTTCTTTTCATGGCTTACTCGCTCCGTTGTGAAAAATTTTCTACAGTTTACCTTTCCTACGTACATTCACTTATTCTACCCAAAATATTCCTTTTTGTCAAGTCTCGCAAACAAAAAAACCAGTTTTCGGGTGCGAGCAAACTTTCTGCATGCCGTACGAATTCCCCTTCTTTGAAGGGGTA
>JAUNBJ010000085.1 GCA_030535245.1 Planctomycetia bacterium | reverse complement strand
CCACCCCTCCGAAAACTTTTAGGCTAATATTGTTTATTTTTTGGACACAGCACTAGGGAAATTTCAAAGAGAAAAAATTACCCCTTCTTTACCACCGTAATGGCGTCCGGTTCCGGGCAGGAATAAAAACAGGTTCCGCAGCCGATACACCCCTCGCCGACATATTCGGTCGCCTCGTAGCCCAGCTTGTTGATGGTCGTGCCACGACGCAGTACCTGTTTGGGACAGAACTGAATGCACAGGCCGCACGCTTTGCAATTGTCGGCATGAATAAGGACCGTCGGGCCGGCGGGCAGGGTTTCTTCCATGGTAGTTTCTTCCTTTTTCTCAATATTCGTAAACGCGGTCGCTTCGGCCATATCAAGCATCTCCTTGGCAATCTCGCGGAGCCGGAACTTCTGAATCTTGCCGCTGGTCGTCAGCGGGAACTCCTTCACAAAGAAGAAATGTTTCGGACACTTGTAGCGGGCCATTTTCTTGTGGCAGAATTCGACAATATCCTCCTCGGACAACGTTTTTCCCTCGTGGAAAATGACGAACGCCCCCGGCACCTCGCCGTACCGCTCGTTCGGAACCCCCACCACCTGGCAATCCCGTATTTCCGGGAGCGTCATGAGGAAATCCTCGATTTCTTTCGGGTAGATGTTTTCACCGCCCCGGATGATCATGTCTTTGATTCGCCCGGTAATGCGGTAGTAACCATCCTTATCGACCGTTCCCATGTCGCCACTGTGGAGCCAGCCATCTTTGTCGATCGCCTTGGCGGTCTCTTCCGGCATGTTGTAGTAGCCCTTCATGATGTTGTAGCCACGGCAGCAGAGTTCGCCCGGCGTGCCTGTCGGACAGATTTCGCCCGTCTCCGGATCGACGATCTTCACCTCGCACTCCGGCATGATTTTTCCCACCGTCGTGGCCCGCAGCTCCATCGGGTCGTCGGCACTGGTCTGCGTGAACACGGGGGACGCCTCGGTCAGTCCATACGCGGAGGTGATCTCCCGCATGTTCATTTTCGTCATGACTTCCTTCATCGTTGGGATGGGGCAGGGGCTTCCCGCCATGATCCCCGTCCGCATGGAGGAAAAGTCAAACATCGGGAACATCGGGTGATTCAGCTCGGCAATGTACATCGTCGGTACGCCGTAAATGGCGGTGCAACGCTCTTTCTGAATCGCGGCCATCGCCAACAGCGGGTCGAATTCCTCCAGCATGACGATCGTCGCCCCATGCGTGAGGATTGCCATGACGCCCAGCACGATTCCAAAACAGTGGAACAGCGGCACCGGGATACAAAGCCGGTCTTTGTCCGTGAAATGCTGCCGTTCGCCGATGTAGTAGCCGTTGTTGACGATATTTCGGCTGGTAAGCATGACCCCCTTCGGGAACCCGGTCGTGCCGGAAGTATACTGCATGTTGACCACCTGATCGCAGTCCAGATTCCGCATACACTCTCGGAGCCGGTCGTCGGGCAGGTTCTTCCCCAGCAGCATCAACTCGGCGGTATTGTACATTCCACGGTACTTTTCCTGCCCCACGTACACGACCGACTTCAACCGCGGGAACCGCTTGCTTTTCAGGTGCCCGCGAGCACACGTTTTCAGCTCCGGAACCAACTCGTACAGGATGTCGGTGTAACTGGTGTCGCGGAAACGATCCACCATGGCCAGGCATTTCATATCGGACTGCCGCACCAGGTATTCCAACTCGTGGCTCTTGTAGGCGGTGTTGACCGTCACCAGCACCCCGCCGATTTTGGCCGTGGCAAACGCGAACGTCAACCAGTCCGGGACGTTCTTCGCCCAGATACCCACATGGTCGCCAGGGCCAATGCCGATTTCCAGCAGCCCCTTCGCAAGCTGATTGACCCGCTCGTCGAACTGGCGGTACGTCCAGCGGGAATCGCGGTCGGGATAAATCAGGAATTCCTGATCCGGCCGCTCGTTCGCCATATTTTCAAAAAACTGACCCAGTGGAAGCGTCGTAAATAGCATGTCTGTTTCCGATTGATTATTTGTGCTGTTTCATTTTATACGGAGCGTCCGGCTCGTAATGCGCCTGCAAAATGGCGCGAATATCCTCCGGAATCGGCACGGCACGCTGCTGATCGAAATCAAAGTGTACCAGCACGACCCCCCCCAACGCGACACACGTGCCATCCTTCAGATACGCCCCATGGCTGACGTCAAACGACGAACTGCCAATACGCGTAATCCAGGAACGAATCTCCACGTCGTAGTCGGAGAATTTGACCTGCCCGATGTAGTCCACCTCCAGACGAACCAGGATCAGGTTCCAGGTCGGTATGTAAAAATTGGGGTTGAACCAGCGGAAAACAGGGTTTCGCGCTTCTTCAAACCACGATGGAATCGATAAATGGTGTACGTGACCCAATTGGTCGGTATCGCCAAAACGAGGATGAACGATGTACTTTAACATGGAATCTCAAAAAGGCGTGTAAACAACCGCTAAAATCTTCGCCTCGCAGCCCGGCGCGGCATGAACGTGGTGCGGTACAATGGAGTCGTAATAAATACTGTCGCCCGCACCCAGTTGGTACGCGGTCGAACCGTACTGAACTTCCAACGTTCCGGAAATCACAAACAGAAATTCTTCCCCCTCGTGGGAGCTGACCGGGTGGGCGTTTTCCACGGAATGAACGTCGATCAAAAACGGCTCCATGTGACGCTCTTTTTTGTCCGCCGCCAGAGGCAGGAACTCCAACGCCGACGCACTGCCCGGTTTCTGCGTCTCGGCCGTCTCCCCAGAGAAACGAATCACCGAATTATCCATGCCGTTTGGGGTCGCGGCACGATGAATGACCGGGCCGTTCTGCTCCATATCGTCCAGGAACGTTCCCAGCCGAATCCCCAGTGCTCGCGCGATATTCAAAAGCGGCGATAGCGACGGAACCAACGCACCCGCCTCCAGACGTTTGAGCAAGTCCACACTGCAATGGCTCTGCTCGGCCAGCTCTTCTAAAGATAGCTCCAGACGTTCACGCTGGATACGGATTTTTTCACCGACGGGATTCTTTTCCATGACAACCTGATTCAAACCGTATAGTATAAATATGATTCCGAAAACGAACCCCTATTATACAATCTCCGTAGATTTCAAAAAGAGGGGGCGGCCCGGTCGTACCGAGAACCCCAGGAGCTTGCAGCATGGAATCCGTGGAATCAGTGGAATTCCTTGACCAGGTTCGCAAGCAAAACGGGGTCGTCGGAATCCACGATTTTCTGAATGCGGTCTTTCGGGACTTTGAGATGTTCCATGGCGGCCACGGCGCGTTTCCAGCAGGCCGCACGTTTTTTCCCCTCGGCAAGATACAGATCGGTGGCCAGCTCGGCCAGCTTCTGCGCGGAGGAATCGCTCAGGTTGTTGTAGTAATTCCGAATGACACGTTGTTGATAAGGGGTAAAGTCAGGCATTAGAGGCTCTCTTTCATGATCATGCCGTCCCATTTCAGGTCTTGCGTCGAGGGACTGTATTCGATATGGTTGGCGGTAAAATTACGATGCGGGGAACCGATGTTCTTCTGGTAATCCACGCTGACACGCTCCGGATTGCCGTGCAAAACCACCTTGTCCTTCTCCATAGAGTAGGAAAGCTGATCCGCCCGTGCCGAAAACAGCCGCATTTCCAGCCGCACATTCTGCCGGGCCAGAAATTCCAGCGTGTTCTTCATCCTTTCTTTATCGGCATTCGGGTCGGCGTTCACTTGCATAAAATCCGCATGAAGCAGGAATCCATGCTCCTTCAGCTCGATGGGGTCGAGTGTGTGCGAAATCGTCTGGTTCCAGTCGGTTACTTCGTCGCCAGCCACCACGACGTTTCCGTGAAACTGAAGCTCCATCCGATCCACGTTTCCCGCCGCACGCTGGTCAAACGTGATGTTCGTGTGAAAAAGTACCTTTTCCGGAGGTTTTTGCGTCGTTTCCGATTTTTTCATGGAAACCGGCGACGTAAGCGACGTGGTTTGAATCCAGCCGCGTCCCGGAATGGAAAAATTCCCCGTCAGCGGCGAAAACGACATCTGCGCCGTCCCCGCCTTGACGATTCCCGCCGTTTTCCCCTCCTGCACGCTCTGGTATTCCACGAGAATATCTCCCGCCGCATCCACGCTTTCCACCAAATTCCGAACTTCCGACGCATCGACCCGAGGTGGTCGGGCAAAAACAATCGGTTCGGTCGTCGTCGCGGCCACATGCTGCGTGTCCATCGCGAAAAGCGGGTGACGTATCCGAACGTTTTTGCTGATTTCCAGCTCCGTTCCGTCAAACGAAACCCCACCGTCCCAGGTTACCTGCACGGTTTCCGGAATATTGTAAATCTGACGTTCCGCTTTCTGCCGCACGAACAGCCGCATTTCCCCCGGACATCCCATCCAGACCCGGTTCGCCGCACAATTTAAGTTGATCAAACTCCCCGAAAGCTCCATGCCATGCCCTTTCAGGATTGCCGGCTCCCCCAGAACCCGCCCCTGCAACGTTTCCGGCGCGACATCCGCCAGCTGCACCTGGCTGGCCGTGACCAGGATCGGCATATCGCTGGTGCGGTAGTTGATCTCCTCCGACAACAGGACGTCGCCAATCAGGTGCACCTTGGCCAGACGCGTGGAATCGGGCGACATTTCCAGCATCCCACCAAGCGTTTTCGCCTTCAGCTTAAAAGAACGAACCACCTTTTTTCCGTCGGGAATCGTCGGCTGCGCGGGAACCCACGCCTGAGGATTGCCCGCCTGCTTGGGAGCTGTCGGCGAATTCGTCGCGGGTACCTGCGTGAACCAGAAATCCATCGCGTCGAGCGTTCCAAAAACCTGGAATCCGGGTCGCTGAACCTCCAGACGTACCCCCCCCTTCGCGTTCATCCGGGCGGGAACGTATCGGCCCAACATCCCGTCCGAAGGATTTTCTGCCTGGGGGGACGCGTTTGCGACCTTCGGCTTCTCCGCCAGCCACAGGGAAAGCGTGTCTGCCGACATCTTGCCGAACAGTGGGGAATCCAGCGTCGCCTGCCCCGAAAGCTGGATCGTGTACTCCTTTTTATCCGGGTCGGGAAACGTTCGCAGCTCGTTACGCCAGCTGGCCCGAACCACCTGCGACGATTTTTCCTCCACGTACTTCATCCATCCCTGACTGTTGACCAGCACCGACCCCATTTCGCCCGGCTGCGTGGCAAACTGATACTCGATCGATTTGCCATGGAACTCCTGATTCCGGTAGGCCAGCGTCGTTTCCTTCACATCTTCCAGGCGGAGCGTCTGTTCAGGAAGATTCACGCTCAGCGTCGTTCCCAACGCCTGAAACCCGAATCGATTGGAAAGCAGCGAAACCTGCTGCCCCGTTGCCAGTACCTGCTGGAGCGTCAGGTGGGACGAAGGAGTGGCAGATTGTGGTTTTTCCGCTTCGGTCGATTCGGCAAAACTCAGCATCAGTGCGTCGCAGGTCATGGCATCTTCGATACCGTCCAGATACCGGCAACCGATACGCACCTGATCGGAAAAGAGCAATTTCTGATTCCGCACGTCGTAGGAAAGCGGCCCGGTGCAGGTCAACTCGAACGGAAGCGTGCCGTCGGCGTGAAACATCCCTGCCGTAACGACGGAATTTCCCTTGATCATCGAGCGATCCAGCACCATCCGCAGGTACTCCAAATGCCGCATGACGAACGACCGTATGCCGCTAAATTCCGGCCCTTTGGGGGTATCGGCCTGAAAATCCAGTTTGACGACAAAATCTCGCCCCATTCCCTGGTGCTTCCCCCAGCGAAACTCCACCGCCTCGCTGGTTCGCAGCTCCCCGTCCTGGTAAATCAGGTTTCGGGTACGCACCAACAGGTCGTCGTCCGGCGCCGGGTTTCCCGCGTACGTGGCCGTAATCAGCCCCAGCAGGCGTCCCTTGACCGGTTTGCCAAACGAATGGCTCGTAATGGGGGCATCCAGATGAAGCTCGATCCCGTCGGGAATCCGCACGATCATGGGCCGCCGCACCATCGACGCCTTCATCTCCGGATAGAATAGCGCCGTGCATGGCTTTCCCCGAATCACCATCCCCGTTTCGTCGGCAGAGTAGTCCTGCAAGATCAGCGTCATGCTTTCGTTTTCAATGATAATATTGTCAGGATTCCGCTCCCAGGAGCCTTCGGGGAAAAGGTCTTTGAAACGTGCCGAGAGGACTTCTTCTCCCGAGGGAATCTCCACTTCCGCACTGCGAACCATCGGCGGTTCCAGCAACGGCAGGAGAAATACCCGGTAAAAACTAAACAGGCAGACCAACCCTCCCAGAACCACCATCACGCGGCAGGATGTTCGGCTGATTCCCATAAACGTACCGCTCTCTTAAAAACCGAAATCGTTCCACTCCCCACGCAGTCGGAGGAGGGTCTCAATGACTTCGCGAACCGCCCCGTTGCCGCCGGAACGACGTGTCACCAGCGTGGCGATTTCCCGGATCTCGTCCACCGCATTGGCCGGCGCAGCGGAAAACCCAACTTTTTGCATGATACGATAATCCACCAGATCGTCTCCGATAAACGCCACCTCGTCGGGAGTCAGGCCATATTTTTCACATAGCGTGTCCAGAACGTCCACCTTGGAGCGGATTCCCTGAAACAGTTCGTCCACCCGCAACTCCTCGGCCCGCCGCCGAACCACTTCCGTGGAACGAAACGTTACGATCCCGAATCGGTTCCCTTTTTCCTTCCAGATACGAATGCCGAGTCCGTCCAACGCATGAAAAGCCTTGATTTCATCTCCGTTTCCGTTGAAAATCAGCCGTCCGTCCGTCAGTACCCCGTCGACATCCGAAAGAATCATTCGGATTTTTTCCGCTCGCCGCCGCATTTCCATCTTTTTCACCACCCGAAAAATGCCCAACCTTTTCTAAGATTATACAAAAAGAACGCGAAATGGTCAATGGTCTATTCCCCCATGGGATGTTTCCTGACGGTGCATGGCAGCTATAATCCCTCGCTTCGGACGGTGCAAGCGGCCTAAAGACCACGTGAACCTTGTCTGTTTTCAAAATTGCTCTTGCGTAATCCGAAAATTTTCGTAAACTATGGGAAAACGATAATATCCCACGAAATATTTAATATTAAGATTAACAAGGAAGGTGAAATAGTGTATATCGCGGCGACGACGTCCTGTTTCAGCGACATGCCTTTGGATCAGGCGCTGGAAAAAATAGCAGATTTGGAATATACGCATGTGGAGCTGATGTTCCACGAATCGGGAAATTACCTGAAACCGTCGGAGGTTTCCAGGGACTTGCGTGGGACACTAAATCGGCTGAGCAATCTGTATCGGTTGGTTCCCGTGGCGTTTAGTCTGGAAATCGACACGGAGGAGACGGAGGAATACGTCCGCCAGTTCGACGCCCTCAGTCGGCTTGCCAAGGCGATGCAGGTCGTGACCGTGACCGTTCGTTCGGCACCATGGGGATTCCCATTCAATTCGGAAGTGGAGCGGCTCCGGAAGTGCGTCGAGTTGGCGTCCAAACGGGGAATTTTGCTCGGATTACTTACCGAACGCGGGCGGTTGACCGAGGACATCGAAACGGCGAAGGCGTTGTGCAAAGTGGTGCCGGGATTGCACCTGGCGCTCGACCCCAGCCACTACGTTTACAAAACGTCGGAACACCACCAAAATTACGAGTCGGTACTGAATCTGGTCAGCCACGTCCGGCTGCGGGACACCAGCCCGGAAAAATTCCAGGTTTGCGTGGGGCAGGGGTCGTTGGAGTATGGCCGGCTCATTTCCCAACTGGAGCAATGTGGATACCGCCGTGGCCTGAGTGTCGACATCATTCCCCAGGACGATATTGACGTTTCGCAGGAAATGCGTAAAATGAGACTTTTACTGGAAAGTTTGCTTTAAAGGATAGAATATGGAAACCATCAAAGTCGGACTCATCGGGTTCGGAACCATCGGTACGGGCGTTGCACGTCTGCTGCTGGAGCAGGCGAAGCGGATTTCGCTCAAAACGGGAAAAAATGTCAAGCTGGTCAAAATCGCGGATACCGACGTAACGCGTCCACGCAACGTCAAACTCCCCAAGGGAATCCTCACGACGGATTACCACGACATCCTGAACGATCCGGAAATTTCCGTCGTCGTTCAGTTGATCGGCGGCACCGGAATTGAGCGTGAGATCATGCTCGAAATGCTGGCGGCGGGGAAGAACATCGTCACGGCCAACAAAGCGCTGCTGGCGACCTGCGGCGAGGAGATTTTCAACGCGGCCCGCAAAAAGGGGTGCAGCGTCGCATTTGAGGCGGCGGTAGGCGGTGGAATCCCCATCATCGCGGCCATTTCCGAAAGCCTTGCGGCCAACGAAATCCAGTCGATTCACGCCATCCTGAACGGAACGTGCAACTTCATTCTCTCCAACATGGAAGAAAACGGCAGCGACTACGCCCCAACGCTCGCCGAAGCCCAAAGACTCGGTTTCGCCGAAGCCAACCCCGCCATGGACGTCGAGGGTTCCGACACCGCCCAGAAACTGGCCATTTTGTCCCACATCGCGTTTGGCGTCCGTGTGAACTGGAAAAATATCCCGAAGGTCGGTATCGAAACGGTTTCCGGAGTTGATTTTCGTTACGCAAAATTGCTCGGCTACTCCATCAAGCTGCTCGCCACGGCCCGCCGAATCAAAGGGAAGCGGAGCGAACATGACAAACTTGAGCTGAGCGTCTCGCCGACGCTTGTCTCCCGGAAATCGCCGTTGGGCGAAGTGAAGGGGGCCTTCAACGCCGTGAGCGTGATGGGCGACGCGGTAGGACATTCGTTCTATTACGGTCTTGGGGCCGGAGAGATGCCGACCGCCAGCGCCGTGGTTGCCGACGTAATCGACACGATCGTGGGCCGAACGAAGATCACTTTCCAGACCCTGGATCTGTTCGACCAGGAGAAACTCCCCGCCGACGGAATCGCCCTGGCCGCTCCGGAAGATACCACTGGCCGCTACTATCTTCGCGTCACCGTGGAAGACCGGGCAGGCGTCATGGCCGAAATTGCCGACGTGCTTGGGAAAGCAGGAATCTCCATCGCATCGCTGATTCAGGAAGATTCCGCCGAGCAAAACGCCAAACGGGTTTCGCTGATCATCATGACGCATGAAACGACCGAAGGTGCCGTTTCCAACGCCATTGCACAGATCAACAAAATGAAATGCGTCAAGACGCGAACCATGAAAATGCGGATTTACGGCTGAAAGAACAACCATTAATGGTTAGTGGTTAATAAAAAAAGAGGCGGGAGGTTTCATCCCGTCTCTTTTTATCATTTTAACCAGCCGCATCTGTTTTACCAGCGGGCAAATTCTTCGACTTCCTCGTCCTGCTTTTCTTCCTGATCCAAAAACCCGATCAGTTGATTGCTCCGCGTGGGATCCTGGAGTTTTTTCATCGCCTTGGTTTCAATTTGACGAATCCGCTCCCGCGTGACGTTGTAAATTCGGCCCAGCTCTTCAAGCGTGTAGGAATACCCATCCTTCAGGCCATACCGAAGGCAGATGATGTCCCGCTCCCTTGGGGCGAGCGTGTTCAGAATGGCGTTTAACTTGGTACGCAGCATTTCGTTCGCAGCACTTTTTTCCGGCTTCTCGATATGCGTGTCGCCCAGAAGTTCGGTGAAACTGTTGTCCTCGTTTTCGCCAATCGGACGATCCAGACTGATGGGATTGTGCGCAATAGACGAGACTCGGGAAATATCCTCCATCGAGATGTTCGCGGCACGTGCGGCTTCCTCCGTGGTCGGTTCCCGTCCCAATTCCTGCTGAAGACGCTGCTGCGAATGACGCATTTTGGTCATGATGTCGATCATGTGTACCGGAATGCGGATGGTTCGAGCCTGCTCGGAAATGGCTCGTGTAATGGCCTGCCGAATCCACCACGTCGCGTAGGTCGAGAATTTGAAACCACGGCGATATTCGTATTTGTCCACCGCCCGCATAAGCCCGGTGTTCCCTTCCTGAATCAGGTCAAGGAAACTCATGCCCCGGTTGGTATAACGCTTGGCCAACGACACCACCAGCCGCAGGTTGCCACACGAAAGCTGCCGCTTGGCATCTTCGTACAGCTCATAATATTTCTTCATCTCCGCCACCCTCCGGGCCAACCCCTCCGGCGAGTCGTGCGTGAACATCATCAGGTGATACAGCTCCTTGCGAAGCTGCTGGATCCGGAACGGGGAAAGCGAGCCACGCCCAGTCTTGAGCTGCTTACGCAGGTCGTTCATCCGCTCGGAAAGCTGCTCGAGCTGCCGCATCATCGCATGAATCTTCCGCGTACGCAGGCTCAGCTCCTCGACCAGCACCATCATCTTGCGACGCCCACGAATGAAAACCTGCCGTGCCCGGCGTTTTTCTTCCGGTGGTGTCGTAGAGCGAATCATCTTCCGAAATGCCGCCCGACACCGTTCGTCGAGAGTGTTCAGCGTCGCCAGATTCTCCGGCATCCGCGCCTGAATCTGCTCCTTCGTAAGCTGCTCGGTCAGCGAAACCTTGATCGTCCGATCAAACGTGATCCGTCCACGATGCACTTTCTTCAGGATATTCATCGTGCCACGCATCGCCACATAACTGTTCAGGATCGCACGGCGGAACTTCTTCCGCATCCGCTCAATCCGCTTCGCCAGAACCGTCTCCTCCTCCCGCGATAAAAGCGGAATCGCCGCCATCTGCGCCATGTACATCCGAATCGGATCCGCACCGCCCGTGCTCCGCTCCTCCTCCATTTCCTCAAACCGAAGCGAGGACGCGACCGGCGAGACGCTTTCCCCATATTCCTCATCGTCTTCGGAAGGGACGGTTCCATGCGGGAAATCGTCGAACGAATCGTCCTCCAACACCTCGGCCGCGTGGTTGTAGATTTCCGGCTCCGCCGCTTTCTCCAACAGGTCGATTCCCTCTCTCTCCAGAAGTACGGTCAACTGCGGAATGCAGTCCAGTTCCAGCTTTTCGCGTGAAAAGAAACGATGAATTTCATCAAACGTGAGAAATCCCTGGGCTTTTCCCTTCGCCACAAGTGGCTGAATATTCCGATCGAACAAATTCACGAAGTCCTCCTTGTATCTTCCCTGATACTTTAAAGGTCAGTCTTTCAATCCCTTCCGCCGGTCGCGGATCAGTTGGTCGAGCATGGCAATCTTTTGCGACTCGTCCAACTGGCTGGCACGAAACGCTTCGAGGTTCCGAAGCTTGCGCCCATTCATTTGAAAACGCTCGTAGTCGTCGAGCAACTTCTGGAGGATTCGCGCAATTTCTTCATCCGTTTTGTCTTCGGACTCCCAAACCGACGTATCGACCAGCTCCACCAGCCAACTTTTAACCCTCCCCGATTCAAAGGAGAGCAAAAGCCGCCGCAAGTCGGGGACAAGTCCATCGTCCGCCAACTCGCACATCCGTAAAAACACCTCGCGTGCCGGAACGTAATTGAGCCGCTCCGGTGTCAGCCGCTTGCGGGCCGCCTCCAGCAAATTCGGTCGGAACAGAAGCAGCGTCAAAAACTCCTTCTGCCACGCGTCCGGTTTACCAAATCGCTCCCACGGAATCTCGTCCGCCGCCTGCTCGAACGCCTCCCCCGTCAACAGGGTGAGATCGTCCCAGGCCGCCTCCGAAATCCTCTCCGAACGAACGTCCGCAAAATCGTCGACTTCCGTCGGGTCATCACTCCACGCTTCACTTTCGTCCAATTCTACACTTTTTCCCCCTTTCGGTGGAGGGGGGGAAACCCAATTTTTTTCCAATTCTTCACGCTGCCGCCGCATGTCGTTTTGCTGCCGAAGAAAACCGACACGTTTCGCTTCCTCGCGAAGTTCCCGCAGACGCTTGCGCAGGAACGTTTCCGAAATCGTGAATCGGAACGCCAACTGCTGGAGCATTTTCGCCTCGCGGAAACTGCTCTCCGAAAGCAAATCCCCACTGCCGCTCCCCGACGCGATGAGCGTCAATATTTTTTCCAACGCCATCTCCGAATCGTGAACGTTCGACAGATCCAGCCCCTTCGTGTAAACGTTGTAGGCATACGTCCACGCGTCCACCGTGCGGGTTTGAAGCAAATCCTCCAACGCCTCTGCACCGTTCGCCTCCAGATACTCTGCCGGGTCCATCCCTTCGGGAAGCGTCAAAAGCTGCACGTCCACCTTTTCCGCCAAAAACATTTCCAGAACGCGAGCCATGTTTTTTTGTCCCGCTTCGTCGCCGTCCAGCACCAGATAAATCTTCTCCACAAAACGCTTCAGCATCTTGACATGATCCACCCCAAGCGCCGTGCCCAGCACCGCCACCGCTTCCTGGAATCCGTACTGCGTCGCCAGAATCGTGTCGGTGTACCCCTCCATCACCAGCACCCGACGCTTTTTGGAAAAGACCAGCTTCGCCTGATCCATATTATAAAGCAATCGATGTTTCGAGAATAACGGCGTCTCGGAAGTGTTCAGGTACTTCGCCTTTTCGTTGAACGTTTCCACTCCCGGCACCACGCGTCCCCCCATGCCGACCGTCCGACCCATGTTGTCACGAATCGGGAACAGCAGCCGTCCGCTAAATATTTCGTAATAACCGCCGCTTTTGCTCTTTCCCAAAAACCCGGTCGCGTACAGCCGCTTCAGCAACCCCGGCTCCCGTCGTGCTTTCCCCTGAAGCCAACCCGGTTCGTTGGGGCAAAACCCGATCTGGAATTTCTCGATGCTCGCGTCCGTAATCTGCCGTTCGGAGAGATACCTGCGAATCGGATGACTTTCCTCCAAACGGGCCAGGCACGCATGGCATTGGTCGGACGCCCACTTCGCCGCCTCGTAAAGCCCCCGCTTCCCCTCGGACGACGAGATGTCCAACCCGTCCAGCACCTGCTCCGCCGGAACGTCCCCCTCCGGAACCCACACCGCCGGACGGTGATACTTTGCCGCATTCGGACGCTCCATCTTCGGAATCTCAATCCCCGCCTTCTCCGCCAACGAACGAAGTGCTTCCGGGAACGTCAACCCCTCCATTTTCATGACGAAATCAAACACGTCGCCGCCGATATTGCATACCCAGCACCGAAACGTCTGGCGATCGGGATGCACCTGGAGACTGGGGTCGGAGTCGTCGTGCCACGGGCAGAGTCCGCGATAGATACGTCCCTTGGGAACCAAATGGACGTACTGACGCACCAGGTCGACAATGTCTGTCGCCTGACGCACCTTTTCCTTTATATCCGAAGAAAAACTGTTCAGCACAAAGTTACCCCCCCGAGTGTTATGCCATCAATCGGGAATATAGACCAAATCCCGAAAACCGTCAAGAGCAATTTTAAAATTTTTTTAAATTTTTTATTTCCGAAGAAAAAAGGCCGTTTCATGCGAAAATCACGGAGCGTCCTGCGTCGCCCGATTCTGGCTGAGCCACTGCCGCCACGCCTGCTTGTTGTATAGAAAATTGACGCCGGTCAGTTTCTTCAACGCTTCCAGAACCGCCTCGTTGTCGTGAGGTCTGGAAATGATTTTCTCCGACGACCCAAACGAAAACCCGCCCCCCCCAGAGCCTGCCGACGAACCGCCGAAACTGGCGCTGGTCTGCCCCGCACTGCCGCTGCCGGTCTTGTACTTGTGCAACGTCGTCAACGCTTCGATAAGCGCCGGAACCGCCGTCCGATCCCCCAATTCCCCCAGTGCCAGGGCCGCATAGTTCACCTGCACGTTCGTGCTGGTTTTCGGGGAGAGCCGCGACACAAAATAATCCGTCAGGCTTTTGTCCGGGTGCACCTTTAAAATATCCAGGCAGGTCAAACGCATCTCCTCGTCCCGGTCGTTCACCGCCATGGTGCGTAACACGACAAACGCGTCGATGGTGCCGATCCGCCCCAACGCCTTGACGTAAAGTTTCCTCGCCTGCGGACGGCTGTCTTTCTTCAACGCCTCGACCAGCCCCGGTACGGCATTGGGATCCGTCAACGCTTCCAGATTCGCCAACGCCTCCGCGTTTCGCTTGCCACCCAAATCCTGTCGCCATTTATTAATGGCAAGCGTCAGACGTTTCACCTCCGACGCCGTTTGCGTTTTCTTTTCGTAGTACGCCTTTTCCTGAGCCGTCACCCACTTGCCGCGGTACTGCACTTTGCCCTGTTCGGCCATCTCCTCCTCGGTGGTACGCCACACCCCGTCCACCGTCCGTCGGTAGCCCAGCTTGCGACGTGCCTTCTCGTTGTCCGGGTCCAGCTCCACGACACGCTTCCAATGCACCTTCGCGCGGCCCTGCAAGTCGTGCTTCTCGCACCAGTCGGCGATCCGCAACTGCCCCTCTACCGTATCCTCGGCCTGGGCAAGCTGCTCCTGGTATTCCGGGGAATCGCTGCCGCCACGTTCCAGCGACTCGACCTGCGATGCGGGAATGCGGAACTCAATCCCATCCTCCGTGCGGAAACGGTACTCCGTCAGCTTGCCACGCGACGGTTCCAGCACCTTGCCCGGCACGGCCGAACCATTTTTCAGACGCAACAGATCCTGCCCCGAAAGTGTCAGGGCCACGCAGCAGGTCAGCAAGGTTCCCAGGATAACGCTTCGTGTCATACGAACGGCCTCTCGTCGTCAAAAGGATGAAACGATATTTTTTTCGGCTTCGGGAAGGTTCGTAAAATCGCCTCGGCCAACTTCAGGTCCATTTTGGTGGTAATCTTCAAATTCATCGGCGACCCTTCCACCACGGCCACCGGAATCCCCGCCATCTCGAACAACATGGCGTCGTCCGTCACCATGCCAGACTTCGTGGCGGAACGGGAAGCGTAGACTTTCTCGAACAGTTCCCGACGAAACACCTGCGGCGTCTGGGCGGCCCATACGTTCGTGCGGTCGAGGGTTCCCTCCACCGTTCCCTCGCCGGCGTAGTCGTCGGACGATTCGTCAGGAATCAGGTTGTCCAGCGAAAGAACCCCGCTTTCGTGGGACTTGTGGGACTTGCCCGTCGGACGTATCTTTTTGATCGTGTCGGTCAGACGGGACGCCAGAATCGCCGCCCCCGTTTTTCGTGCCACCCGAAACACGTCGTCAATCCACGCGTCCATCAGGCAGGGGCGAGCCGCATCGTGGACACAAACGTAATCGCACTGCGGGTCGATATGCGGGATGGCGTTGGCGATCGAATCCGAACGCTCCTTCCCCCCGACGACAATTTTCACGCCCAAAATGGTCAAATCGGCTTTGTACTTGAGCCGAACCATCTCCTCATCTTCCGACGGAACGACCAGTATCACCTGAAACACGTCGTCACGATTCAGAAAATACGTCGCACTATGCAACCACACCGCGCGATTTTCCAGCATGGCAAACGGTTTTTTATAAGCACGATCTCCAAACCGCGAACTTTTTCCGGCGGCAGGAAGAATAACACAAAATTTCGACATGGGAAACTCCTTTCATAAAACACTTTCCGTCATTATAACCTTCCGCACGCTTCGATTCCAGCGGGGGTACCCGTCATTTGTATCATTTATATTAATTTAAGGAACCGCTGCACAAATCTCTGATTTTGTCGGGGAGGGTTCCGTGAAAGTTACTTTTTCAAAAACAAATCAATATTTTGTAAATTTTATGCAAAATCGGTGGAAAATGGGTACCGGAGCCGCTGATTAAAGCCGATTTTCCTAAAAATGCGCCTATTATCCCTCACAAAACCGCACTTTTTGCCCCGCGCGAACGCACATCAGGAGGTTCGCACAACCAAAAAGAACGTTGAATCGGTTCATGTTTTTGGCCAAACCACGGTACACCACCTTGCGATAGCCAAAGTCGCGTTTGACAATCAAAAACAAGTGCTCCACCTTGCTGCGAATCGACGATTTGCGATGCTCGATTTCACGTTCCCAGTCGATTCCAAGATAGCCCCTGTTCGTCTTCAGGCTGGAAGGACGTCGGTTGATTCGGAAGTCGATTTTCGACAGGCGTTCAT
>JAUNBJ010000084.1 GCA_030535245.1 Planctomycetia bacterium | reverse complement strand
ACTTTCACGGAACCCTCCCCGACAAAATCAGAGATTTGTGCAGCGGTTCCCTTAATCTCGCCCTTCAAACGGGACATAATCCGTCTCGTTCGGCCCCATGTATACCTGACGCGGACGAATGATTCGCCCTCCGGAAAGGTCGTGCTGCTCTTTCCACTGGGCAATCCAACCCGGCAGTCGCCCCATGGCAAACATCACCGTAAACATGTTCGTCGGAATCCCCATCGCCCGCAGAAGCAGACCACTGTAGAAATCCACGTTCGGGTACAGCTTTCGCTCGATGAAATACGGGTCGGCAAGCGCCAGCTCCTCCAAACGTCGCGCGATGTTCAGTTCCGGGTCGTTTTGCCGGTTCTTCATCTTCTCGAACACCTTGTCGCACGCCGCACGAAGAATCTTGGCTCGCGGGTCGTAATTTTTGTAAACCCGGTGTCCGAAACCAAACAGTCGGAATCGGTTCTCCCTATCCTTCGCCATCCGAATGCATTCTTCGGGCGTCAGCCCCCCACGGTAAATGCCGTCGAGCATCTCCATCACTTCCACATTGGCACCCCCGTGCAACGGCCCCCATAGTGCACAAATCCCCGCCGCACACGACGCAAACAGGTTCGCCCGCGACGACGCCACCGTCCGCACCGTCGCCGCCGAACAGTTCTGTTCGTGGTCGGCATGTAAAATCAGTACCAGGTTCAACGCATCCTCAATTTCCTGCGAAACTTCGTACTGTGCAAACGGCAACGAAAACATCATGTGCAGGAAGTTCGCACAATAACGCAGATTGGGATTCGGATAGTTGTACGGAAGTCCCTGGCTCCGACGGTAAATGAACGCCGCGATGGTTCGGATTTTGGAAATCAGGCGGGCGGAAACCTCCATGAAGTCGTCGTCGTTGTCCAGCACCAGAAATTCCCGATGGAAGCAGGCCAAATTGTTCAGCGACGCCGAAAGCTGTGCCATTGGGGGGGCCGCCGTCGGCATGTTCCGGAAATGATACCGAATGTTTTCATGCAAAAGCTCGTTGTCCGTCAAACGCTGGCGGAACGACACCCCTTCCTCTTTGTTGGGAAGATGGCCAGTCAGGAGAAGATGGGCAACCTCGATAAAATTCGGACGCTCCGTCACAAATTGCTCGATCGGAATGCCACGATAGCGTAAAATGCCTTTGTCCCCGTCGATGTAGGTTATCGTACTTTTACAGACCGCCGTACTGGCCAATGACGGGTCGTATGTCATGATCTTGTTTTCATTGTACAGGCGTGAGATGTCGACGGCCACGTCGCCTTCCGTTCCCCGAATGACCGGAAGTTCGATTTGTTTGCCCTCAAACGTCAGAATCGCTTTTTCGTCTGCCATAGTTCTTTCCCCTCCAGTAAAATTATAGTATCAAGACACATACCATTGTACCTGTTTCCCCGCAAGCGTGAAGGGGGGACTTGCCTATCCCTGATTTTTTCCCTTAACTTTTAAAATTTTTGGGCCGGAATTGGGTTTTGAGAAGTTGCCTTGATGATTTCTCCGCAATAAAATCGGAAGCGGAGCGTTTCTTACGTAGAGAGAAAATTTTCCGGTAATTTAGAAACAGGGGCTTCCCTTTTGCTGGAAAAGTTTGTATAAAAGATATTAGAAGGGGAAACCTTTGGAAAATTCCGAAGGAAAAATCCCCCCTGCCCGCCTGACTCTCCCTATTGGAAAGGATTTGGAAATGCCCGCCTTGAGATTTCCATGGATTCCGATCGTCCTGTGCTGTTGTGGTTTTGCGTATGGCAAGCCGCCGATTCCGACCGCTCCGGCGCCGGAACGTGCTCTGTTTGAGCAGGACGACGGCCTGAAAGCGCGAAACAAAATCGACGAAATCGTTCTGGCCGATTTGAAGAAAAAGAACCTCCAACCTGCCCTGCTCTGTTCCGACGGGGTCTTTTTGCGGCGGGTGTACCAGGACATCGTGGGAGGGATTCCAACGCCGGAGGAAGCGAGGGCGTTTCTGGACGACCCGGCTTTGGACAAACGGGCGAAACTTGTCGACCATCTTCTGTCCAGTCCGCGGTTTGACGACTGGCAGACGCTTCGCTGGTGCGATCTGTTGCGGGTGAAATCGGAATTTCCGATCAATTTATGGCCGCACGGGGCTGCGACGTACTACCGTTGGCTGCACGAGGCGGTGCGTACGAACATGCCGTACGATCAGTTTGCGCGGGCGTTGCTTTTGGGCGAGGGGAGCAATTTCCGTTCGGGGCCGGCCAATTTTTACCGGGCGGTGGAGCGGAAGGAGCCGGACGTGCTGGCCGAGGCGGTGGCGCAGGTTTTTCTGGGGAGCCGGACGGACTTGTGGCCGGAGGAGAAACGGAACGCGTTGATCGTCTTTTTTTCTCGGCTGAAGTACAAAGCGACGGCACAGTGGAAAGAGGAGATCGTGTATCGTGACCGAACGCCGCTGGAATCGAACCGTGTCACGTTTCCGGACGGCACGACGGGGGAGGTTTTGCCGGGGCGGGATCCGCGTCGGGTGTTTGCCGACTGGCTGATTCGGCCGGAGAATCG
Organism: Planctomycetia bacterium; assembly: GCA_030535245.1. Classification (GTDB taxonomy): domain Bacteria; phylum Planctomycetota; class Planctomycetia; order Pirellulales; family Thermoguttaceae; genus RGIG3701. The sequence goes on along the minus strand of JAUNBJ010000084.1, from coordinate 13,412 downwards.
GGCGTTTCATCGAGCGATCGCCAACCGGCTCTGGTTCTGGGCAACGGGCCAGGGAATCGTACATCCGCCGGACGACGTGCGGGAAACCAACCCGCCGGTCTGCCCGGAATTACTCGACTTTTTAGCCGACGAGCTGGTGCGGCAAAAGTACGATTTGAAGGCCATTTACCGTCTGATTTTGAACTCTCGGACGTACCAGCAATCGACGTTTGCGCGGGAAAAAGACCTGGAGAAAGCCCGGACGCATTTGGCGGTCTATCCGGTGCGTCGGCTGGAGGCGGAGGTGTTGCAGGACATGCTGATTCAGATTTTCAAGCTCCAGATTCCTTACACGAGCGAGGTTCCGGAACCGTTCGCGTATTTGCCACCTCGGATGCAGACGATACAGATTCAGGATTCGGGCGTGACCAGTGCGTTTTTGGAGATGTTTGGGCGTTCGACGCGAGACAGTGGCCTGCTGGCCGACCGAAGTAACGAGGTGAACGAATCGCAGTTGCTTTTTATGATGAACGCGACGGATTTGAACAACTGGGTGAATCGGGTGACGCCGCAATTTACCCGCAGCCTGCCGAAATCGGATCACCCCAAATGGAACGACCGTTGTCGGGAAGTCGCCGATTCATTGTGGCTTGCGTTCCTCTCCCGGTATCCTTCCGAATCCGAACGGGAGATGTTCCGGCAGATGGTTCGTGCCGGTTACACCCGCGAGGTGGTCTGGGCGATGGTCAACACGCGTGAGTTCATCTGCCACCACTAAAACCACACCAAACAAGGAGGAAACGCCATGAAACGACGGAATTTTCTGAAAACGACCGCGATGGGTCTGGCGGGCCTGACGTGGGGATCCAAAACGTTTGCCGAAGAAACGAAACCCTCTCCCATGAAGCTGGGGAAGGCGAAAAGCGTCATTCAAATCTGGATGTGGGGCGGGCCGAGCCATTTGGAAACGTTCGACCCCAAGCCGGAGGCGGGCAAGGATTACTGCGGCGCGTGGGATGCTCCGCTGGAAACGAACGTGCCGGGAATCCGAATCAGCCAATCCCTGCCGCAGTTGGCGACGTGTGCGGATTTATACAGCATTGTTCGGAGCGTAACGCACGACACGAACCACCACGAAGTCGCCGCGTACGTCATGCAGACCGGGCGGATGCCGGGAGGGGGGTTGGTCTATCCGAACGTTGGGGCGGTTCTTTCGTCCATGCGGGGGTACGACCATGGGTACGACTCGCCGATTCCGCCGTATGTCTGCCTGACTTCGGGCCAGGGGCGGTTTTCCGAGTCCGGTTTTCTGGGGCCGCGATACAAACCGTTCGTCACCGGTGGCGATCCGAGCAGGACGCCGTTTTTGGTTTCCGGTTATGTGGTGCAGGGAATCGACAACACCCGGCAGGCCGAGCGGCAGGAAGTGCTTCGCGCATTCGACACGTGGGGCAACGCGATGGAAGGGGAACAGCGGGTTGACGATCTGCTTTTCGCCCGGAAAAACGCATACGCCCTGATGACCGGTTCTGCGGCCAGCACGTTCGACCTGTCCACGGAAACCGAGGAGACCCGCAACGGGTACGGCATGAACTGGTTTGGGCAATCGTGCCTCATGGCAAGGCGTCTGGTTCAGAAGGGGGTTCCGTACATCACCATCAACTACAAAGGTTGGGACACGCACAAACGGCATTTTGAAATCCTCACCCGCCGCCAGCCGGAATGGGATCAGGGGCTTTCCATGCTGCTGCGGGAACTGCGGGATTTGAACCTGCTGGACGACACCATCGTCTGGTGGGGGGGCGAGTTTGGACGGACGCCCAAAATCCAGACGCAATCCCCATGGTTTGGCGGACGGGGGCATTTTTGCAGCTGTTTCAGCGTCCTGCTGGCCGGCGGTGGTTTTCAGGGGGGGAAGGTGGTCGGCGCGTCGAACGAAACGGGCGAGCGCGTGGCCGAGCGTCCCGTCCGTCCGCAAGACCTGCTGGGGAGCATCTACTGGAACATGGGTATCGACCCCACGCAAAAAATGCCCAACAACAAAGGATTCGACCTCCCCATCATGGAATCGCCCACCGAAGCGGGCTGGCTGCGGGAAATCATGAACGGCTAACCCCGCCCGGATTCCAGACCCACGAACCGTTACCCGACCCTCCCCTTCACCCCGAACCCCCCTGATTACCGATGAACCGAACCCTTCCCTGTTTGATCGTTTTGTTTGTAATGTTGTCGACGTTTTCCGCAAAGGGGCAATCGTCTATCGGATACGTCTATCCCGCGGGGGGCCAGCGAGGAACGACGTTCCGGGTACTTCTGGGCGGACGGCAAATTTATAACGCTCAGGAGGTGCGGGTTTCCGGCGAGGGGGTTTCGGTGAAGATTCTCCGTCGGTACAACAAAACGCAGATGAACAATTCCGAGGAAAAGATTCCGGCCCAGCGGCTTTACGACGAAGCACAATCGCTCGTTTTGGCGGAGGAGGCGGAGCGTCCCAAACTTCGGGAGGAAATTGCGAAAATCCGGCAGGAGCGTCTTGAAAATCCCGGCACGACGGACGAGGAAAAAGCAATGCTGACCGACGCGCAGCTGGCCGAGCGGTTTCGGTTTTACGACGACCTGCTGGAAAAGGGTCGCCCGGAGGATGTGCAGCGGGTGTATTACGAATATTTCTCCGGACGTCCTGGCAAGGGGGTTCCGGAAATCCATCCGCACATGGTGCTGGCCGAAGTGACCATCGCCCCGGACGCCCCGCTGGGAGAGCGTCAAATCGTGTTGAAAATGCCGAATTTCGTCACGTCGCCCGCCGTGTTTCTGGTCGGGGAGCTGCCGGAGGTACAGGAGCTGGAGCCGAACGACACCGTGGAGATGCCGCGTCGCTGGAAGAAAAATCAGTGGGAGCCGCTGGGAACGGTCACGCTGCCCCCCGCTGCGCTTCCGGTGGTTTTCAACGGCCAGATTTACGCAGGGGACTCCGACCGTTTTTCGTTCAAGGCACAGAAGGGGCAAAAAGTGATCCTGTATGTTCGGGGACGCTATTTCACGCCATACATGGCCGACGCGGTGCCGGGCTGGTTTCAGCCGGTGATTACCCTGTATGACGCCAACGAAAGGGAGCTGGGGAATGCCGGTTCGTACAAGTTTGAACCCGACCCCATGTGGGTGTTCGACGTGCCTGCCGACGGAACCTATACCGTGGCGATTCAGGACTCGCTCTTTCGGGGACGGGGTAATTTCGTGTATCGGCTCTATGTCGGTGCGTTTCCGTGGGTTCATACGATCACCCCCTGCTGCGGCGAAATTGGCAAACCGTTCACCGCGAAACTCGACGGCTGGAACCTGCCGACCGAGACGCTGCAAATCGACAAACTGGAAGCCAACGACGCCCAAACCGTTCGGAACCTCGATGGAATCCTGCTGCGAAACATTTCGGAAATCGGGGGAAAAACGCTGATTCGTCCCGTGGCCATATCCCTGGAAAATACCCCCGTTCTGCCCGCGAAAGAAAAGCAGGAAATCACGTTTCCCTCCGTATTTTATGGCTGTTTAAGCAACGACGAGCAAGTCGCCGAATTCACGTTCCAGGGGAAAAAAGGCCAGCGGGTTGGCGCGGACGTGACGGCGCAGGCGTTGGAATCGACGCTGGATGCCGGGCTGGAACTGGCCGACGCGTCGGGGAAAATCCTCGCCGAGAACGACGACCGAGCCGACTGCAACGGCCCGAACTTTGGTCGCCGCACGCACCATAGCGATCCCAGGATTTTCTACACCCTGCCCGCCGACGGCACGTACACGTTTCGGCTGTACAACACGCTGGCCCGCGGCGCCCGGGAAAACCTCTACCGTATCCGTTTTTCCGGGAGCGAACCAGATTTCCTGCTCTACTGCAAACAGAGCAAAATTCCGTTCTACCACTCCATTTGTGCGGTGGAAGTTGGGGTTCTGCGCTACGGCGGGTTTGACGGGGCCATTGAACTGTGCTGCCCGGACGACGAGGGAATCACGTTCCAGGGAGGGGTGATTCCTCCTGGACGCGACGGGATTCTCTGCACCGTTACCTGCGACTCGAAACATTGGCCCACCGCCGTTCCCCAGGAAGACGGTAAGCCGATTTTCCCCTCCCGCGAAATTCATCTCCAGGGACGTGTCCAGATCGGCGACCAGAGTATCCTCCGCGACGTGCTGCCGGTGGAGGATTGGGAGCAGGCGTTCATCTACCATCATTGGATGCCGACCGGCCCCCTGACGGCCACGTTCCGAACCGGTTTCTCCCCGTTCTTTTCGCGGGTGGATACGAATCCGGTCACGCTCCGGCCCAACGAAACCGTCGTGCTGGAATACGCCATGGAGTACGCCAATCCCGGAGCCCCCCCGGAGAAGCTCCGCCGGAAATCGCTGGGACGCAACCTGGATTTTCGTCTTTCCGAGAAGTGCGCGGGGCTGACGCTGGAAAAAGTCGAAGCGGAGGATGGTACGTACGTCAAGGCTTATCTGAAAATGACCGACCCGAACCAGGTGCCCGCCTGCGGTAATATCCTCATCGAAATACGCAAGGATTGGCAAGTGCGTCCCAAACCGGACGGCACGTTACCCAAACTGGGCGAACCGTTCGGCTACCTGCCCGCAACGCCATTCGTTAAAAAATAGAAACCGTATGGCCAAGTGGCCGCACGGCAAGCGTCACTTCCAGCCGCTTGCCGTGGACGCCACGTGTGGCCATTGCAATGGCTCGCGCGGTACCCTCCTGCTTGAAAAAGGCTCGATCCCATAACGAACCTTCATCTTTGGGGAGAACGGAAACAGGGACGCCGCGAAATCGATTATTTGCTCACGAACTCAATCCCGATTCCCTTGTGTTCGATGAAACAGGTGGTCATTCCGGGCCGTGGGTTGGAAACCGGCACAAGGAGCTTGAATTTCTTGATCACCTCGTCGAAATGACAGACTTTGAACGCCACGTGCGGACGCTTCAACACGATTTCCGGAAGCGGTGCCCCTTCGCCAAACTTCATCCACTCGATTCCGAACGGGTCGTTCACGTAGTCCACCATCTTCAGTTTCAGGGCGGGAATCTCGGCGTCCCACGCCATTTCCTGATCCGTCGGAATGCCGATGTGGAAATATTCCATCGCGCAATCCTCCAGCAACCATTTTTTCAATGCCGCATCTCCCATGGCCAGCTCTTCCGCCGCTTTCACCGCAGAACCAAACATCGCCACACCCATCATACCCGCCGAAGCGGCCAACATTTCTCGTCGATTCATCTTATTTTCCTTTCTTGCTTACGAGGATCGCTTTTTCAATTATTTTATCCGTGAGTTCAAAACCTGGCTGCGTCGGCAGACCTTCCCAAATCACTCCGCCATACTGGGGTTCCAGAAGCACGACGTGCGGGATTCCAAAAACCCCCAACGCGTTGGCCGTTCGCCGTTTCTGGTCGATGGCGACGAAGTAATGCATATCCTTCCCCTGCCATTTGCCGGGCAACGTGTCGATCGATTTTCGGTCGGTTTCGTAGAGGGAAAGGACGATCAGATCATCCTTGAACTTTTCCTGCCAGTGGTTCAAAAGCGGAATTTCCCGCCGACAAACCGGACACCACGACGCGGAAAACTCCACCAGAATCAGCTTCCCTTCCAGCGTTTTGGGAGCCGGGCCGTACCATTCCTCCACTTTCAGGAACGACGCAAGCCGTTTCTCCACCGGCAGCTCCGCCGTCTGGTCGGTTTCGGGAAGAATCTTTCCAGCATCGTCCAGAAGCGGAACCGGCAAATAGAGCCACGAATCGGCCCACAAATTTTTGGAGTGCGACCGCCTCGGAGCCTGTCCGGACGGCACCGACGGTTGCGAAAGATCGCCCGTCAGTACCGGAACCTCGGCAAACAGAGTCCCCGAAAAACAGAACAGCAGCAGCCCGAAAACCAGTCGTTTCATCATTTTCTCCCTTTCACTTTTCGCCCTACGCTCAGGATTTTCTCGATGATTTCGTCCGTCAGCTCGAATTTCGGCTGGTTGGGCATTCCCTCCCAAACCACGGCACCATATTGCGGCTCGATCAGCACGGCATGAGGAATCCCAAACACCCCCAGCGCATTGGCCATACGACGTTGGGTGTCGATTCCCACAAAATGCGTTAAATCCTTCCCCTTCAATTTTCCAGGGCAGTCGTCAATCGCCTTGCGATCCGCTTCGCAAACCGAAATCACGACCAGCTCGTCGCCAAATTTTTCCTTCCAGCCGTTGAGCATGGAAAGCGTCCGGCGGCATGGCGGGCACCAGGTGGCCCAGAATTCGATCAAAACGTACTTCCCCTCCAGTGCTGGAGGCGCCTGATGGTACCATTCCTCCACTTTCAGGAACGCCGCAAGCCGTTCCGCCGCCGGCAGCTCCCCCGTCGCGTCGGTTTCCGGCAGGATTTTCCCTGCGTCGTCCAACCTCGGAGCCTGCAAAAAGAGCCACGAATCGGCCCACAGGTTTTTCGTCGTCCGCTCCCGCTGCGAGGAAACCAGGTTCCCCTTTTCAAAAGGAGAAACCTCAATCTGCTTCGGTGCCCTGCCCTCCTTCACATCGGGAAGCACCGATTCCTCCACATCTTGTGCCAACACCGACACACAACATCCAAGACAAAATAAAAACCAAACTTTTTTCATGGTGGGAACCTCCTGTTTTTGAAATCCAAAGACCCCCTTATTCTACCCCATCGCCTTACAAATTACAAGGGAATGGTGGGTTCTTTAGTGGGGGGGTCGTTAGCGTCGGCCTTTAGGCCGTTCGGATGGATTCTCGTAGTGCATGGCGTTTAAAATCGATCGCTTCGGACAGAGGAAACGGCCTGAAGGCCGACGCTAACGTTACGTGTTTTCCCTGCATTTTGCCCAAATTCGCAAACCCGTAACACCCGAACCAAGGGAGGCCAGAAGCGCAAGCGCCTGCCTCCCGGTGATGTAGCAACCGGCGGTAGCCGTAATGTGCCACCCGCACCCGGGCCGCACTCAGGTCAAGGGAGGCCAGAAGCGCCAGCGCCTGCCTCCCGATGATGTAGCAACCGGCGGTAGCCGTAGTCGCTCCCGGTCGTACCGGGCTGGGGTTTATTTTTGCAGTAATGGTTCCCATTCGTAAATTCCGCCTGCGAACCCGGCTTGCGACTGAATCTCCAAACGGACCGCATCCACCTGTGTGGGGGCCGTCCGAACTTCGTTCCATGCGTCCGCTTTCACGCCGTATTCTGCTGGAACGTCTTTCCATGCACCGTTTTCCCGATACCGCATTTTCCACGATTGGGGAACCCGGCACGCCCCGCGTCCGGTGTCGTCGAACCAGTAAACCCGGCACCCCGCAAGCGTTACGGGCGACGCGAACGTGTACTGTACCCACTGTGCCGACCCCAGTGCCGGCCACCAGTGCATTCGTGCGAAGTTGGGGTCTTTTTCCTTCGGGGCTTTGCCGTCCCGCAAAATCTCGACATCCTTACAGCCTTCCGAGGTGGTCAACTCCGCCATCTGGATCGCCGACAACGGCTGAACCGCTTCCGGGACACGTGGAATCCAGACCGTCATGGGGGTTGGTTCCCGGTGTGCCCATGCGTAGTATGGAATGGCCATAAAGGGTTTTTCCACGGGCGTTTCCGACATCACCGTCACCTGTCCGCGAATCACCTGCACGCCACCGAGCAGGTCGGGCACAAATTCCGTCGTAAGGGGGGTATTGTCTTTCAGCAGCACCGCTTCAAACGACCGGATTTCCGGCTGGTCGTTTCCTTCCAGACAAAACACGATCGGCCCCCGTTGTAACGCAACACGTCCACGGTCGGCTTCCACCTTTTCATCTGCCACGACACGACGCACCGTCATCGGGAAGTCCAGTTCCAGCGTCTCCCCCGCTTTCCACGTTTTCGTAACGCTTCGGTAGCCCTTTTCCAGCCCCGCGACGTCGGAATCCACCGAGCCATCCAGGAACCGGTACAGCGGCGTTTCCCCCGGTACCACTTCCCCACGAACCCAGCCCGGAACGCGATATTTCAGCGTGAAGTTGGCGTCGTCATGCACGGTAAGCGTCACTTTGCCGTCCCACGGGTAGTTCGTTTTCTGCGAAATTTTCACCGTTTTCCCATTCACCTCCAGCGTGACGACCGAATCGGAATAGAGATTGACATAAACATCGCTCCCCTTCACGGCATAGACATACCCCGGCATCGAAGCCAGAAAACGGCAGACGTTGCTCGGACAGCACGAACAGCCAAACCATGGCGAACGCTCTTTTTTCTGCCCCGTCGGAACGTTCAGTACGTTGGGATAAAAGAACCGGTCGCCCGTCATGCTCACGCCGGAAAGCATCCCGTTGTAGAGAATCTTTTCCAGCACGTCGATGTACTTCGCGTCGCCAGAATCAAGGAACATCCGGTGGTTCCAGTAAATTCCCGCGATCTGTGCACACGTTTCGCAATATGCCGTGTCGTTGGGCAACTCGTACGCATCGCCGTAGGCTTCCCCTTTGGGACGGGCGCCCAACCCCCCGGTGATGTACAGCTTGCGTTCCACCACATCTTTCCAGATGGCCTGAATCGCCTCGGCGTAGGATGCGTCGCCGGTCAACGCCGCGATATCCGCCATCCCGGAATAGAGGTAATTTGCCCGAACCGCATGTCCCACCGCTTCGTGTTGCGCAACTACCGGAAGGTGATCCTGATGGTACGCATTGCCCGGCTTGAATTTGCGTCCATTGTCCCGACCACGAATATCCAGGAAATACTTCGCCTGCGTCAGGTACTTCGGGTTCCCCGTCACGCGATACAGCCGAGCCAGACCGATTTCGATTTCCTGGTGTCCCGGCGGCCAGTGCTGGGACTTTCCCTCGCCGAACGTGTCGCAAATCAGATCCGCCGACTTTATCGCCACGTCGAGCAGGTTCCGCTTCCCGGTCGCCTGATAGTGGGCGCACGCCGCTTCGTACAGGTGCCCCACGCAGTACAACTCGTGCCCCCCCTGATTCGTCCAACGCTCCCGACCCCCCGGCGGCAGAGGGGCTTTGTCCCCCGGCTTCGCCTTCTGGTAAAGCGTTCGGATGGTGTAAAGATACCCGTCCGGCTCCTGAGCCGCGGCAATCTTCGCGATCAGATCGTCCAGGTACTTGTCCAGTTCCGCATCTTTCCGCAGAGCCAGCACGTACGCGGCCCCCTCAATCACCTTGTAAACGTCGGAGTCGTCAAAATAGATTCCCTGAAACGCCCCTTCCTGCAATCCGCCCGCTTTGGCGAAGTTGGGGATTCGCGTCTCCTCACACTTTTGGAAACAGAACGGGATGGTCACGTCCCGGCAGGTGTCCAGCCGCGGTTTCCAGAACCCGGACGGGACTTGAACCTGAGTGAACGGGACGGGGGAAATGTTGTAATCGTGGGTCGGTTTTTCTTCCGCCGCCACGATGCAACCCAGTACCAGTGTCGCACAGACGACCCCAAGCGTTTTTTTCATCATGTATCCTTTCGTATCCTTCCAATCCAAACGAAATGCAAGAACTTCATTATGAGAAAAATTAGCCACGCCGTCAACCCCCCGCATTTCCCGGATGTTTTCGTGACGGAACACTCAATGTCAACAGAGGGGTGGTAAATCCCTCGTTTTTTCCCAAGCGGTTTTTCGAAGATGCCAATAACAAATTTGAAGGTACCCTTTATGGGGCACTTGCGACCTCATTTTTTTCCTGATACAATGGGGGTTGCGGATCATGAAGAACATTACCTCTAAACAGAAAGGAAGTGAAAATGTTGCGAAGAATGCTGCTCGGCGCGATTTTGGTGGGAGGTCTGCTGGCGGGATTTTTGCACGGAGCGGAAACGGCGACGATGCGAATGATCCTGAAATCGGGAGATGTCCAGACGCGAAGCATTCCGCTGCGGGAAATGGCGGAAAACCATCATCGCCTGGTGATTGCCCCGAAAGAGATTTTGCCGGAGACCCAAACGTTGGAGGTTTACGCCGATTTTGCCACGGCACGCAAGGGGGAGGAAGGGTACTGGATTTCGCCGCGCGGCGTGTATGGGAAATTCCATCAGGATAATGGGGAATGGCGCAGTCCACCGATGATTCCCATTTACGGCATGAAAACGCCGAGAAGGACGTTTCTGGCACACATGACCGGGATGGAACTGGAGTGTTCCATCGGTGTAAGGGCGAAAGATGGGAATTATACCCTTTTTCAACAATTTCCCCTGGGAACGATGTATTTTCCTCCGTATGAGGATATTGTCGTCGATTTTTACACACTGATCGGAGACGACGCGAATTACAGCGGCATGGGACGGCTTTACCGCAAAATTCAGCTCGACTGCGGTGCGGTGCGTCCGATCAGAAAGCGGATTGCCAGTGGAGAATCTCCCTGGCTGGAATATCTCTGCGACGCGATGACCGTCCGTATCCACCATGCCAGCAAACCCTATCGGAAGGAAAGGGTCGATTACACTCCCGAAACGGAATTGCCGGTCCGTGCGGTGCTTCCCTTCGAGCAGGCCAAAGAGGTGATTCGGCAATTGAAGGAACGGGGTGTCGATAAAATGGCCATCTGTACTGCCGGGTGGCAATCGGGAGGATACGACGGTCGCTGCCCCCAATCCTTTCCGGTGGAGCCGGTTGCTGGCGGAGAGGAGAAGCTGAAGGAGTACATTGCCTACGCCCAATCGCTTGGTTTTCAGATAGATGCACACTCCAACTACACCGATACGTACACCGTTTTTTCGCAGTGGAGCCCCGACATTGTATGTCGCAGGAAGGATGGTTCCCTGGCGACGAACGGGGTTTGGTGTGGTGGGAATGCGTACAATCTCTGCCCACGAAACGCATGGGAGACATTCTTCTCGTCGGAAATGGAAAAAATCGGAAAACTGGGTTTTCGCGGTGCGCATTACATCGACGTTTTTTCCGCAACGTACCCTTACGCCTGCTGCCACCCCGACCACCCCTGCAACCGTGCGGAAGCGGCGGAGTACCAGCGAAAAATGTTGCAAAAAGCTAAAAGCGTTTTTCAGGGCGTCGCTTCGGAGTGTGGCTGGGATCATGTGGCGGGGGAATTGGACTACATCAACTACGTTTCCCGACACATGCTGACGCTGGAAAACAGACCTCAGCCGATGGTTGATGGTGTGGTTCCGCTCTGGGAGATCGTCTATCATGGGATTATTCTGGCCAATACGGACAAACTTTTACAGAATAAGCTCGATGCCCGCAAAGCGCTGCGGCTGGTGGAGTTTGGCGGACGTCCCATTTTCTACTCCCCCAACGACCAGGAGGCGATTGCCGCAGCGTACGAAGCGTTCAAACCGCTCCGATACCTGCAAAAGGAGTTCATGGAGTCGCACGAAATCCTCGCGGAGGGAGTCGCCCGAATCACGTACGGAGATGGAAGTGAAATCCTCTGCAACGCGTCGGAAAACGATTTTTCGTGGAAAGGACGCACCGTGAAACCGCTCTCCTACGAGCTTTACAAGCCTGAAGGAAAGTGAAACGGGTCCTGGATCATTCCATTCCCAAAGTGCAAGATATGGGGTACGATCATTCCCTTTTGCGCGATTGGGCAAACCTGGCGAAACATGCAGCGTTAGCGATGGATTTTAATTGCCATGCACTACGAAACGCGACAGGATCGGCCTAAATGCTGACGCTAACGCCCCTCCCTAAATTTGCAGACACCCATTTTGCATTTTGAAAAAGGTTCCCCCTCCCCCTTTCCGAAGAGCATATTTTTGCTATAACCCGACTTTAACACTTTTTTTCACGACGAACGTGCATATCCCTGAAAACAGGGGGGATGGTGTGGTTGATGGGGGTTATTTTTGTAATGCTAAAGTCGCATTTTGGACGGCTTTGTCGAATTGCTCGCGGCGGATGTAGGAAAAATCAAGGGGAAGGTTGAATGCGGCGAGGATTCGTGTAAAGTCCGAATAGATCTCGTCGTGGCCCGAAGGGGTAAGCGTATAAACCAGGCTGCCCGCTGCGTCCAGGTGGCTGGTAAAGCTCTGTTTTCCGCCAACTCCGTGGAGGTGGAGGATGCCCGACGTAAGCTCGTCAAGCGTGCAGTGGCGAAGAACGTTTTGGATTCGTTCCGACGAAATCCGCTCTTGGCCCAACGCAAGTTCGAAGAGACGCAAGATCAAGAGCGAAACGTGGCAAATGAAAAAGTGTGCTCGGATTCGCGAATCCAGCTGCACATACACTGGCCGAGAGGAAAGGTCCGATTTCGTGATGCGGAACGACTGCTCGATCTTCCAAAGTTGGGCGTACGTCTGCCGAATCGTCCGCTCCCCCCAGTCCAATTCGGACGTAACGATACCGAAAAAACCGTCGTATTTCTCCTCCGTCCGGATTTTCTCCAGGTCGATTGGCTCATTTACCGTGGACAAGGAGTAATCAGTTTTTTTAATTCACAGTGTACGTATTTCGTGAATTCACCAACTTCTTCCTCCGCCTCTCGTTTTGAGAATGTTTCATAAGCCCACCACCCCTGAAAGCCGGTCGCCTGTATGGCCTTGACCCATTCCTGAATGGGGATTTCTCCGTCATAAAACCCCGCATCCCTGAAAATTTCTTCGCACGGGACCCGCTCATCCGGCTTGCGAGAGTTGCAGATATGAACCCCCAGAATCAGATCCTTATCGATTTGGGACAGAAATTCTCCATCCAATCCAGAAATGTAGTTGTGATAAAAATCCACAACGACTTTCAGATTTTCCCGTTCCGCTCTTTTGACAAGGGGAATGCCCTCCCGCAGCGAAGGAATCGGAGTCCAGCACAACGGTTCAAAAAACAGCGTCAACTGAAACTGGCTTGCCAAGTCTGCCAATACCTGAAGGTTTTTGACCACCTTCCGATACTGCTCTTCCATGGGAAGCCCCAAAAGTCCCATGTAACCCTCAAAAGGAACGCCGCGGCGGAAACTGTCTACCGCCCGCCAGTCCACTGGTCCGTTAATAATTTCCACCGCATGGCTACCCACCGAAGCCGCCATCGCGAATAGGTTTTCCGCCTCTTTCATGAGTGCAACGAAATCTTCCCCTTGCCGCTCAATGTCGGAAAGCCAGCCTACAGAGGAAACCTCCAACGTTCCAAGAAGCTGTTTCACGTCCAGGGCGGTGAACCCGGCATTAAAGAAATACTCCAACTGAACTTTAGTTGGCTCAATACAGTCAAACCCTGCTTCATGAGCAGCTCGAATGTACGTTCGAAGGTTGGCTCGTCCAACGACTGAACTCTGAAGCGAAATTGCATTTTTTTTCATCTTAAATACCAGCCCTTTTTGCAACAAATGTATTTTCACGGATTACACCGTACGAACTGTCATGTTCTGTGCGTTGTTTACCGTGCCATATTGCTCTGAAGATTCTTCACTCTATAGCGATTCCTCATTATTACACCGTTAATTCAATCAGATTGTTTTCCGGACCAAGAACA
>JAUNBJ010000083.1 GCA_030535245.1 Planctomycetia bacterium | reverse complement strand
ATTCAATTCCGTGCGAAATGTCCTGCGGGAAAATGATGGTTTTTAGAAGATGCCAGTCGTCATTCGTATTTACAACCTATTATAACACAGAAACCGTGTCAGCGTAAGTCCTCTGGAAATGCTAAATAGGAATGGACCTGGAACCCTTGGTCGTTTTAGAAAAATTTCCCCCGACACTTTCTTTTGTGTTGGAAATATGTTAGAATCATGGAAATGGAACCTTAACTTTTTTTTCAGGAGAAAAAAACATGACCATGAATCGACGAAATTTTTTGGCGGTCGCCGCGGCGGCCACGGTGTTGTCGCGAGGCGTTTTTGCGGGGGAGGCACCCGTTTTCAAGACGCATCCGAAAAAAGCATTCCTCGGCCCGCTTCCCGATGAGGCACGGATCGAGGAAATCATGAAGGCCGGATTCCGGGGAATGGAGATTCAGGGAAGTCCCTCCATCGCTCAGGCGGAAGCGGCGAAGAAGATTGCCGATCGGCTGGGGTTCACGTTCCATTCCGTCATGGGTGGGGGTTCGGAAGATCGGATTGAGCTGGCGGCGGCGTTGGGAGCCGACACGGTGCTTTTGGTGCCGGGACGGATCAGTGGCATTCCGATGCCCAAGCCGTGGGAGTTTGAGCTGGATTTCGACGAAAAGACCGGTATGCTCCGCAAAGTCGTCGCGGGGGACAACACGCCGTATGAAGCGTACATTCAAAAGCACAACGAAACTGCCGTCGAAGCACGTCGTCTGGTGGAAAGCCTGATGCCGTGTGCCGAGAAAAACGGGGTGGTGATCGCGTTGGAAAACGTCTGGAACAACATGTGGGTCAAGCCGAAGTTCGCGGCGAATTTCATCCTTTCGTTTGCCAGTCCGTTGGTGAAAGCGTACGTCGATTTGGGGAATCACCGCCAGTATGCCGACCCGAAGGAGTGGTTCACGTACCTGAACGACAACATCCGTCGGATTCACCTGAAAGATTTCCGCCTGAACGCGAACGGTCAGGGGGGAACGTGGTGCAAGCTGGGCGAGGGGAGCGTCGATTGGCCGGTGATGCGACAGGAAATGGAACGTATCGGCTACAATAGCTGGTGCACGGTGGAGCCGGAAGGGGGAATCGCCATGACGCTGGAATTCCAGAGTGCCGCCGCCGACCGGATTCTGTCGGGGAAATAGAAAATGCGGAAGGCGACTGACGGGGAACGACTTCATGAACATGACGACGTGGATAAAGACCTTGCGCGAATGCTGGGAAAGACGGTGGGAAAAGCCCCAGCTTGATTTCCTGGACGTGCGGGAATACTTTATCCCCGTCCGATTGGAACTGATTCTGGACGCGTTGCGTCAGGAAGATTGGACCCCGCAGGAGCTGGAAGACCTGGAAACCCTGCTGGTGATGATTCAGGAGCATTGCCATTACGATTATCACCATCAGTTTTTGAAACTCAAGGCGGCGTTTGTGCCGTTCAATCCCGACATAGAAACGGTCGTGGAGGCGGATTTTTCCGAGGAGGAACGGAATCGTTGCCGGGAGGAAATCCTGTCGGGAATCCGAATGTTTCTGACCATCAGCAATTATTGCGAGCTTTCGGAGGAGCAGTTTCAGGAATGTTTAAAACTCCAACCGCTGGGGGGGTTGGCGGTGAAAGTGCGGCTGGACGTATTTTCCAAGTTCCATGTTTTCTACCGTGGCGTTCGGATGGAAACGGTGGAGGAGCCGGTCTGGTATTTCTGGAAAAAATCCCGAACCGTACCGATTTTGAAGCGTGTTTTTCTGATGGCGTGCTACAAAAATGAGGTGGGGAACGGCAAGATCATCGTCAAGCTGTTTCGGGACGTCCGGGTCGAAAACCTGAAAATCATGGCGCCGGAAGTGGAATTGCTCCTCCCCTTTTTCGACAAAATCAAGGTGGGGGGGACGACGCTGTTCGGAATCCTTCCCACGCTGTTGAAACTGGCGAATTTTTCTCTGAAAATCTTAACGAGCGTAGCGTTCATGACCGCGGCGCTGGCTTGCGTGGTGGCGGCCGTCGTGAAGGCGATCGTCGGCTTTTTTAGCTCCAAAAACCGTTGTAAAAGTGTGTTTTCGAGCCATCTTTATTACAACACGCTGGCCAACAACGTCGCGGCAATCAACACCCTGATCGATCAGGCGGAAACACAGGAAGTTAAGGAATCCCTGCTTGCCTGCGTTTTATTGTATCAGAATAATAAAAAAGGGGAACAGTGGACCCTCTCGCAACTAAACGACCATGTGGAACGATGGCTTTTCGAGCATTTCCATCACCCGGTGGATTTCGAGGTGGACGACGCCCTGCGAAAACTGGTGGAAAAAAGAGTGGTCGAGCAAAAAGATGGAATGCTTCGCGTATGCAGCCTCCGTACCGCACGGCGGCGTCTGGACGAAATCTGGGATAACTTCCATCAGGAAAACAATCAGGGCAACCCCGCCGACGATGTGGTTCTCTGACGGCTAAAAAATGATGAATCCCATGTTGTGCGGCGTGTCGGGGATGTTGTCCATCGTCACGTCGAACGCTTCGGCGCAGAGGTTACGCGTTCCGTTGACGCTGCTGTTGAGAATCCAGTTTCCCCGTTCGGGCAAATATTGGTCGATTCCTCCCAAAATGATCGGCATTTTCGGCACGGTAAAGCGAAGGATGGACAAGGCACGAAGCAACGCCTGCCGCGTGAATCCGGAATGCCACGCCGGGTTGCCCGTGATCCATTCCGGCTCTCGGATGAGGAACGAAAACAGATCCAGTTCTTTCAGCTCCAACGTAAAGTCGAACAGGACTTCCGACGAATCTTCCGTGTTGTAAAAAGCGCCGCTGGTAATCTGCAACCCCGCCGACCTTGCCGTTTTCAGAAGTTGGACTTTCTCGTCGTACGTCAGCGACGAACGTTTGTCGCCCGTCAGGGAATCGAGGCGTTTTTTGGGGTATCCGAGCATTTCATGGTAAAACGTCACCCCGCATTCACGAAACTGCACAAACTGCTTTTGGGTCATCGTGGCGTGGGAGAGCGTCAGGGCCATCCCGGTTTCCCGCCGAATCCGTTTGCAGGTATCCAGAAGCTCTCTTTGCTGGTGGGGGGTGATCGAATTGTGCCGCAAATCGATCTCAAAGCAGTGGGCGGATCGCTGGTACGCGTTCATCGCTTCCCGGTAAATCAGGTCTGCGGAAAGGTTTTCTCCGTCGCGAAAGATGATGAACCCAAAAAACTCCAGCCGGTTTCCCATGAGTGTCTGACGCAAACGACATGCCGCCCGTTGAAGTTCGTTTAAATCCGCATTCACCAGTTGACGCATATCGTCGTGGGTAATAGCATATCCCTGGAGGACTTTTTCGGTCAATTCATCTACAAAAGACATCTTTTTATTACTCTGGGGCAACTTAAATCCTTTTCCTGAAACGTTTTCTATTTTAGCACGTTTTCCAGTTTTTGCAAACCCCCACACCAAATATCTTCTTCTGGCTCCGGTTGTGATAATGTTTTGGGTCTCCTTCCCCGGCCCCTAGACACAAGGCGGAGAATGTTTTAGAATAAGAGCGGTGTGTTGTGAAATTATGTCCAGGGAACTTCTGGAAACTGCGTCCTGAAAAGGAGAAGCGACCGTTTGGGGCGGGGTGTGGTTTCCGAGGTTGCCTTTATTAGGGAAAGTTAGCCGTTGTTTTGCACGCTGGGGTGTGACGGATGGCGGCACTAAAGAAAAAATGCTTGAGACGAATTTTGAACAGTGTGCGCTGGTCAGCGGCCTGATTACGCAGGAACAGCTCGAATCGGCGTGGAAAGAAATGCGGGGCACAGGGATTCCACAGGCGGAGGAAATTCCTGGGCGTCTTGCCGATATTCTGGTGAATCGCAGCGTTCTGAATCGGTGGCAGTCGCAGCAGCTTTTGGCGGGGCGAACGCGGTTTACGCTGGGGAGCTATAAAATATACGACTCCATCGGTCATGGCGGGATGGGGCAGGTTTTCAAGGCGCGGCATGTCATGTTGGACCGCATCGTGGCGGTGAAGGTGTTGCCGTTGGAAAAATCAACGCCGCAGGCAATCGAGAATTTCCAGAACGAGATCCAGTCGCTGGCCAGCCTGAACCACAAAAACCTGGTGCAGGCGATCGACGCGGGGATGGACGGGAACGTTTATTATCTGGTGACGGAGTACGTTTCCGGCCCTGATTTACGGCGTTTGGTTCGCAGCCGTGGGCCGTTGATGCAGGAATCGGCGGCCAGCATTATTGTTCAGACGGCCTGCGGGTTGGGGCACGCACACCAGGCGGGGCTGGTGCATCGGGACATCAAGCCGGGGAATATTCTGGTGACAATGGCGGGCGATGCGAAACTTTCCGACCTCGGTTTGGCCAGCTCGACGAATCACGGCACCACAACCAAGCCCAATAAAATCGTCGGAACGGCCGACTACATTTCGCCGGATCAGGTTCGCGATCCGGGGCATCCGCTTCCGGTGTGGGACATTTACGCCCTGGGGTGTACCCTGTATTATATTGTCACGGGAAAAGTTCCCTATCCGGGGGGGACGCCGCAGGAAAAAGTCAAGGCGCACCTCGACGAAAACACGCAGCCGTTGGATCCGTGTCGGCTGAATCCATTGTTGTCGCGGGATTTTGTGGACGTGATTGGCGACATGATGGCGAAAAATCCGAACGACCGGATTCCATCGACCGAGGAAGTGATCCGGGCGTTGGAACCCTGGTCGGACGGCACGCCTCGTGAGATTGAGATTGCGGACACGGACAGCAGCCAGTCGATTGTGTTTCCGAAAAACGAGCAGGGAGAGAATTTTTTCCCGGTCATGGCGCGTCCGGAGCCGACCAAACCGAACGAGGTGCCCGCGTACGCTCCGATTCCCGCAAGTGCCGCAACGGAAATGGCGATTCCGCCGACGGTTCACCTCCTGAAGCCGACGCCGGGGCAGCATGTACCTGCGCTGAAACGTGCCGTGGCATTGCCCGACAGTGGTGCGGGGATGTCGCAGATTTCGCGAAACGTGGTACCCCCACCCCCACCGGCAGAAATACCGGGGCGTTCGGTGACGAAATGGAACGTTCCGCCCCCAGCTCCCGAAAACGCGGCCAAGGGGGATGTGGCGGAGGAAGAATCTCCGGCGGGAAGGCGATTTTTCCCGGTTTTCCCGGAGATTTCCGAGGATCACCCCCTGTATCGTTATCGCTGGTCCCTTTTTATGGCGAGCGGAACGCTTTTCCTGTTGGGACTGATTTTTTTGCTGGTGGCCCTTTTTTCGTGAAAATCTTTTCAAAAAACTGAAAAATTTTTTCGATGTGGGTTGATTATTTCCGTGTATGAGTTTACAATAGAACGTATATAGGTAAGGTAATTTCCAAAAACCAATTCCGTACTGGAAGCGATTGTTGGAAGGCGCCAAAATTATTTTAACTTTTGAAAAATTGTATTTTATTTGGGGAGGCATTCAAATGCTCGAAAACGGCTCGTCGGTGTATCAGCGTATCGTCCGAAACCTTCAGATTCTGGAGCAGCGGAATCCGGATTTGGCGTTCCTTCTTCAGGTGGCCGATCAGTGGCTGGAAAAATGGGCGTCGGGAACCCCCACCGAAGCGGAAAAGACCGTGGCGGACACGGCGACCGGTGCAAAGGTTCCGGAGCCGGTCGTAGAGATTTCGGCGGCACCAGCGGCAGCTCCGGTGGTGGAACCAGTTTCGGAAGAAGCGGCAAGTCCGGAAAAGAAGGCGGTTTCCGAAGGGGACGCGGCGTCCTCCGTTCCCGAGCCGACGGTGGAACGTGTTTTAGCCGATCCGGTGCGTCGTGAGGTTCCCAATGCGGGGCTGCTCAATCCGGTGGAAACGGAGCAGTTGGAAAAACGTCTGCTGTTAAAAATCGAGGCGTCGCGTTGGGCGTTGGAGCGAGACAAGTTACTGAAATCGAACTGTGATTTTCAGACCGAAATCGAGCCGAAGGATCATGCGCTTCTGGCCCGTGCGCGTGAATTGACGAACTGTTATCTTTGGATGAACAATCCGGAGACGGCCCCGGTGGTGGCGACGGACACATACGAGTTGTTGGCCGAGGCGTACGCTTCGGCGGCGGGGTGTGTGGCGTTCATGCGGAAGCTGATTGATTTGGTGGATCGTTCGCCCCGGTCGGAGGTGCTCAGTCGGATATTGCGGGATGCGCTTTACGTGACGGCGACGGCGCAGTCGGCGCTGCGGCGGGTGACGTACGAGGTAAGCGGACGCGAGGATCAGGATCAGATTCGCATTCATCGCTGGCTTACGTTGCTGACGAAAAAATACAGTATTTACGTGAATCGGCACATGAAGAAAAATTCGCTGGCGCCGATCGAAAAGATTTATCTGATTCCGGACTACATCACGCGCCTGGAAGAAGAAGTGGCGAAATTGGGGCAGAAGCAGAAAATTTTGGCGGAGGGTTTTCGTCGTATTCAGTACCATTCGTCGCGGATCAACGAAAATTCGGCGGACGATTACGACTGGAATCGAATCATCAACACGGTGGACGAGTTGGTGGATGCGGGGACGCGGGCTTCGGACTCACGTTTTCGCGAGCTTTTAACGCCGATTTTGCCCTATTTGAAGAACGTGCCGTCGTACAAGGAGCATCCGTTTTTCATCAACGTTCTTTTGGAGTTGGATTTCTGGAAGGGAGACGAAAAGCAGCTGGCCAAGATTCAGGAAGAGCTTTCGCTGACTCCACCGCGTCCGTCGATCAATCCGGAGGGTTCGGGCCTGTCGCCGTCGCTTTGGGAAGATGGGGACGAGGAATCTCCCATGGAAAAAACGTCGGAAAAGGGCGTGTCGAATACCGCTTCGACGCCGGGGGGATTTGGATTTGGAATCCTTCCGGAAAATCGGGAAGCGGCACCGACACCAACGCACGCGGCGCCGCCCAAGGTGCCGTTCCGTATGCCGTTTGGGCGTCCGATGCCTGGCCCGGCGCCGTCGTATGCCGGTGTGGTGGAGCAAAGTTCGCATGTTCCGGCGATGGGAGCCGTATCGGGGGATTCCCGCACGGAAGCGGAAATTTTCGAGGAAGTCCGCAAACGGGTGGGAACGCGCGTGGTTTTGCTGGTGGATGGAACGGGGGAATCGGAGCTGAAAGAGCAACTGGAATCCCAGATTCAGGTGAAGATGGCGTTTGTTGGGCCGAACGTCCTTCAGTCGGAGCCGCTTTTGGCGCAGCAGCAACATCCCGGCAACGTGGCGGTGGTTTTGATGGTGGACGGTTCGGTACCGACGTCGAATCGTAATGTGGAAAATTATTGCCGTCGTTTTGACAAGCCCCTTTTGCGTGTTGCGCGAACGGCCTCGGCACTTTCGGTGGGCAAGCAGATTCAGGCGGCGTTGAATCTTTACAGTTGAGCTTTTCAGGTCGGCAGCAAGTCATTGTATGAAAAATAAAATCGCGTTTATCACAGGCGTCACCGGACAGGATGGCGCCTATTTGTCCAGTTTACTTTTGAACAAGGGCTACGAGGTGCATGGCCTGATGCGGCGATCCTCGCAGTTCAACACGGCGCGGCTGCTGGAGTTATGCCAGGACCCGTCGGCCGACGAGCGGTTGCAGTTGCACTATGGCGATTCCACCGATTCGATGAACGTGTTCAGTTTGATCGAAGCGATACGTCCGGACGAAATTTACAATCTGGCGGCGCAGAGTCACGTGTCGGTATCGTTTGAGATGCCGGTTTATACGGCAGACGTCAACGCGTTGGGGACGCTTCGGATTTTGGAGGCGGTTCATCGTGCGGGGCTGACCGGGCGGACGCGGGTTTATCAGGCCTCAACGTCCGAGCTTTTCGGCAAGGTGGCCGAGGTGCCGCAGAAGGAGACGACGCCGTTTCATCCACGTTCTCCGTACGGGGTGGCCAAGTTGTTTGGGTACTGGGCGGTGATCAACTACCGGGAATCGTACCAAATGTTCGCCAGCAATGGGATTCTGTTCAATCACGAGTCGCCATATCGCGGGGAGACGTTCGTCACGAAAAAGGTGACGCAGGCGGCGGCGGGGATTGCCTACGGGCTTCAGGAAAAGGTGCTGCTGGGGAATCTGGATGCCAAGCGGGACTGGGGGCATGCGCGGGATTACGTCGAGGCGATGTGGCGGATTTTGCAGTTCGATCGACCGGAGGATTTCATTATCGCGACGGGCGAGCAGCATTCGGTTCGCGAGCTGGTGGAGGAGGCGTTTCGGTTTATCGGGACGTCGATTCGCTGGGAGGGAACGGGCCTGAACGAGGTGGGGATTGCGCGGGTTCCGCGGTATCAGGGGGGAGGTGCGATTCCCGACAGAACGGACACCGAGGAGCGGGTTGTGGTGGAAATCAGTCCGGAATTTTTTCGTCCGGCGGAAGTGGAAACGCTTTTGGGAGATTCCTCCAAGGCCCGGCAGCTTTTGGGGTGGGAGATTAAAACCACGTTTCAGGATTTGGTGCGGGAGATGATGGCCTACGATTGCCGTGTGGTGGAGGAAGCGCTCAAGCGATAATGTCGGAAGGAATGCCCCAGGAGAATACGAACGTGAAGGTTCTGTCCGTGAAGCGGGATTTGGGGCGGGCGGAACAGGTTGCCGTGATGGGGGTTTTGGGGATATTCTTTGTCGGTTTTTTGGTTTTTCTTTGGGGGAACACCGATTTTTGGGCCGTGCCAGAGCGGAAGCCGATGGAGGTACGGCATTTACCGGCGCGGGAGGGGGTTCCGCTGCGGTATTTGGTGGATCTGAACACGGCAGGGATTCCGGAGTTGATGTTGCTGCCGGGGATTGGAGAGGTGACGGCGCGGAAGATTGTGGCGGAACGGGAGAAGAACGGGCCGTTTCGGAGCGTGGGGGATTTACGGCGGGTCACGGGGATTGGCGATCGGAAAATCGGGGCGTTGGAGGGGTACGTGACGGAGGAAGCGGTGGCGTGGGAATCGTCCGAGGTGCCTTTTAAGAATCGCTCCCCGTCGGTTCCGGAGAGTGATTTGTAGCGATCGCGGCGAATTTTTTCCGCATACAGTTCAGGATCGTGACGGCGTTTTCTTCGGCCAGGCAGTATCGAATCTGTTTTCCGGAGCGTCGGCATACCAGCACGCCAGCCATGCGCATTTTCGTTAAATGCTGGGACACCGCCCCCTGTTGGGCCATGATTCCATTCACGATTTCCTGAACCGCCGACTCGCCGTGCAGGTCCAGGTATTCCAGAATCTGAAGCCGTTGTGGATGACCAAGAATCCGAAGCGTCTCCGCCATCCGGGTTAGAAATTCGACAGGGAGCCGTTCCGATTGCATCGAAAAATCCTTAAATAAACAAAAATCCTTAAATAAACATCGTGTGGTTACTTTCTTTTGCCCGTTTCACAAAGCTGGCCACCCCGGCCACCTCGTCGATGGGAATCAGCTCCTCGCGGGTAAGTCCCATGACATCCATCGCCATTTCGCAGGCAATGAACCGAACGCCCAACTCCCTGGCCTGATGGATCAGTTCGGGGAGCGACGCGACGTGGTGGTTGGCCATCGCCTGTTTCATCATGGCGGAACCGAGTCCCCCCAGGTGCATCTGGGAGAGCTTCAGTTTGTCGGGGCCCTTGGGCAACATCCTTCCGAACATGCGGGACAGGAACGTTTTCCGGACGGCAGGAGCCGGGTTTTTCCGCAAAACGCTCAGGCCCCAGAAGGTGAAGAAAATCCCCACCTTCGCCCCTGAAGCGGCCATACCGCAGGCGATAATCAGGGCGGCCATGGCCTTGTCCAGGTCGTTGCTGAACAGGATGATCGCGGCGGAATGCCCCGCTGCGGATACGGTTGGTTCGGAAACGGGCGCCGGTTCGGCTTTCCGAATCACCGCTTCCAGCAGGTCGGCCTCGATTTCCAAATGTTCCAGCAGATTCCCGCTGGCGGCGACCCAACTTCGTAAATCAGGTTCAAACGACGTGGGAGCCAGCAGACGCAGCATCGCTCCGGGGGGCGAAACGTCCATTTTCTGCTTGAGCCGCACGACCGGGCCGGGGCAGGCAAGCGCCCGAACATCTAAAGTATCGGCTATTTTCTCCCGATCCCATGAGCTTTCTCGAACGGGAGGTTCCAGTCTGGGGGGAACAAACGGGTCGGGATGGTAAAATTTCCACTGCGTGAATCCTCCCGAAAGATTTTTTACCGAAAATCCATGTTGCCGCAGGATACGCTCGGCAAGGTATCCGCGAAGGCCAACCTGGCAGAACGTCACAATCTCTCGCGTGGGGTCGAGTTCCGACAGCCTTTCCCGCAGCTCTCCCAGAGGAAAGGAGAGGGCACCAGGAATCGTGCCGAGTTCAAACTCCGCTTTTTCCCGCACGTCGATTCGCAGGGCGTTTTCCGGAATTGCCTCCGCGTGAACGATTTGCGACATCCCCGAAAGCACGTTTCCCGCAATCATGCCCGCGTAGTTTACCGGGTCTTTGGCGGAGCCGTAGGGGGGTGCGTAGGCCAGTTCCAGCTTCGCCAGATCGGGCGCTTTCCAGTGCCCCTCCATCGCCGTGGCCACGACGTCGATCCGTTTGTCCACCCCTTTTCCGCCGACAATCTGGGCACCGTAAAGCTCCCCATCGTTGGGTGCGAACAGCAATTTCATATGCAGCGGCGAAGCACCGGGATAAAACGATGCACCGGACGCCGGATGGAGGTAAATTTTCTGATACGGAAGCGGCAGGGATTTCAGCCGTCGCTCCGTCAGACCGACGCTCGCCGCCGTGAGTTGGCCGATTTTGACGATCGACGTCCCCAACGTCCCGGAATACGTCTCGTTTCGTCCGACAATATTATCGGCGACAATCCGCCCCTGCCGATTCGCGGGGCCTGCCAGTGGAATGGCGGTTTTCGTCTGCGTGATGGGATCGAGTACCTCCACCACATCGCCCGCCGCGAAAATAAACGGGTCGGAGGTTCGCAGGTTCCGATCCACCACGATATGGCCGCGTGGCCCCAGCTCCAACCCCGCCTCCTTCGCCAGCTCCGAGTTGGGCCGCACCCCGGTGCACGACACGACAAAATCGGCTTCCAGCACTTCGCCATTGTCCAGCACGGCCACGAACGACTCGTCCGCATCGCTTTCAAACGACGCGACTTTCCTGCCCAATTTCAGCACGATTCCCATGCGAACCAGCTCCCCCACCAACGGGGTCGTCATTTCCCGGTCGAGCGTGGTCAGAATCTGGTCGGCCATATCCACAACCGTTACGTCCAGCCCACGTTCCCGCAGGTTTTCCGCCACTTCCAATCCCAGGAACCCCGCCCCAATCACCACAACACGCCGGGCATGCGACGTGACGCGGGCCATGATTTGATCCATGTCGGAAATCGTCCAAAGCGTAAAAACCCGCGGGTCGTCGGCTCCCGGCAAGGGCGTTTGAATCGGCGAAGAACCGGTCGCCAACACCATCCAATCGTACGTTTCGGTATATTCCCGCCCATCCTGCCGCACGCAAAACGTTTTCGACGTGGGATAAATCGCGCGAACCTCGCTTTCCGTCCGCACATCCACACGGTACCATGCACGAAATTGCTCCGGCTTCATCACGAGTAAACGCTCCCGATCTGGAATGACACCGCCCAAATGGTACGGCAGGCCACAGTTCGCGAACGAAATGTACTGGCCCCGCTCCAAAAGGACAATTTCCGCCGACTCGTCAAGCCGCCGCAGCCGTGCCGCCGCACTGGCCCCCGCCGCCACGCCGCCAATAATCACCGTTTTCATGATTTTCCTCCCCTCATATTCCATGGTTACAACGACGCCACCAGCCGTTCCGCCGACTGCACCCCCTCCAGCCGTTCCACCTGCCGCCCCTCCTTGAACACCAGCAACGTCGGAATCGCCGAAACGTCGTACCGCATGGCCAATTCAGGCTGCTCGTCCACGTTCACCTTGCCAATGGAAACCCCGTCCGGCAACTCCCCCCGCTGAACCATCCCGTCCAGAATCCCCGACTGACTGCGACACGGCCCACACCACGGCGCCCAGAAATCGACAATCATCGTCCCACGCCCGGTCTTGTGATCAAAATTTTCCTCCGTCAAATTGCAAATCACTTCTCTTTCCATGGTTTTTCCTCCTGTTAAAGGTTGAGTTATTATGATATGATTATATTAAAATATCTTAATATGTCAATAGGGGGTGCAGACGTTCCGAAAGCGACCGTTCTCCCGAATAGATTATACCGTAGGAGCGAAGTTTTTCGTCAGAACCCCAGCGAGAAATTCACAGAGCACTACTGGGGAAGTGTCACGACCTTTCCATCGTTGCGAATGCCCAGATTACGATGGGTTTCAGCGTCGATGGAATAACTGAGCCGTTGTACCGAACCGTCACACATCGCCATGCCAAACGAACCCGCATGGCAGCTTCCGAAAGATCCGGCATTGTTCATCCCGCTGCGATCCTGGTAGGGAAGGTAATAGGCTCCGCGTTGGTGGTCGTCGGTGCAACCAAAATAATTCGACTCGTTATTCCCATCGCTGGCGGTCTCGTAACAGAGTGGATTCAGATACTTTTCACCGATCAGGTACGTATTGCTTGCCCCGTCACGAATCGAGCCAAAATCGATCTGGCTGCGGCGATAAATCACGCCGTCCAGCACGTCGCTTGTGCTGTCGTACGAAGTGTCCCAGGTCGAGGGCATGCTGGTAGGTTTGTAGGAAACCGAATTTCCGGAGGAGACCCCCACCCGCGTTCCGTTTGTCATTCGTCCGTAGCCATAATTGGCCGCATAATCCCCCTTGGAGCCATTTTCCATATCCTTGTTTCCGTTGACCATGCTGGAACACCAGGAAGCCGTTGTGGCAAGCGGATAATTCTTGACCGCCCGCCGGGAAGGGCAGCCGAAAACGGCCAGTGGGGTTTCGCAGCACTGTTGCGCACCATCCTTCTGCGACTGCGGCACCGCGACAGGATCGCCGTCGGCTCCCAGCTGAAAGAGGGCGTTTTGTTCCAGAAACGGCAGCACCGAATATTGCCACCCACCGCACTGATTCATCCCCAAACCACGGTCGGGGTCGCCAACGTACCAGCAAAACCACCCCCCGGACGGCAATGCCCGGGTGGTACTCTCATGATTCAGGCAGGCCAGAGCGATTTGCCGCAGATGGTTATTGCACTGCATTTGCCGGGCAGCTTCCCGCGCCTGTTGGACGGCTGGCAGGAGAAGCCCCACCAGCATTCCAATAATGGCGATCACCACCAACAGTTCAACCAACGTAAAGCCACGACGATTTTTCATAGCCCCCCCAATCTGACATGTTCTTAAAATATCAGGATTCCCCATTTGCCAAAAGAGATTTTTTCTCCCACGCTGGCCTTCTTCTGATACAGCGTGACCACATCGGCAGCACCGTATCCAAACAGGAGGAACTCCGGCAGAGCGACTTTTTCAAACCCCGCTTTTTCCAGCTCCTTCACCACCGAATCCGAATTCCGGTTCGGCAACGGCGTCCAGACGTAAACCATCCCCGCCTGTGTACATACGGCAGACGTTGCGTCGATCGACGAGAAAAGGAAATTCTTCCCCTTCAGCGCCGCGGGAATTTCGTTGAACGTGTAGTTCCGGTCGGTGAAAATCTTCTGTCCCGTCTCCAACGAACGGATTTTGTCCGTTTCTTTCACCACGTTCCACTGCGAATCCGCTCCCGTGACCATCGCCTGGCCATCCTTGTTGTCCTGAAGCACCGGTTTTTCATAATCGTTCGGGACTCGTACGCCGTGTGCCTTATTCGCCAGAATCCGCAATTGGCTTTTCGGCGAAACCAATTTTCCCGCCAGAATATCCGCTTCGGTGATCCGCGACACGTAGATTTCTTTCGCTCCGTACCGATCGAAATCGTAAACGATGTAAATCGTTCCGTCGGGGGTCTGGTCGCCGTCGGGGTACGAAACGCCACCGCGTTCATCCAGCAGCAATCCCCCTTCCCACGTCTTGCCGTCGTCTTTGGAGAGGAACGCCATCATTCGAGTGCGTCCGACATCCTGGTCGATGGGGCCGTTTTTCACCAGAATCAGATTCCCGCTTTGCAGCCGACGGAGGAAGAATCGCGACGATGTATGCTTGATTTTCGATTCCTGAAAATCCGTCCAGGTTTTACCGCCGTCGGAGGAGTAGAAATCCCCAATGCCCCGATTCGTCCGGTTCATGATCCAAAAACGTCCGTCGTTCAATTCCACGATGGAGTGTTCGTCGAACAACGCCCGTGCGGGAGGGGTGTAGCCACGTCCCAATTTCGTCCAGTTCTTCCCCTCATCCGTCGAAACGACGAACCACGCACCGCATGGGCCGTTGGGGGAGCGATCCACCGTCGGATGGCAATTTTCAGACGGCGTGCAGCCCGCCCCTGGCAAATTCCAGACCGAAACGGGGAGAATCCAGCGTCCTTTCGAGTCCGCGATCGGCTTGTTCATCATGACACCCTGCGTGATGAAGCGCGGTTTGCTCCAGAGCGGCTTTTCGTCGTGCGGGTTGGCGGTGCACATCATCCACAAATCCGCTTCCCCGGCATGCCCCGGACGCTGCGACCAGTAGAGGTACAACTTTCCATCCGGTGCGTACCACATCGACGGATCGTACTGCCTCGGTTCGCCAGGCTGGTCGATGGCAAAGAGCGGTTTCGTCCACGTTTTCCCACCGTCGCGGCTGCGAATGAGAACCACGTAGTTGTCCTTGTTTTCCGTAACGCCACCGGTGTACCAGGTGACCCAGACATCTTCATTACTCGTGACGGCCAGGCTGGGAATCCCCTGGAATTTGCGGAATTCGTCCGCGTACTCCGCCGGGAGCGGATCCAAAACGACCGGGGGAATCAACTCGCCCCCCCAGAGGGAAACCAGTCCACCAAACCAACCAACCATCACGGCAGGCAGCATTTTTCGGAACATACGAAGTCCTTTCTTCTGAATGATCACTTTTTTCGCCAAACGTTTCGGCAGCCCAGTGCCGCCAAACCCCAAATCATCAACAGCCAGCTCCCCGGTTCCGGGAGCGCCGCCCGATCGACGTTCAGGTACAATTGATTTCCGACGCTTGAAAGATTGAAATACGCGTCCGCCCAGCCCGACAGCCAGGAGGAATAGTCCAGCTCGGAAAGGTTTCCAATCGTGGCAATTCCCAATCCGGTGAGGGAGTGCCAGTCGGCGGAATCATCAATATTCAGCAAGAGTCCCCCCGCCCCCATCGCCATGGTGTCTACATCCCACTGGTCGAAGGTCTCCGCGTCGAGAATGTCGATCTGCAATTTTCCACCCTCCGCCACGGTCAAGGTTCTTCCATCGGTAAAGGTGGAAGTTCCGTAGATATTTTCCGCATCGCCCGGCGAGAACACCCCTCCCGATTCCACATTCAGATGGAAGTTGATCGTCTCATCCAGATACGAAATTTGGGACGCGTCGGCCCCTTCGATAACGCGAATCGTGTCACGTGCGGTATAATTTCCGCTGGAACCAAGCGAGAATTTCCCTCCCGCCAAAACCACTTCCGACGAGGCAAGCGACGTGTTCAGAATCAACGTTCCGCTCTCCACCACGGTTTGCCCGGTGTGCGAAAGCGTTCCGGAAAGCGTCTGCGAACCGGCTCCGGAAACCACCAGCGAAATCGCGTTTTGCAACGTTCCCGACCAGACGGAATCCTCCCCGGAGCGTGTGGCGACGGTCAGTGTGGAGGCGGTGTCTCCCGAATTCAGGACGATACCTGTTCCTGTCAATCCCGCTACCGTCGGGCTTTTTCCATACACATCCAGCCGGGCAGACGCGTTGTTAAATTGCACCACACTGTTCGGCGACAATGCACCGTCATCCAGAATGGCCAATCGGGATCTCGCGGCCAGGAGGATGGTATTTCCCGAATAATCGTTTTGGGAATTGGCAAAGACGGTCCAGCCGCTATCTTCGTAAATCTGTAAATTTCCCGGTGTCGTGGCATCCGCCGCGTCGTAAATCTTCCCGCGAACCACCATGTACCAATGGTTCGCCTGTTTTCCCACACTGGCTTGCGCATCCGCCACCGCAGCGGCAAAGGTATCTTCTCCGTTTGGCCGGTTTGCAAGTCCACGCAAACCGGTCGTTTTTTGCGCACATC
>JAUNBJ010000082.1 GCA_030535245.1 Planctomycetia bacterium | reverse complement strand
TACGCCCTAATGGGTGGGCGGGGACGCCCACCCCTCCGAAAACTTTTAGGCTAATATCATTTATTTTTTGGACACAACCTTAGCCACAATGCGGATTGGTTCGCGTTGGCTTTCTGGCCCCTTACGCAGATTTTCGTGGTACATGGAATCAAAATCCCTCACTTCGTACGGTGTGAACGGCCTAAAGGCCGACGCTAACGAGTTTCTAACCCCCATCCAATTATCAATTGTACCGTGTGTCCCGCCTTGACGCGTGCTTCCCGGTTTTGTAAAATGTATTTTTCGTTACGCAGGCAGTCCGTCAAAAGGAGTTCATCATGTTGAGAGTTGGTATCACGGGAATCGGGTTCATGGGGTGGATTCACTACCTTGCTTACAAGCAGATTCCGGATGTGGAAGTGGTCGCGTTTTGCGAGAAAATTCCAGAGCGTCTGGCTGGGGACTGGACCCAAATCAAGGGAAATTTTGGGCCGCAGGGGGAAAAAATCGACATGACCCCGTACGCGACCTATTCGGAACTTTCCGATTTGATTGCGGATGCGAACGTTGATATGGTGGATATTTGTTTACCGCCCAACCAACATGCCGCCGCAGCGATTGCGTGTTTGGAGGGGGGGAAGGATGTTTTTTGCGAGAAGCCGATTTCGCTGAACGCGGAGGATGGTGCGGCGATGGTGGCCGCTGCGGAAAAGAGTGGCAAACTGTTGAACATTGGTCACGTTCTGCCCTTTTTCCCGGCGTACCAGGTGCTGTATGAAGCCAAAATGGATGGACGCTGGGGAAAGCTCCTGGGGGGGAACTTCACGCGGGTGACGTCGATTCCGACCTGGCTCCCGAACTATTGGAAGATGGATATTGTGGGGGGGCCGATGTTGGATTTGCACGTTCACGATGCGCATTTCATTCGTTGCCTGTTCGGGATGCCGAAGGGGGTGCAGAGCGTGGGCCGCTGCCGCGATGGGGTTCCGGAGTATTTCAACACGCAGTTTTTCTTTGACGATCCGCAGTTGTGCGTCACGGCGACCAGCGGGGTGATTCGTCAACAAGGGCGTCCGTTCACGGCGGGATTCGAGGTGCATTTCGAGAAGGCGACGTTGCTGACCGAATGTTTCATGGGGATGCCGCTGACGATTTTGCATGAGGATGGCAGCGTGGAGAAGCCGGAATTGCCGAATACGGGCGACGTGGGGCCGTTTGTGGCCGAGTTGACCGAAGCGACCACGGCGGTTCGGGAAAGGCGGAAATCCCCCCTGCTGGCTGGCGACATGGCGTCCGACGCGTTGCGGATTTGCTACATGGAGATGGAATCCCTGGCGCGATAACGAAAGGGGGTTTCGGTAGAGACGGGGCAGCCCCCGTCTCTGCGGAAGATGTGAGAGTGCTAACGGACGTGGGGGCGGTTTACTTGTAGCGTTCGTCCCACAGGCCGTTCAAATTCACGTCGGCCGGGGTACCGGCAAACACGACGGTACGGTACACGGCTTCCAGCGGTTCGCCCTGTTTGAACAACCACGGCCCAGGGGCGTAGTTGAATGGCATGGGGGAGATATTGCCGTAATCGCGGGTGAACCATGGGCAGTTCTCGAACGGTTTGGGCGGGCAGAGAACCGCGACCCCTTCGGTGATGGCCGGATTGAAGAAGCGTTTGCCGTAGTAGGCGCACCACTTGGCTGGCTTGCCTTCGGTCTCTTTCTGTCCGAGGGCACCTTCGCTGTTGACGAGCGTTCCGCCGCCGTTGGGGGCCAGGTCGGAAGTAACGCGAACGCCAAAGAAACCATGATTCGTGTGCTGCACCGTCACATCCATAAGCGGCATGAGCTTCACTTCAAAATCGACGATGTAGTAATCATCGCACCGCCAGTCCACGGTATAACGGCGTTCGTCACGCATGATGGGGTCTTGTCCCGGCTTGCCCCAGATCGCTTCGTCGGTCCAGACGACTTTGGTTTCGGTCGCTTCGACGAGTTTCACCCCCTGCGAGATTGCCTGCCCGTCGTTGCGGGTCTGCTGCCAGTAATTTCCCCCGTTGACTCTATCAAGTCCGAAAAACATGGAGCGGTGGTGCGGCCACGGCTGCCCCGATTCGGTGGTAACGGAAACCATCGATTTTGGCCCGGCAAGGGGGTAAATGTAGGGGTATTTCTGGTTCGGGCAGGTGCGATAGACGGCCAGAAGCTGGTTGTCTTTACGAATCCAGAGGAATTTATCGGCGAAGTCGGGGTTGTACGTCGACATTTTCTCGACGGCGGGATCGCCCCATTCCGGGACGGTTTTTCCGGACTGGCCTTCAAAAATCCATTTTTTCCCAGCGGCAACCGGTTCGTCGCCAAGCGTTACGTTCAGGCCCCCCGCAACGGCAGCGGTCGCGGCGGCGGCTTTGAAAAAATCACGTCGTTTCATGTTGATTCAGACCTTTCTGAAAGGATGAAAAGCGTTCCTGCGGCCTGGTCGTAGAACCGAACCCCAAGGCCGGGAACGCATGTTAAAAATACAAACGCTATTTTAGCAATTCCATCGGCATGCCCATGACACGTCTGGTGTATGACATCCCAACTCTAAAAAACGGCTCGAATAAAATAATCATCAATTCGACAAACCGTTACTCCTCCATAATCACGCGGAAACCGACGTTGTAAACCTGCTGCCAGGCCGGGAACGGAAGACGGTAGCCGCTGCGGGCCGATTTGGGTCGGTCGAACCACGAACCCCCCTTCACCACCTTCTCGGTCGTCGGGTCAAGCGAGTTACGGCCATCCGCGTCGTTATACGGGAACGGTTTGAAATCGGTCTGCGTCCATTCGCAAACGTTGCCGTTCATGTCGTACAACCCCCACGGATTCGGAAGATAATTCGCGATTCCCTTTCCCGGATCGACGCTGGCCGGCGCTTTGGAGTGCGTCGCCGTATCCCAGCCGGGGTACATCTGGCCGTCGTCCACCGAATCCACACGCGGCCAAAACGCCTCGAATTCCGGAGCGCTCACCGGCTGCGGGTTCACCCCCTTGCAGACGAACAGTCGCAAACTCCGATCCGCAAGGTTCGCGTATTTACCAAAGTCGGCGTCCAAACCGCCCCACCAGAACGGCTGATCCTTCCCCGCTTTCGCGGCCCACTCCCATTCCGCTTCGGTCGGCAGGCGGAACTTCTTCCCCGTCTTTTCGCTCAGCCACTTGCAGAACTTCTGCGCTTCGTTCCAGGTGATACGAATCACCGGCTGCTGCGGGAAGTTGTGCGCGTATCCGGGCCAGGTGTGGTCTTTCCATTGCTGGTCGATGAACCGGCTGTCGTGGTACGGATCGAACAGGTTGTACATCTCGTTGGTAACTTCCGTCGTCATCATGTAGAACGGCTTTTCGATCTTCACGACGTTCCGATCCTTCTCGTCCGGATGCTTGCAGTCGTCGCCAATGACAAATTCCCCCGCAGGAATCTCCACCAAATCCAGCTTCACGCCGTTGCCGATTT
Source organism: Planctomycetia bacterium (assembly GCA_030535245.1). Classification (GTDB taxonomy): domain Bacteria; phylum Planctomycetota; class Planctomycetia; order Pirellulales; family Thermoguttaceae; genus RGIG3701. Next base: position 12,808 of record JAUNBJ010000082.1, on the reverse strand, counting down.
CCACCGTCTGGCGTTTCAGGTCGTCCACCTTGGGAGCCACCGTCGAAACCGGGGCTTTCGTGTTGGGTTCGACCCACTCTGCCGGCTTGACAAAGTCCGGACGCTCCACCTTGGCGAAGCTGCCCGCTTCCGGATCGTCGTCGAGGTTGGCGTACAGGGAGCGAATCTCTTGCGTCCGTTTGGCCATCGCCTTCACGCCGTCGGAATTGCCCCGGAACGCCTCGGAAACCTCCGTCCACGTGGCATGGTACGGGCAGTTCATATCCACCCAGAGGGCCAACTGCTTCATTGCCAACGCGTCGGGCTTCACGTTGTAGTGATTGCCGTCACGCAGCATCTGGAACAGGTACGACGAACTGACATGGTACTCCATGGGATAGAACATGTGAACGTCGCTCTCCGGACCGGGGCGTCGCACAAACGGCATCAGGTCGATGTACGACTTGCCATAATGCCCGTCCCACTCGTCTTTCGGACGCGAAATGTCCTTGAAATTCGGGCGGCCTTCCTTGGAACCATCGTGGCAGCCGACACAATACTTATCCAAAACCGGCTGCACTTCCCGATTGAATCCCATCGGACGCGATTCGCCGTTGAACGGTTCGATCGGAGCGGGAGCTTTCGTCATGGCAATGGTACGCTTGGAGGGCGTCACGCTGTTCTGCGACTCGTGACACCCCGCGCAGGTAACTCCCTCGCCCGGCATTCCGGTCAACCACGAACGCATCAGCTGCACGGCGTTGCCATCCTTATCCAACGGCTGCACCGCAATCGGCATGTTCGCCGGCATCCGGAAAAACGCCGATCCATCTTCGTACACCGGCACTTCGCCCAGCAGGATTTTGGAGTCCCACGACGCCTCAATCCCCATCATGTTGTGGTTGCCGATTCCGCGATACCCATACTGGTACGTGAACAGACGCAAGCGCTTCACCATTCCCTTCGGCAACCCGTTCAGGCCGGGGCCAAAGTAAACGTCCGTCAGGAACACGGTACTGTCCTTTTCCCCCTCGATCAGACGGCTGGCTACCACCGGCGGCACCGGACGCTCGGCCAACGCCTGCGGCTCGAAAATGCCCACGCCCGGCTCCTCCTTGATCAGGAGCATGTTGTCAAACGTGTCTACCAGATAAAGTCCCCACGGCGACTGCGGCGTCATGCGGGCCGACACCAGATAGTAATCCTCGCTCAGCGGGAACGGGAACAAAAACTTCGGCCACGATGCGTCCACCAGATTGTCCATGATCTTCGGCTCCACCTTCTGGCCACGGTGAGGAATCCGCTGCACCACGCCGTCCGCCTCCTGACGCCCACGGCTGGGGTCGAAAATGACCAGCTCGCCCTGACGCTGCGCCGCCCCATGGTGCCCGGTTACGATCGCCACGAATTTGTTGGAATTCGGAATCGCCTTGCCATAGAACATGCTGTTGGGCCAATACGAGTTGCTTCCGTAATACTCGATCTGGTTGGAACCGTCCGGATTCATGTGCATCATGATTCGCGTGAAGTAGTGGTTGTCGTCCACATACTCCCAACGCAGGTACATCACCCGGCCGTTGTTCAGCACCGTCGGGCACCAGTCCTGATCCTGCTCGAACGTAACCTGACGCGTCGTTTTGCGGTCGGCTTCCACCCGGAAGATATTCCCCACATGCCCGGCACCGCCAATGCACGGCACCCCCATCATCGAGGCACTGGAAATGAACATGTACGCTCCGTCGGGCAGATAGCACCCCTCCACGTTGTCCACGTCCGGCCCTAAAAACGGCGTGACCTGCTGGAATTCGGTCGGTTTGTCAAGGTTCACCTCGAACACTTCCCACGTCTTTTGGTCGGACAGGGCGGTGACCAGAATCCGCTTGCCGTCCCAGTTCAGGCAAATATCGCCGATAAACGAATTGTTCAGCGGTTCAACAATCGGCTCCAGCTTCGCTTCCGGGTCGGAAAGACGGAGAATTTGCAGTTTGTTCCCATAATCCCCCTTGCCTCGCGAACAGTTCGACATCCAGTTCGCTTCCAGACCGGGGTTTTTCGCCGTACGCACCAGCACCCTGTCAAACGCCAACAGCGGGTTGGCCAGAAGCGCCTCACGACGGAATTTCATGAATTCGGGAGCCGCATCCAGCGCCTTTTTCATCGCTTCGGCATCTTCCGGTGAGAACGCAAAGACCTTCTTGAACTCCGCCAGACGTGCCTTGTATTTGGCTCCGTCATATTTATCGGGATACTTTTTGGCAAGGTCGTCGATCGCCATCTCCAACGCGTCGATCCGACTCACCGCATACGCCAGATCCGCGGAAATCTTGTTCAGCTGAGCCTCAAACAGCCGCTTGGCAATCAGCTCCTTCGTCTGGGCCGCTTCCTCCGGAGAACCGTACAGCCCCGGATCGCTTTCGTCGCCCACCACCTGCACTTCAATCATCGTCATGGCCGACGTCGCCTGGGACGCCCCCTTTCCGGGAGAACCCGCCTTCTGGTTCCACGTGTTCCAGAAACGGAACTCAATCCAGTCGTATTTATCGCTGCCGATGAATTGGCCCGCCTCGGTTTCACGCCAGCAGGTCTTGAATCCGCCACGGTCTGGGCCGAGAATCTTGTCCCCCGTGGTCAGCACGTACGCCCCGTCGAAATTCGGCTTCTTTCCCGGATTTTTGGAGTTGTTCACCAGGCGAATCTCGTAGTCCTGATTGGCCCGCGTGTCGATATTTCCCGTGTACAGGTTGATTTCCTTAATGGATCGGGGTTTTCCCAGATAAATAACCAGCCGGGCCGGCTTCCCATCCACGAAAATACGCCCCTCGGCACCCAATTCCCCAACCAGACTGTCGGTCATGGCCACGTAATTGGCCGTGCTGATTCCGGGGGATTCCACAATTTTGGTTTCCGGAAAATTCAGGAAGTTCAAAACGTGCCCGATCGCAATGTCGTTTTGCATCGTTTTGAACGTTTCGGGGTCGGCCGCCCACTCTTTGGTGGTTAGCTTTACTTCCGCGAGTGCCGACGTTGCAAACATCAGGCCCGCCATTGCCAAAAACGTGATTCTTCTGGATAACATGCTACTGTCCCTGATTTCTGATTTCCTGGGGGGTTAAAATACTTTAAGATGGGTGCGTTACAACACCGACCCCTAATTAAAACACACTGGAAAGGATTTGTCAACCCATGGGGGAAATTTTGACCGCGATCGGGTGCGATCAAATTTTCTGCGCGCCGTACAAATTCCCCTTCTTTGAAGGGGTACGCCCGTCAGGGCGGGGGGTAGTTCCGAAGTGGGGAACGCTTTCCCAAGTTCAAAACACCCCGTCAGCCTACGGCTGCCACCCCTCTGAAAAGAGGGGAATCACCCATCTTGTCCAAATTCGCAAGGAAGTTTGATCGCACCCACCGCGATCCATCGAGTGTCTGCAAATTTAGTGAGAGTGTTGTTAGCGTCGGCCTTTAGGCCGTTCGTGTCGCGTCTCGTGGTGCATGGCCGTGAAAATCCATCACTTCGTATGGTGGGAACGGCCTAAAGGCCGACGCTAACGCTGCGTGTTTTGGCAAGAATACAACTCCACAAGTCGCTATCCGCTCCTTACCGAAACCACTTCGTTAAATCACCCACGTTATCCGCTTTCACCCCTGCGGCAAATAATTGGTCTAATTTTGCAAGATCCGAAATTTGACGGATTTTCGACTCCATTTCCGACGTAAATGTCCCCGGAAACCGCAATCGAAGCAGATCGGCAACCGCTTCTACACGTCCTTCCGCACGTCCTTCCGCACGCCCTTTTTCTTCTCCCAGTGCAATCCCTTCTTTTCGGGCGAGGCTCATTTCGGCAAGACGATCGCGTTGGTACTTTTCATGGGCCAGTGCGATTTGGCGATATTCATCGTTGCGGGTGAATTCGCGGAATTTGTCGTAGGCGACTTTCAGTCCACCGTCTTGGGTCAGTAAAACTTTCATATCAACCTCCGTTTTTTCGTTTGCGGTGCTTAAAAAATCAAGCCAGCGGCGAAGCGGTTCCTGAATTTCTCCTAACGCGGCCAGTTTTGGGGGAGCCAACTCCAACGTGTGGATTTGCAGGTCGTCGGTCAGGATGTATTCGGGATTTTTCTCCGCCGTGATATAAAAAACGTTGTGAATGTCGGGTAGCTTGGGAAATAATACGAATCGCGTCAACACGATGGATACCACCGCATTGAGGCGGGTGTAACTGTCGCCTTCCTGGATTTGTTCGCAGTACAGGCGGCTCCAGTAATATAAAATACGATTGAGAAACGCATCCTTGTTCACCGTTTGCATTTCAATATCGTACGTGCGGTTGTTGTCGTCAATCGCTTTGATATCCAATACGGAACGTTTCCCGCCCAAAAAAAGTTGGGGATTGAACGGACTTTTCACGACCACTTCCCTTGCCAGCGGACGATGGGCGTCGGCCTGCACCGCGTTGATGAACGAAAGCAATCCTGGCTCACAACCGGGGCTGGAAAAGACGTACTGAAAAACCATGTCCGAAGTGATGCTCAAGTCGTTGTAGGGAATATCCATTTTTCGCTCCGGTTTTGGGGGGTGTGACGTGCTCAGTCCACCAATCATTGTAGCATCAGGAAAGAAAAAAGTCAAGTTATTGGGATAATTTTGTTTTCAACGGAGGATACGGTAGTTGTTTTCCGCAAGAGAAAAATAGGGGGGAGATTGCATTCATTCCATCGGTTCAGGGGGGCGAACAATGTTTCCGGAAATATCAACAAAATGTAAAACTTTTGTCACAACGTCAATGAAATGTAGTAGTTTACGTCAATTTGGCCTTTAGGTGTCTTTTTCACCACGATACATCTTGACACTTTTGTCGCACGCATTAAGATTCCCGGTTTAGGTGACAAAAAAACCTGAAGTAATGCGATACCCATCAGGGTTTTCCACTTTCCTCGATGCCGTTGGAGTAACGATTTGCGACTCCCACGCCATCGTGAAAATGGAAAATTCCAGGGTGGTTAAAAAGCATACCGACTTGAATTTTCGTCATTCGTCTGCCGCAGGTACGAAGGAACGACACACTGCGGCCCCCTTTTGTACGGGGGGAAACGAAAATCCAAAGTGAAAATATTTCGGTATTTGGGAAAGGAAGTGCGAGATGATGGAAAAGAGTTTTCATTATCGGATGGGATGTTGGATCTGCTGCCTGGTCTTGGGATTGCCTGAGGCTTGGGGGATTATCTGGGTCGGAGGTACGGATAGCAACTGGAATACCGCCAGCAATTGGGAGACCACCGGCAGTCTCCAGGCCCAGAACGAGAAGTGTTACTACATTGCCAACGGAACGGGAAGCGATCCGGTACAGCATACAGGGAATCTCGATTTGACCGACAAAGTGTTGGCGATCGGGTATTACTCCACGGACCCAACGTCGGAAATCATTGCCGGGAAAACTCCGGCATACAATTACACCCAGAAGAACAGCAGCTACAGAAGTGAGAGTGCGATCTGTGAAGTGCTTCCCGCAACCGGGGCGACCTACGGAGAGGTGATCGCTCCCTATGCGGGTACCGGAGCGTTGAATCTGGAAGGCGATTTAACCGTCCGTCGGATTCAGCTCGGTTCCCAATACTACAACGACGTGGTGGGAAAAACCGGATCCGATCGAGAGGGGACTTCTCCCGGAAGCGGTGTTTTAACCGTTAAAGGAAATGTCGCCGTGGAAAAAAGCGTCTGGATTGGCCAGGATGGTTACGCTTCCATGTCCGTCGTCGGGGATTCCTTTACCCTGGGAAAAGGGATCACTCAGGAAAGTGAGTTGGGAAACCTGGTCGTCAGCACCTGCAATTTTGGCGCGAAATTGTCGGGGTACGCGGATTTGTGGAACTATACCTCGGATGTCTCGGTTTTGGACCTTTCCCAAACCAAGGACGTTGAAATTCAAGTCAAAGATTTCGCCATTGCCGCGAAACTGGGGAGCAATCTACTCGATGGTTCTGCGGGTCAGAAGTATCCCGAATCGCAGGGGTATCGTTACACCATGCAGGCGGACGTCGATTTGGGCGTGAACAATACCATTACCGCCAACCGGCTCGTTTTGGGGGCTTCGTACGACGCGAATCTGTCGATGGGTGCCTCGACCCTTACTTTTGGAGAGGGAACCAATACGCTGAAGATCGATACGATCGTTATCGGATACTGGAAATCGGAAAATGCCGGAGATACGGCCGACATACGTCTGGGGAGCGACGGCGGCAAAACCGCAACCATCACCCTGACGGGAAAAACCTCCGAGATGGCGAATCTGTACGTCGGATACCAGAACTGCGATACCAATAACATGGCACACGGAACCCTGGATTTACGGAATGCGGCGGCGGTAAACATGACGCTGGACAAGTTCGTCATTGGAAAAAAGACGGAACAGGTGGCCGCAGCGAATCGTACCGGAGGTTCCCAAGGGTACGTGTATCTCGGAGACAACGCGACGGTAACGGCGAACGTCATCGAACTGGGCCACAAAGAGGAAAGCAAAATTCCCGAATCGGGCAAGCAAACCTCCGGAACGCTCGATTTTGGCGGCAATTCCCGGATCATTACGCAACAGTTGCTGCTGGGGAACTATGCCAATTTCAACATGATCGCTCAAAGCAATATTAATATGGACGGTGGATTTTTGACCGTCACGAAGGGAGCCTCTTTTCAGGACAATATCTCCCTGAATATCCGGCAGACCGACGCCAACACCCAGAACGGTGTCATGACCATTCATCGGGACGAGAGCGATCCCGGTTCTGCCGCCATTACCCAATACGCGACGATGGATGTTTGCGTTTCCAACAACGGCAAATTGATTGTCGATGGTGACTGGAACGCTGGCAGTATCGTGGACACGACAAACGAGTATGCGGGATACACCAACCTGAATATCCAGAGCGGTGGTGCGGTCGAAGTAAACGGAACCCTCAGCATGTTACGGCAAAACGCCGCCTACGTCGATGGCGGAACCTTCCGGGTTAACGGCGATGCGTATCTTGCTTCGCAGGGCGTTACCATCTGGTCCCAGTACGATCCCGAAACCAAAACCTACAGCGGAGACTCCTCGACCAAAGGGGGGTACGCGATACTCTCCGTCACCAACGGTAAACTCCAGATCGGAAACGAGACCATGATGACAGGAGAGGATCAGGAGGTAAATCACCTCTACGCATACGGGGAAATGGATTTTTCCATCGGCGAGAACGGCGTGATGGAACTGGATGGCAATTTGGTGTTAGATTCCACCCAGCATACCAAAGTCAACGTTGCGGTAAAGGATGGGGTTTTCGTGGGCGGCTCGCGTTCGGAAGCGGTAAAATCCTACACCCGCTACGACAACCAGACGGGGGATGAAGTGCTGGTACAATCCAACTTCACCGTAAATGGCGGAACCTGCCACGTCGCCGGTGATATTGTCAGCACCGGTTTCACCAAAATCCTTATCCAGGATGGGGAACTCGTGGGGAACAACCTTGCCATTACCGGCGGTTGTGATTTTGAAGTTTCCGGTGGAAAATTTATCATGAACGACATGCACCGCGTAGCGGGAATTACCGGCAGTGATGTTCCGGAAGGGTATAATACCGTGACGTTTAAAATCTCCGGCGGAGAGGTGGTCGCCAACCGCGTGTACGGGGATTACGTCAATACGCCCGACGAAGCTGCCTCGGTTCAATTCTCCCGTGGAACGTTGGGGATTAACATGTTTGGTGCAGAACTGGAGTCGGGCGTCAACCACTACAACCTCATCCAGGACGCTGCGGGAGATGCCTCGACATGCCTCCTCTCGCCCGGCCTGAAGGGAACGGCAGACGCGACCGTCATCCTTGGGAAATACACCATGATCCGTGGAACCATCCAGATGGACATGCAGGCCGGAAAGGCCGACCAACTCATCGTCCTTTCCAAAATGACCATCGGCGCCCCCACCGACAACATCCTTACGTTGGACGATACCGGAGGCGTCGCCATCTCCGGATACTATCGGAACGGCGATGTGCGGTACGAATACGTTACCCTCATGACCGCAGAACAGTTTAACGACCTCGATGCCGTGGACCTGATTACCGGCGAAGCCAACGCGGACGGCCTGATGACCTATCAGTGGGCTTCCGAAGCGACGCAGGATACCCAGGAAGTTGTAACCCTGAATCAGGAAAATGCCACCGCAAACATCTCGCTCGCCCTGATGAACGAAACGCTGGAAAATACGCAGCTTTTCGGCGATTCCACCACGGAAACCAACCGCCTGTATTCGGAAATCGTCTCCGGCGAGTGGCACTACAAAGTCGTCCAAAGCACGATCCAAAACACCAATGGGGATTACCTGAACGAGTTGATCGCCTACCGAACGACCAGCACACCGGAAACCATCACCCCCGAACCGTCGGCCATCCTGCTTTTACTGACAGGCCTGATCTTCCAGAGAATTTGCCAGAACGATGGGAAAAGAAGGAAGGAAAAGCCGCTTTCGGCATAGCTCCGATGAAAGCGTCTGGGCTGCTGTTGAGTAAAAAATAAATCCTTGTAACCACAGTAAAAAGTTTGGGGAGGAGGGTTCCTCCCCAAAAGCTAAAAGCGCGATAGTTTAAACTATCGCGCTTCCAACCTTTTGAGAGGAAACATTTTTGAAAAATTGTTTCCTCTCAAACTCTCCTTCAAAAAACTTTTAGTGCGCTCACTACGTTCGCTATATTATAAGTGTTTATTTTCTTTTTATAATATAAACACTACTCTTCTTCCTCTTCTTCCATCTTGTGCTTGGCGATGATGTCCTGAATGATGTTTCCAGGCACCACGTCGTAACGGTCGAACTCAATCGAGTAACTCCCCTGACCACCCGTCATGCTGGCAAGCGCCCGGGCATACGTCGTGACCTCGGCAAGCGGAATCTCGGCCAGAATCGTCTGCATTCCACCCCCCGCATTTTCCATACCATTCTGACGACCACGACGCGTGGACAGGTCGCTGCAAATGTCCCCCACCTTGTCGGAAGGAATGGTAATCTCGATCTTCACAATCGGCTCCAACAACGTCGGACGGGCACTCTGGAACACGTTCCGGAAACACATCGAACCGGCCGTCTTGAACGCCGTTTCATTCGAGTCCACATCGTGCATCTTGCCGAAGAACAACTCCACCGCCACGTTCTGAACCATGAACCCGGCAATCACACCCTTCGTCATTCGTTCCTTGAAACCCTTTTCGATCGCCGGCTTGAAGTTGTCCGAAATCGAACCCTGCGTCACCGTGTCGATCCAGAGGAAATTGAATTCGGGATCCATATGGAAATCTTTCAGCGTCGGGAACTTGTCCTTCGTGCAAAATTCCTCAGGATTCGTGCCTTCCGGGAACGGATACATGCGGATGTGAACTTCCCCAAACTGCCCCGAACCGCCCGACTGCTTCTTATGACGATAACTCCCTTCCGCCTTGACCTGAATCGTCTCACGGTACGGGATTTTCGGTTCCTTCGTCTCAATTTCCACCTTGTCGCGACGCTTCAGACGCTCTCGCAAAATCTGAAGATGCAGCTCGCTCATTCCCGTAATGACCAACTCCTTGGTCTGCGGGTCCTGCGTGCGGCGGAACGTGGAATCCTCCTCGCACAGCTTGGCCAAAGCCCCCGACAGCTTCCCTTCGTCCCCACGGCTTTTCGGCGTGGCGGCCAGCGAAACCATCGGCGTCGGGAACACAATCGGAGCCATCGTGGAAGTGCCAATGACCGTGTTGGTCTGAAGGTCTTCCGCCTTGGCAACCGAAACGATATACCCCGGCCCCGCTTCGTCCAACGGAACGTTCTGCGGCCCCTGCATCTGGAACAACTGCGCGACCTTCACCCCCTTGCGCGACCCCGGAACCGTCATCGTGTCGCCCGTTTTCAGCGAACCATCGTAAATGCGGAAGAAACTCAGCTTCTGAACGAACGGGTCGGAACGGGTCTTGAAAACCTGCGCCACCAGCGTCGCGTTCGGATCGCATTTCATCTCGTATTCCTCGCCCGCAGCATTCGTTGCCATGCGAGCAACCGCATTCGGCGCCACGCTGGCCAACGCAAACGCGTCCAGCATTTCCGTAATGCCAACGCCCGCCTTTCCCGACGTACACAACACCGGAATGACCGTCCCCGTCGCCACCGCTTTGGGAAGCAACTTCGCAAGGTCCGCTTCCGTGGGAATTTCACCTTCCAGGAATTTTTCCATCCACTCGTCGTCGGCCATCACGACCTGCTCCATGAACTCGTCGTGCGCCGCAGCAACATCCACCAACGCGTCCGCACCCGCACCCGCCGGATCCAAAACGCTGGCCACGCCGTGGAACTTCGACCCCACGCCCAACGGAACGTTCATCAGGAAACACTCGGAACCAAACACGTCTTTAATCTGTTTGAGCAACTCGTCGAACTTGATGTTGTCGCCATCCATCTTATTAAGAATGACAAAACGCCCCAGCCCGGCTTTCCCGGCAGCGTTGAAAACACGACGCGTGTTAACCTCAATGCCGCTTTGTGCGTTCACGAACACGGCGACGTTATCCACCCCGTGAATGGCCCCGATGGTCTGCCCAATGAAATCGGGATACCCCGGCGTGTCCAGCAAATTGAACAACTTGCCTTTGTAATCAAAATGCGTCAGCTTGGTCTCGATGGTATATTTATGAGCTTTTTCCTCATCATCGAAATCGCAGTAGCTGTTTCCGCCATCCACCGTGCCGTTATGATTGACCACTCCCTGGTCGTGGAGGATCTTGTCCAGCATCGTCGTCTTTCCGGCTCCGCAGTGTCCACAAAGTGCAATGTTACGGATATTCTCGACTGGATACTTCGCCATGGATTCTGTCCCTTCAAACTTGAAACCAACAATCAATTCTCAAACTCCATACCTTCTGGATGGATTCCCACGAAAAAGCCATTTTATCAGAATTTCAAAACAACGGAAGGGGGCACCGCAAAGCGGAACGATATCCTCATAATTAATGCCATTAATGGTTAATGGTTAATGGGGTGGTGCGAGCCGTGAACGAAGGGCGTAGCCCGTAGTTCCGGAAAATCGTGGGAAATCGCTCGGCAGTTTTGAATTGACAATTGATAATTGATAATCGATAATTCATGGTCAATGGTTAATGGTCAATTATTTCCATTCCATCTTTTTCTGTGACTTTTTCTGTGAGGAGGTAAATCTTTCCACCATCCAGAAAACGACCTGAACAAAAACCATTAACCATTAACCATTAAAACTTCCGTGCCGTCGCGGAAATTATCGGGTCGCGGGTGCCTTCCAATCCGGGTTGCGAATTTGGACAAAATGCAGGGAAAATACGTATGGTTAGCGTCGGCCTTTAGGCCGTTCCCGCCGTCCGAAGCGATGGATTTTTATTGCCATGCACCACGAAAAATCTATCCGAACGGCCTAAAGGCCGACGCTAACGACACCCTCCACTAAATTTGCAGGCATCCGGTCAATATCCCTTTACAATATCTCGTATTTGCAATACAATAACTTGGACTCGAAAGAATAATAAAGAGGACGAGACCGGAGATTTCACATCATGAGTGACACTTCCCTTGGAGAAAATTTGCGATTGTTGCTGGTTCCGGGCGTGGGGCCGCGGATTCGGAGGAATCTGCTCGATTTTTTTGGCACGGCGGAAGAAGTGTTTCAGGCCGATTTTTTGAGCCTTTGCGCGGTGCCGGAGGTGGGAAAAAAGCTGGCGGCGGCTATCGAGGATGCGAAAAAGATCGACGTGGAGCGGGAACTTGATTTTTGTCGGCAGCAGGGGATTCATCTGTTGCTGGATACCGATCCGGGGTATCCCGCCGGACTGAAAGCGATCGACGACCCGCCGGGGATTTTGTTCGTACGGGGCACGCTTTTGCCGCAGGATGCGATTTCCCTGGCGGTGATTGGAACCCGTATGCCATCTCGTTACGGAGAGCGGCAGGCAAAGCGCCTGGTGGGGGAATTTACGCAGGCGGGATTTTGCGTGGTCAGTGGGCTGGCACGTGGGATTGACGGCATTGCGCACGAAGCGGCACTCGACGCGGGAGGGCGGACAGTAGCGGTGTTGGGGCACGGGCTGGCGGTGGACGTCTATCCGCCGGAAAATCGTCGATTGGCCCGACGTATTCTGGAAAGTGGCGGTGCCATTCTCAGTGAGTTCCTCCCTCGTGTTTCCGCCACGCGGGGGTCGTTTCCACAACGGAATCGGATCATTGCCGGCATGACGCTGGGCACGGTCGTCATCGAGGCGGGGCAGCGGAGTGGAACGTCGCTCACGGCCCATTTCGCGTTGGACTATGGACGGGAGGTATTTGCGGTTCCGGGGCCAATCGACTCCCCGGTGTCGGCGGGCTGCCATCAGCTGATTCGGGAGGGGGCGAAATTGCTGGAATCGGTGGACGACGTGTTGGACGAGCTGGGGCCGCTGACTGAGAAGGTACCGACGGTCGAGGGATGGAACGTTTCGCGTCCGGCGGAATTGTCGCTTTCAGAGGAAGAAAAAGCGATCCTGTCGGCCATCGGGGAAACCGGAACGACGGTGGATCAGATCACGCGTCTGACGGGACTTCCAGTGTTCCGTATCATGAACTTACTCACCATGCTGGAAATGAAGCGTCTGGTGCATCGCGGCGCAGGACAGCAGGTTTTTCGAGCCTGACAAGACCTTGAATTGATATTTGGCATCTTCTAAGGAACCGCTGCACAAATCTCTGATTTTGTCGGGGAGGGTTCCGTGAAAGTTACTTTTTCAAAAACAAATCAATATTTTGTAAATTTTATGCAAAATCGGTGGGAAATGGGTACCGGAGCC
>JAUNBJ010000081.1 GCA_030535245.1 Planctomycetia bacterium | reverse complement strand
TTTCCGGTTTGAAACCCGGTGGGGAAACGTGGATATTCCCGCCATCAAACGACAGTCGCAACCATTCTTTCTGCACTGGAATCAACGTTTGTTTTTCCTGGCCTTTATGGTCCGGAGGTATGTCGAAGAAATTTTTTTCAGGAGCTTCCAAGGGTCTTGCTTTCTCGATTTTCTCGATTTCGATAGCGGATAACATCAGCCGCTTCTCTACTTTCTTTTCTTTCGGTTTTTTGGGGGGTACCTTTTCTAACCAATTCGGGATACTTTAATGAAAAAATTTTAAAAAATTCCCAAAAATGCAAAAATATCCCAAAAGAAGAAATTCTCCTTGACTTTTCACGCCTGGAATCGGGTCAGACAATACCAACGCTTCGTACCCTCCTGCGGATTGCTTCTGGATTGAGTGGGGTAAAATGCGGTGCTCTCCTTGCCAAAAGGTTGACTTTTGCTAAAATGAACGGTTTCAAACATCCTGTACTTTGTTTCTGAAGAAAAATGAATATATCCTGTCCGCGTTATCTGGTTTCGTTTGACGTGCGCGCACTTCCGCATTTTTTTACCGACGTGCTGATTGTCGGCACGGGGTTGGGAGGGCTTCGAGCGGCGCTGGCCGTTTCCCGCAGCCAGTCGGTGACGGTGCTGACCAAGGCGGACGATATCCTCCTCTCCAACAGCGACCGGGCCCAGGGGGGAATCGCTTCGGTGCTGGACCCCACCGACAAATTTGAAAAGCATATTCAGGACACCCTCATTGCCGGGGGGAACCTCTGCAATCTGGACGTTGTGACCCGCGTCATTACGGAAGGCCCCAAGCGGATTGCCGAAATGATTCGTATGGGAACGCATTTCGACCTGCATCAGGATGGCAGTTTGGATTTGGGCCGCGAGGGGGGCCACTGCATGAACCGTGTGGCGCACGCTCAGGGGGACGCGACCGGGCACGAGCTGGTGCGGGCGGTGGTGGAGCAGACCAAAACGGCCCCCAACGTGCGGGTGGAGCGCAACGCCTACGTGATCGACCTGCTTTTAAGCGACGGGCGGTGTGTCGGGGCGTTGGTGGAAACGAAGCGTTACGGGCGGATCGTGTACTGGGCGAAGCAAACGATTTTGGCGACCGGCGGCATTGGACAGCTTTATCGGGAAACGACCAACTCCGCCATCGCGACGGGCGACGGCATGGGGGTGGCGCTTCGTGCGGGGGCGAAATTGCGGGACATGGAATTTATCCAGTTCCATCCCACGGTGCTTTACGTGGCGGGGAGCAGCCGGCACCTGATTACCGAAGCAATCCGTGGCGAGGGGGCGTATCTGGTGGATCGGAACGGCTACCGTTTCATGCCGGAATACGATCCGCGTGCCGAGTTGGCGCCGCGGGACATCGTGAGCCGCTCGATCGTGGCCCAGTTGGAGAAAACGAACTCCCCGACGGCGTTCCTGACGCTGGCCCACAAAGACCCGGACAAGATTCGCGCCCGTTTTCCTGGAATCGCAGCGTTTTGTGCCCAATTCGGAATCGACATCACCAAAGACCGCATTCCGGTGCGTCCGGGGGCGCACTACATGATGGGGGGGATTTGCGTGGATACGTTCGGGCGGACGACGGTTCCGGGGCTTTGGGCCGTGGGGGAAGTCACGTCGTCGGGGCTGCACGGGGCGAACCGTCTGGCGTCGAACAGCCTTCTGGAAGCGCTCGTGTATGGCGTTGCGGCGGGGGAAGGGGCTTCGGTTGCGGCGTCCAAAATCACCGACGAATCGCTTTATCGGGTGCGTCCCATCTCCTCGACACTTCCAAAAAAACAGACCCCCCTGAACCTGGCGGATATGACGAACTCGCTGAAAAGCCTGATGTGGCGGCACGCGGGGGTCAAACGGAACCGCGAGCTTCTGGACGATGGGCTGGAGCAACTCGACCAGTGGCGGCGGTACACGCTTTCGGGCGAAATGGACAACACGGAAGGGTGGGAATTGCAAAACATGCTCATGGTTTCCGAGCTGCTCATGCAGGCGGCGCTGCTACGTGAGGAGACACGCGGCGGGCACACCCGAACCGATTTCCCGGAAATGCGGGACGAATGGCACCATCATATCACTTTCCAGCGAAACGACGACTCGTCCATCACTACGGGCGAGGAACCTGTTTGACCTTTACACCGGGCCTGTCCCGTAGAAAAAATCATGACCCAGAACGACCCGTTTGATCTTCCGAATACCATTTTGCCGCGTGACGGTGAAGATTCGCTCCGTCGCGCCAAAATCGCCGCACAGACGATTGCCGACAATCGTGGAACGGATATTGTCCTCCTCGATTTGCGGACGCAGACGTACGCGTTCGATTATTTCGTGATTGCCACCGGCACCAGCCATCGCCAGCTCCACGCCATGAGCGACGCGATCGACCAGGTGTTCGAGAAGGAAATGAAAGAAAAGAAAATCGGCACCGAAGGGTATCGTGCCGGACGCTGGGTACTATTGGATTACGGCGACGTGGTGATCCATCTTTTCGATGCGGAAACACGCGACTTTTTCCGTCTGGAAGATTTGTGGGGCGGCGGCGAGCGGATCGCGTTTGTGCCGGTTTCCGGGGAATGACTTTCCCTGCAAAAACGCAAGGGATTCCCACAAAACGGAATCCCTCGTGTTTTCGGGAGTGGTTTTCACCCTTTCGGGAAGCGGGTGTCAGTCGCAGTGCCACACTTCCGACATTTCCAGCCAAACGTCGGGGCTGTACAGGCTGGACATTTGCCGCAGGTACGGCTGCTGGTCTTTCATCCACTTTTTATATTGGGGGGAGCGGGTCATCAGGAGGTAATCCACATTGAACTGGTCGCCGACGTATTCGATGTAGCGAACCGCGTAAAAATCCCCGTTGGCCGCCTTCCCGACCCAAACCGAGTAATTCTGGAAATTGGCCCTCTGGATTTCTTCCTTCACCCCCTTGGGAACGTTTTGGTTCAGTTCCAAAAACGCCTCGGCCTGACGCTCAAACGTGTCATGAATTTTTTCCAACCCTTCCGGCGTGGAAAAATCGTTCGTCACCTTGGGAAGGGGGGTCTTTTGGGGAGGATCCGTTTCCGAAGAGGGCGGCGTAACTTTCCGGCTCATGTCGATTTCTTCCATCTCCTCCGCTTCTTCGGTTTCTTCCGCTTCTTCGGCTTCGTCGGTTTCCACCGTTTCCTCAGCAGGTTTTTCCGGCGATTTCTCCGTTGGCTCGGAAGTCGCCGCAGGGGGTTCCAGCGTCGCGGGAGCCGGTTTGGAAACCGCCGATTCCATGCCGCGCGTCACGGCGTCCATGAACAGGGATTCGGCCTCGGCTTTGGTCTCCTCCGAAACCTCGCCCCCCAACATCAAAGGATCGTTCTCGTTCGCCGTATCCGGAACGTTTGCCGGAGCGGGCGGCGTCGTGTCGGACATCGCTTCCGTTGGATTCTTTTCCTCGGCTTTCTCCGATTCCCCGGTCTTTTCAACCGCCTCGGTTTTCGGACTGGGTTTTTGCTTTTCCGATTCCAAAAGTTCCCCCGGCGTCAGGCGTGCTTTCTGCTGGTCGATCAGTTCCTTGATCTTCTGATCTTTTTCTTCCTCCGAAAGATTCGGGTCGTTCAAAATGGTCGCCAGCTTTCCCGTGCTGGTTTCCGTTACCTCTGAGGGGCTTTCCTCCACGAAATCGTCCTCCCCCAGATTGCCAATAACCACCACGGCACAGAGGCGTCGGGTCACGGGACGCCGCGATTCTTCCGTCGTGGATGATGTTGTATCGGCGGTATTCTGGGAAAGCCAATCTGCCATTTTCTGACACCCCGGCGTCCACAGACATGCTGCCGCCAATAATATTGTACCTGCCAAGCGTCGCATTTTTCCTCCTGAATCAAGTGCGGCGTTCACCAAACAATGTGAACGGACTGGTTTGCGTAATTCGGATTTTCTGAAGGGTACCGACCCATTCCATCGGTCCATCGAACACTACAATTCTATCGCAAGGCGTGCGTCCTGTCAACTGGACTTTTTCGGACATTTTTTCTTCGCCAATCAAAACCAGCTCGGACGCCTGCGTCTTACTCGTTCCTTCCACCAGAATCTCCACCTCGCGACCCAAAAACGCCCGGCTGTCCTCCTCACTGATACGGTTCTGCACCGCCAGCAGTTCGTTGTTCCGTCGCCGCTTCACCGGTTCGGGAACGTCGTCCTCCAACTGCTCGAACGCCCGTGTTCCCTCGCGTGGCGAAAATTTGAAAATGTAACTATTCTTGAATCGGGATTCCTCCACCAGACGTACCGTTTCCTGGAAATCCTCCTCCGTTTCCCCGCAAAACCCGACGATAAAATCACTCGTGATCGCCGCGTTCGGTACCGTTTCCCGAATGGCGGCCAGCACCTCACGATACTTTTCCACCGTATATCCCCGACGCATCCGCTGAAGCACCGCATTCGACCCGCTCTGGGCCGGAATGTGGAAATACGGCATCACATGCGGCAAATCCCGCACCGCCGCGAGTAAATCGGGCATCATGCTGTTCGGGTGGCTCGTGACGAACCGAATCCGTTCCAACGGCGTCGTTTCCGCAATCGCTTCCACTTTTTCCAGCAATCCCGAAAGCGGCGTGCCGGTCGTCGTATCGTAAAATTTACTGACCGTTTGCCCGATGAGCGTGATCTCCCGACACCCCTGATCGACCAGCTGTCGCACCTCGGCCAGGATTTCGTCGGTATTTCGGCTCTGCTCCGGGCCACGCACCAGCGGTACAATGCAGTACGTGCAAAACTGATCGCACCCGAACATGATCCGAACGTACGCCTGATACGGATTCTGCCGTGCCACTTTCTCCCGCCCTGCGTCGAAAAAGTCGTAGCTGCTCTCCACGTCATGGCGATTCCGCCCCTTCCGCTCCAGGGAAAGCTCCATCTGCGGCCCTTCGCCGTTCTCGATTTTATGAATCAGCTCCGGAATCCGCGCAATCTGCCCCGGCCCCACCACCAAATCCAGATGCGGCGCCCGACGGAAAAGCGTCCCCGCCTCCTTCTGAGCCATGCAGCCAATGACGCCGTAAATCTTCTCCGGGTACGTCTCCTTGACATT
This sequence comes from Planctomycetia bacterium, assembly GCA_030535245.1. GTDB lineage: Bacteria > Planctomycetota > Planctomycetia > Pirellulales > Thermoguttaceae > RGIG3701. Next base: position 11,476 of record JAUNBJ010000081.1, on the reverse strand, counting down.
TTTCAGCCGTCCCAGCGCACTGTAGATTTTGTCTTCCGCATGTTGCCGAATGCTGCATGTGTTGAACAATAAAATATCCGCTTTCTTCATCGAGGAGGTATACTGATACCCTTCCCGCAAAAGCGACGCCGTTACCAATTCGCTGTCCAGCACGTTCATCTGGCAGCCGACCGTTTCGATATGGAATGTTTTCATAGGTTCTGTTTCAACGATTGAAAAGCAGGGAGGAGGTCAGGAATGCTTGTTTTCCCGGCTGAACGGCGACGCGTTTCGCAGACGCTGGATGATCCCCGGAAAGACTTCCAGAATCCGCTCGATTTCCGCTTCCGTGGTGTAACGGCTGAAACTGAATCGCGTCGAACCATGAATGGCGGTAAATGGCACCTTCATGGCCCGCAAAACGTGCGACGGCTCCAGAGAACCACTGGTACAGGCGGAACCGCTGGAGGCACAAATCTCGTACTCCGCCAACTCGTAAAGGATCGATTCCCCCTCCACAAAATGACACGAAACGTTCGTTGTGTTGGGCATACGGGTCGCCTCCCCCCCGTTGATTTCCACGTCCGGAATGCGACGAAGCAGCTCGGACTCAAAATATTTTTGCATTCCCGCAAGCCGAAGAACGTCGGCGTCGTGCGTCTGGGCCGCCCGTTCCAAAGCGCGGGCCATGCCGACGATGTACGGAACGTTTTCCGTCCCTGCACGTCGTCCACCTTCCTGATGACCGCCGATGAGGAACGGACGAATGGCTGTCCCTTTCCGCAAAAATAGTAGCCCGACACCCTTGGGCGCGTGAAATTTGTGCCCCGAACAGGAGAGGAAATCGACGTTCCGAAAATCGACCGCTTTCGGGTCGCGCGGGCCGTTTTTGGAAAGCGACATGGCGATCTTGGAGACGGACTGCGTGGCGTCGGTGTGGAACAGAATTTCCGGGTCGGTCTCCTTCGCAATCCGTGCCAGCTCGGCAATCGGGAACACGACGCCGGTTTCGTTGTTGGCATGCATGATCGTGACCAAAAGCGTGTTGCCCGGCTCCAGTGCCCGCACGTAATCGACCCGATTGAGCCGCCCCTGACGATCCACCGGCAAGTACGTCACCCGATACCCGCGACGCTCCATTTCCCGACAGACTTCCAGCACGGCGGGATGTTCGACGGTGGTCGTGATGATATGTTTTCGCGTCGGATTGGCTGCGGCGGCACCAAAGATTACATGATTGTTGCTCTCCGAAGCACACGACGTGAACAGGAATTCCGCCGGATTGCCGACGTTGAAAAACGCTGCGATCCCGGCCCGCGCATCGCGAACCGCACTGGCGGCCTGCGCTGCGGGCGGGTACATGGAGCTGGGATTGTAAAACAGGTCGCAGAAGTACGGCGCCATCGCCTCGAACACTTCCGGAGCGGTACGCGTGGTGGCGTTATTGTCCGCATATACAAGCATGATTTTCCTCTTTTCCCGCGTCGCTTTCAAACCTGAATGACCCGAATATCGGTCTGCACCTTGTCACGAAGCGTTTTTTCAACCAACATTTTCAGCGTCGCGTTGGCCCCCACGCAGTCGGAACAAGCCCCACGAAGCGTCACGTAAACCAGACTCCCCTTGATGTCCACAATTTCCACGTCCCCCCCATCCCGCTGGAGCATGGGGCGAATGTATTTGTCGAGAACATGCTCCACTTTTTTGGAAAACTGGTACGGCGACAGCGTTTCCGTTGGGCCGGAATCGTCTGCCGTGGCGGTGTGTAGCGTACCAACCGTATTCCCCTGACCGAAAATCGGCAGCTCGCCGGACACCTGCGGAATCGGAAATTCCCGCGTTCCCCAGATGTCGTCCAGAATATCCTGCAACCCGCCGGGGGAATGGTGGCAGTTCATGCACGCGCCTCCCGCTTTGATGGCCGCCGTGATCTCCGGAATGGTACGTAAATTCAGTTCCTTGATTTTCCGCCGAATGTACGGTTCCGTCAAGGAAAAACATTTGCAGACGAGCCGGCCTTCTTCTTCCTTTTCGTGTTCCTGAATATCGATACCGAGGTTTTCCAGATGAACCCCCCGTTTTTTGGCCCAGTCGAACACCGCCGCCTCGAGCGCTTCCGCCCCCATCACCGAACAGTGAATTTTTTGGTCGGGCAATCCCTCCAGAAAATCCACAATATCCTGATTCGTGATGGAAAGTGCCTCCACAGGCGTGCAGTGCCGGGCTTCCAGGATCACACACAACGCCTCCGACGCCGCGATCGCCGACGTGCAGCCGAAAGTCAGATAACGCGCCTCGACGATTTCGTCCTTCATCGGATCGTCATTCTTTTTAACACGGAACGTAAACCGCAGCGAATCCCCGCACGCGATGGAACCATGTTCCCCCAGACCGTCCGGATTTTCGATCTCCCCCAGATGCGTTCCCGGTTTCCCATGTACCGCATCCAGGAACAAACGTTTCGTCTTTTCGCTATATTCCCAAGCCATGTATGCCTCCTGATAGTTTCTGTAGAATCTGTCCTCTATTGTACCAGAACAGGACGGAAAGTCAAGAAGACCACATGCTCGCAGAACAGGGCAGAAGACCAGCACGCCGTATTTTACTCAAATACGCAATCTGGAAGGGAAGCTACCCGGCAGACGCTCAATCCTTGCAAAATAAAAGACACCAAAGGGCTTTGTGGAACTTTGGTGCCTTGTCGGTTTGAGGAACCTGCAAGCGGCTTATTTCGGGCCGCCGGCGAGAATCTCGGCAGACGCATTGTCGGCGTACTTGGCGAAGTTCTTCTTAAATGCCTCGGCCAGCTTCAGCAGCGTGGCGTCGTAAACGCTCTGATCCGTCCAGCAGTTCCGCGGAATCAACACGTCGGTCGGGACGCCGGTACAGGTGGTCGGAATCTGGAAACCGAATACCGGGTCGGTTACGGTCGGCGCGTTGGCCAGCTCCCCGGAGTGAATGGCATCGATCACAGCACGTGTGTGACGAATCGACATCCGTTTGCCAACACCGTATCCGCCGCCCGCCCAGCCGGTATTGACCAACCACGCACACGCGCCATGCTCCTGCATTTTCTTCGCCAGAAGCTCGGCATACTTGGTAGGGTGCCACACGAGGAACGCCGCTCCGTAGCAGGCCGAAAATTCCGGTGTCGGTTCCTTAATGCCCACCTCCGTGCCCGCAACCTTGGCGGTGTAACCGCTGATGTAGTGGTACATCGCCTGGCCGGGAGTGAGTCGACTGACCGGCGGCAACACGCCAAACGCGTCGCACGTCAGCAGGATGATGTTCTTCGGATGGTTGCCAATGGCCGGAAGTTTGGTGTTGTCGATGAAATTCAGCGGATACGCCGCACGGGTATTTTCCGTGATGGACTTGTCCGTATAATCGACCTGGTGGGAATGCTCGTCGGCAATCACGTTTTCCAGCACGGTTCCGAAACGAATGGCGTTGTAAATTTCCGGTTCGCTTTCGGCGGAAAGGTCGATGCACTTGGCATAGCACCCCCCCTCGATATTAAACACGCCGTCGTCGGTCCAGCAATGCTCGTCGTCGCCGATGAGTTTACGGTTCGCTTCGGTGGAAAGGGTGGTTTTGCCGGTTCCAGACAGTCCGAAAAACAGCGACACGTCCCCATTCGCCCCCTCATTGGCCGAACAGTGCATGGACAACACGCCCATTTTCGGCATGAGGTAGTTCATGATGGTGAAAATCCCCTTCTTCATTTCCCCGGCATACTGGGTTCCCAGAATGACCAGTTCACGCGTTTGAAAGTTCAAATTCACGCTGGTGGGGGAAGTGTGGGTTCCGATTTTCGGGTCGGCGGGGAAAATGCCGGCGTTGTAAATCACGTAGTCCGGATCGCCGAAATTTTCCAATTCCCGTGCGGTCGGCATGATGAGCATGTTGTGCATGAACAGGGCATGGTAGGCGCGGGTGCAAAGCACACGTACCTTGACGCGGCATTTGGGGTCCCAGCCGGCAAAACCATCAACGACGTACACATGCGGCGCATTGTTGAGGTAATCGATCGCCCGCTGGCGGTTCATGCGGAAACTTTCCCCATCGATTTTCATGTTGATGTTTCCCCACCAGATATCGTTGGCCGTACCGGGGTCTTCCACCACGCGTTTATCCTTAGGGCTGCGTCCCGTTTTGATACCGGAATTCGTCATCAAAGCCCCCGTGGAGGAAATTTTCGCGTTGTCGTGTTTCAACGCGTCCTCGTAGAGGCGGGCGACTGCCGGGTTACGATCCACATGCTGCTGGGTAATACCGTACTGCGAAAGATTCATGATACCGATCTCCAATCCAATGACAAGGATTCAAATACATTACTCAAGGGGGGGTGAATACTCCCTAGTTTCCCATTATGAGTATAGTATGCCAATGATACCTGTTTTTTTGAATGTGTAAAGGGGAACCGGTAAATTTGCCAGGAGTTAAAACGGGTGCCCCATGAACCATGAACCATTGCATTCGACTTTCCTGCACACAAAATATTGGATCCCCCCGCCCACCCCTTGAACCTTCCGGCAGTTGGATTATAATGAAACGCTGGTTTTTTAACAATAGAGCCTCATAGGATAAGGGGGGATTCTCATGGTCGAGCTGGGTGTCAATATTGACCACATCGCCACGGTACGGGAAGCGCGTCGAACGAACGAGCCGGATCCGGTTTGGGCGGCGGCGTTGGCGGAACTGGGCGGTGCCGACGGAATCACCGTTCATTTGCGGGAAGACCGACGGCATATTCAGGAACGCGACGTCGAAATCCTTCGACAAACCGTCAAGGGACGTCTGAATCTGGAGATGGCCTGCGACGAAAACGTGCTGGAAATCGCCTGCCGTATCCGTCCCGACCAGGCGACCGTGGTGCCCGAAAAGCGCCAGGAATTGACCACCGAGGGCGGGCTGGAAATCGTGCTTCAGAAAGCGCGTGTGAAAAACGTGATCGATTCGCTGCATGCTGCGGGGATTCGGGTTAGCATGTTTTTGGATCCCGATTTGGCCCAGATTGAGGCTGCTGCGGAGCTGGGTGCCGACGCCGTGGAAATCCATACCGGAAAATACGCCAACCTGACCGGAGCCGCCCAGCTGGAAGCGCTGCGTGTCATCGAGATTGCCGGGCGTCGCGTTCGTGAATCCGGCATGTTGCTTCATGCCGGGCATGGTCTGACGTATGGGAACGTGCGTCCCATCGCTCGGATTCCGGAGATGCACGAATTGAACATTGGACATAGTATCATTTCTCGTGCCCTGTTTGTTGGAATGGAAAAGGCGGTTCGAGAGATGAAAGCGTTGATGCATTCCTGAGAGACAATAGATATTAATATTTAACCGTTTTTGTGGCTCGTTCCACATTTTTTGAGGATTGTTTTTATGAAAACCAGAGCAGAAGAATTCGCGGGGCTTTCCGTAGCCATGGTTACGCCGTTTAAGGACGGAAAAGTCGATTTGGAAACGCTGGAACGGAACACCGAGTTCCTCATTCGTGCGGGCATAACCTGCCTGTCGCCTGTGGGAACGACGGGCGAGTCCCCCACGCTTTCACATGAGGAACACGAAAAAGTCATCACGACGGTCGTGCGTGCCGCTGCGGGTCGGGTGAAAGTCATGGCGGGAACCGGTTCCAACTGTACCGCCGAAGCCCTTCGTTTAACGCAGTGGGCCGAACGGACGGGTGCCGACGCCGCCCTGGTCGTTGCTCCGTACTACAACAAACCGACGCAGGAAGGTTTTTATCAGCACTTCAAAGCGTTGGCCGAAGCGGTGGAGATTCCGATTTGTGTCTACAACATTCCCGGACGCTCCGCCAAAAACATCGAGCCGGAAACCATCATCCGGCTGGCCGAGTTGCCTAACATCCAAATGGTTAAGGAAGCGACCGGTTCCATGGATCAGGTGTCCCGAATCCTTGCCGCGACGGATTTGACCGTTTTAAGCGGCGACGACAGTATGACGCTTCCCTACATGTCGGTCGGGGCCAAAGGGGTCGTATCGGTCGTCGGCAACATCGTGCCGCAGGATATGATCGCCCTGTGCAACGCCATGCTGAACAACGATATGGAAACCGCACGTCAGCTGCATTACAAAACGTTCCAGCTCTGCAAGAACATGCTGGGGCTTTCCACCAATCCGATTCCGATCAAGGCGGCCATGAAGCTGCTCGGCATGGATACCGGGGAGCTTCGTTTGCCACTGTTGCCGCTGGAACCGGCGCAGGAGGAAACGCTGAAAGAGACGTTGCGGCAGTACGGATTACTGTAATTCTGGGGAATCCCTGTAAATTACCATTGGATTCCACTATTCAAGAGCACCGGCGGATGTCGGGACGGCGTACCGTTTGCCACGAATCAGGGGCAACACCGCCTTGATGTCCGCAGTTCATTGCACTTTGAATCGCAAGTCGCGGATGTTGTTGTCGGGATAGGCTTCCTGAAATTTCCGAAGTAATTCCTGCTTGCGAAATGTCAATTCCTGAACAAAAAGCGAGTCGGTTACGAGAATCTCCAATACCCCCCGTTTCAACGCTCCGATTCGCGTGTATGGGGCCAGCTCTCCAGCCAGCGACTGCCAGAATTCGGCCAGATCATCTTCCGAACGGTTCCGTCCGACACCATACCGCGTGAGGATGCCGGACAGAACGTCCTGAATGGCGACGGCACGGGGCCGCCAGGGTTTTTCCTGTGTCATGGATTTGCGGGAGCCGCCGGTCTCGGCTTTTCTTCGTGCATCGGCATGATTAAGTATTGGTATTCATCCGGCGTAGTCAGCAGGGCGGCGACACGTTGATGAACGATGTGCATGGTCACGATGGTTTCGGAATCGATAATCCGCAGGAAGTCCTGCAAATAATACTGATTCATCTTGATTTCCATCGGTTCCCCGTCGTACTGAACCGGCATTTCGACTTTGGATTCGCCCAGGTCGGTGTTCGTGGCATGGAGCGTCAGTTTGTTCGAGTCGAAGCTCAACAACAGCCCCGGAGCCTCTTTGCTGGTCACGATGGAAGCCTGGCGTACGGCGGCAAAGAACGGCCCAACGGGGAGCGGCACCAGCACCGGCGACTTGATTTGGAGCAACGTTTTTCGCCATTCCGGAAAGCGTCCTTCCACCAGCGTGGCATGGAAGAAGATATTGCCACACTGCACCATGAAACTGTTTTCCAAAAACGCGAAACGGACTTCCTCGTCGTTGGCAACCAGCAGACGGTCAAGCATTTGAAGGGAACGCGGCGTGGCCACGACAGCCAGACTTTCCGGGAACTCGCCGGTTACGGAGACGGAGATACACTGGTTGGCCAGACGGCGACTGTCCGTGGCGACAAAATTCAACATGGAATCCTGATAATCGAGATAAACCCCCGCCAGCGCGTAACGTCCACTTTCCACGTCGGTGGCAAAGGTGGTGCGACGAATCGCTTCCTTCACGTATCGGGCCGGAGCGCTGAAATAATGATCCGCCGAAAAGATCGGCAACGACGGAAAATCGGCCGGATCTTGCGTGGGGAAACCGATCTCCGCGCGTTCGGTGGAAATGCGTGTTTTCTTTTCGTTGCTCTCGATTGTCAGGGTGTCGTCGGTATTTTCCTTCAACAACGCACTGAACCGGTCGGACGGAAGCACGCAGTCCCCCGCCGCTTCCACCTGCTCGCACGGCAACACGATACGAATGCCGATTTCCATGTCCGTTCCCAGAAGGATCACTTCTCCCGGTCGGGCTTCGAGCTTGATATTCCGCAAAATTGGCTTGGTGGATTGCGCCTTGACCGCCATGCAAGCGGACGTGAACGCGTGGAACATGGCTTCACGCGAAATGATGATTTTCATCGTTTCCTCCCGGAAAGGTTCGTTTTTCGTCTAAAATAAGGATGATGGAGGTTTTACGCATTCCTTTTGAATTCCCGTTTTCAGCGTTGCCGTTGGAGCGATACACCACGGCTCCCACGTCGTCGTGAAAATGGAGATTCCTTGTAGAATCCGTTAAACTATATAAGATACGGATTTTTTGACGGAATGTCAAGGGGCCGCAACTCCCCATTCTAAAATAGACGATTTTTCGGTATAATAAGGAATCTGGAGGAAGCATAAATGTTGCATGCAATCATCATGGCTGGCGGGTCGGGAACGCGGCTATGGCCGGAGAGCCGGAAAAATTTTCCCAAGCAACTTTTAAAACTGGAGGGGGAGCGGTCCTTCCTGCAACAGACGGTGGATCGGCTGTGCGGAGAATGTTCTGCGTTTGCCGCCCGGGTGCCTTTGGAGAACGTTCGGATCGTCGCGGGAAAAAATCTGGCCGACGCGATCCGCACGCAGCTCCCCGAACTTCCTGCCGACGCCGTGCTGGTGGAACCATGTGCACGAAACACGTCGGCGTGTATCGCGCTGGCGGCGGTGGAATGCCTGCGGAACGATCCGGACGCCGTGCTTGCGGTTTTGCCGGCCGACCAGAAAATTTCGCCGGTTTTCTCTTTTCGCAAAGCGATTTTCGAGGCGGCGGAAGTCGTGGCAACGCATCCGGAAAAGGTCGTCACGCTTGGAATCGAGCCGACGTACCCGGCGGAATCGTTCGGTTATATCGAGCGCGACGAAGCGTTTCCGGCACCGGACGTTCCGGTGTTTCGGGTGAAAAAATTTCGCGAAAAACCTTCTTCCGAAGTGGCGGCGGAGTATCTGGCGAAGGGGAATTTTTTCTGGAATGCCGGGATTTTCGTCTGGAAGGCGGAAACGGTGTTGAACCTGCTGCAAAAACATGCTCCGGGGGTGTTTGTTGTGGCGGAAAAAATCCGGGAAACGGGCGACGTGGCACGTTATTTTCCCGAAATGGAAAATATTTCCATCGACTACGCGGTGATGGAACCGGCAGCCGTGGAAGGAAACGTGCTGGTCATGGCCGCTCCGTTCGCGTGGGACGACGTTGGTTCGTGGCGGGCGATGGAACGGATTTTCCCGAAAGACACGCGGCACAACACGTTGGCCGGAACGTCGGAAAAAAACGTCGTGCTGATCGATTCCAACGACTGCGTGATCCGTTCGACCGACGCGTCCAAAACTGTCGCCTGCTTTGGGTTGGCGGACGTGGCGGTTATCGTGACGCCCGACGTGGTTTTGGTGTTCGACAAAAATCGTGAGGAATCGGTGCGGGAAGTGACCGCGAAACTGAAAGCCATGGGCAGAGAGGATTTATTATGACACTTTCCGACTGGACGCCGTATTCGTGGAAAAATAAACCGATCGGGCAGTGGGTCGATTATCCCGACCCCGATGCACTTGACGCGGCAGTGGGATCGCTTTCGCATTTCCCGCCGCTGGTGACAAGTGGGGAAATTGAAACCCTCAAAAGCCAGCTTGCCGCCGCCGAGAATGGAGAATATTTCGTGCTCCAGGGGGGGGATTGCTCCGAAACGTTCGAGGCGTGCACCTCCAACGTCATTGTCAGTAAGCTGAAAATTTTATTGCTGATGAGCTACATTCTCGTTTATGGCAGTCGCAAACGGATTGTCCGAATCGGTCGGATTGCCGGCCAGTATGCCAAACCCCGAAGCCAACCGACGGAAACTCGTGATGGCGTGACGCTTCCCAGTTACCGCGGCCCTTTGATCAATCGTCCGGAGTTCGACGCGACCGCCCGTACCCCTGATCCGGGACGTCTTTTGGAAGGGTACGCCCACGCCGCCATGACGCTGAACTTCGTTCGCAGTTTCGTTGCCGGCGGGTTTGCCGACATGCATCATCCAGAATATTGGGAGCTGGGATTCGTCAACCTGACCGAACGTTCCAAAGAATACCGCCGTATTTTCCAGTCGATCGACTCGTCGATTCACTTTATGGAAGTGATTGCGGGTAAGATCGACACCTTGACGCAGACCGAGTTTTTTTGCAGTCACGAGGGGCTTCATCTGCCCTACGAATTTTCGCAGACCCGCCGCGTTCCCCGCCGGGAGAGCTGGTACAACCTGACCACGCACCTGCCGTGGATTGGCGACCGCACCCGCCAGCCGGATGGGGCGCACGTCGAGTTTTTCCGGGGAATCGCCAATCCCATCGGCATGAAAGTCGGCCCGACGATGGAACCGGACGAGCTGGTCGAGCTGACGAAAATCCTCAACCCGGCCAATGAGAAAGGGCGGCTCTGCCTGATTCATCGTTTTGGCGCCCACCGGATTGCCGAGAAACTCCCGCCGCTGGTGGAAGCGGTACTTCGGGCCAACCGAAACGTTCTCTGGATTTGCGACCCCATGCACGGCAACACGCAGACGACCCCTTCCGGCCTGAAAACCCGTAGTTTCGATGATATTCTCAGTGAACTGCTTCAGTCGTTCAGCATTCTGGAGCGGGAGGGAACCCATCTGGGAGGCATTCATGTGGAAATGACCGGCGAAAACGTCACCGAGTGCGTCGGTGGTGCCCGCGGCCTGACCATGGACGATCTCTATCGTGATTACCAGTCCGACGTGGACCCGCGTTTGAACTACGAGCAGTCGATGGAAATGGCCCTGCTGATTGCCGAACGTCAGGCGTCCCGGCGGCGATGAAGGAGTGTTCCATGAAATTAGATGCCATGTTATGCCGTCGTTGTGGGGTTTGTGTTGCCGAGTGTCCGGCCCACCTGTTTTACCGCCAGGCCAACGACGAGGTGCCGCAAATCCTGAACCCGGACGGCTGCATTCACTGCGGGCACTGCATGATTACCTGTCCTGCCGACGCGATCACCGAGGAGGCGGATTCCTCCATTTCCACACCCCTTCCACTTCCCGCGAAGGTGGCTGACTGGGAGTGTTTTTACGGGCTTTTACAGACACGGCGTTCGGTGCGGCAGTATCAAAAAAAGCCGGTGCCGCGCGAGCTTTTGGAGAAAATCATTGCGACTGCAGAGCTTGCACCGACGGCGACCAATCAGCGGAAGGTTTGTTGGACGGTGGTGACGCGTCCGGAGACGATTCAGGAATTGCGTCGTCGAACCATGCGGTTTCTCACGTCACGAGCAACGTTGCTGAGATCGCCCATTGCGAAGTTTTTGGCCAGGATTTTTCCGCATGGCGTGGCAGGTTCCAACATGCGGTACTTACCGTTTTTGGAGCAGCTTTTGGAGCGTGGCGAGGTGGAGGATTGGATATTGTTTGACGCTCCGGCGGTATTGGTGGCGCATTATGACGGGCGTGGGGGGCGGTTTGCGGACACGGACGCGCAGTTAGCGATTCAGAACGCGACGTTAGCGGCGGTGGCGTTGGGGTTAGGGACGTTTTACACCGGGTTTGTGACGATGGTTTCGGAGATGGATCGGGGAATAGGGGAGGTTTTGGGGTATCCGGCGGGGCATCGGATGGCTGGGGGGATGACGGTGGGGTATCCGGCAGTGGCGTATCGGGGGGTGTTGGCGCGGGCGTATCCGGAAACGCGGTGGATAGAGTGAAAAGGAAATAAAAAGAAACAGGGAACAAAAGATAAGAGAAAAGAAAAAAAAGAGCGAACGCAGTGAGCGCACTGAAAGTTTT
>JAUNBJ010000005.1:51872-67440 GCA_030535245.1 Planctomycetia bacterium | reverse complement strand
CATTACTTTTTAATTTTTAATTATCAATTATCAATTATCAATTAAACTGGTCTCTACAGGCTTTTGCACAGCTTGTACTCGAAACTGTCGGTCAACGCGATCCAGCTCGCTTCCACGACGTTCTCGCTTACCCCCACGGTGCCCCACGTGTCGGTGTCGTCCCGGCTCTCGATCACGACCCGAACGCCCGCCGCCGTCCCCGCCTCACTGTTGATAACGCGGACTTTGTAATCCAAAAGGTGCATCTTCGCCAGGTGCGGATAGTGCCACAAAAGCGCCTTCCGCAACGCCGCATCCAAAGCGTTCACCGGGCCGTCGCCGTCAGCCACCTCGTAGTAAATCGTGTCGCCCACCCTTAACTTCACGATCGCTTCCGTCCAGACACGCGCATCGTCCTCCGCCTTGTTCTTGCCGGTAATGTTGACATGGTACTTCAGCAACTCGAAATGCGGCACAAACGTCCCCGAACATTTCTTCACCAGCAAATCGAACGACCCGGAAGCCGCTTCGTAGGAATACCCCTCGTTCTCGCGGGAAACCACCTTGGCCAGAATCTTCTCCAGCAACTTCGGATTGTTCGCGATATGGTGCTTCTCAGCAAGCGCCATGATGTTCGACCGCCCCGAAAGCTCGCTCACCAGCACGCGACTCTCGTTCCCCACCGCCGTCGGTGGAATATGTTCGTAACTGCGTGAATCCCGCGCAATGGCACTGACGTGCATCCCCCCCTTGTGGGCAAACGCGCTTTTCCCCACAAACGGTAAATGATTCGGCTGCTGGAGATTCACCATGTCGAAAACGTACCGCGACAGTTCCGTCAACTTGGCAATCGCACCAGGACGCAAAACGTCGTCCCCCATTTTCAACGCCAGATTCGCCAGGATGGAAATCAGATTCGCATTCCCGCACCGCTCGCCGAAACCGTTGATGCACCCCTGCACATGGCGTGCCCCCGCATCCACGGCAGCCAGCGTGTTGGCCACCGCCAAATCGCAGTCGTTATGGCAATGTATGCCAACGACACACCCCGGAAACGCTTCCACAACCGCTTTCGTTCCACGAAAAATATCGTTCGGCAAACTCCCGCCATTCGTGTCGCACAGCACCAGCGTTTGCGCCCCGCCGTCCACCGCCGCCCGAAGGCACTCCAACGAATATTCCGACGCCCCCTTTTGAGCATCCAGAAAACCGTCGAAAAAATGCTCCGCGTCGAAAATCACCTCCCGACCCTGTTCGACCAGATATTTCACACTGTCGTGAATCATCCGCAGGTTTTCTTCCTCCGAAACCCGCAGAATATCGACCGCCTGATACCGCGACGCCTTCCCCACCAGCGTAATCACCTTCGTTCCTGCCGCCAAAAGAGCCGCCAACCCGGCATCCTCGTCGGCCCGCCGCCCCTTGCGACACGTCATGCCGAACGCCGCAATTTTCGCGTTTTCCAGCTTTTCCTCCCGCATGTTACGGAAATAGGTTTCGTCCTTCTCGTTGGAAGCGGGATACCCCCCCTCCACAAAATCAAACCCCATCGCGTCGAGTCTTCGGGTAAACTGGCACTTGTCGTGAAGCGAAAAACTGATCCCCTCGGCCTGAGCACCGTCGCGGAGGGTGGTATCGTATATCTGTATGCGAGACATGAGTTCCTCAGAATCGAATTATAAAACTTATCAGGCGACATTCAAGAGAAAACAACCCGGCCAGGACTCGAACCTAGAACGAAGGCACCAAAAGCCTTTGTGTTGCCATTACACCACCGGGTCATGTTCGCAATATTCTATAGGAAACGCAGGTTTTGTCAAGCCCCTTGAAAAAACGATTTTCCCCACGCGAAATTTCCCAAAAACCAGAATACAGGGGGGGATTGTAGAAAAATCATTTTGTGCTAGAATACGCTCCGTAGTTGCCTCAATAGCTCAGTTGGTTAGAGCGACTGACTGTTAATCAGTAGGTCCCAGGTTCAAGTCCTTGTTGAGGCGCTTTTAGGTCAGTGGTTTTTGCCACTGGCCTTTTTTGTTTTCAAAAAACTTCGTCAATTCACTAAAGGGGTGTCATGAAAAAAATTTTTGCCATTTTGTTGTTGTGTGGAAGTGTCGTGTTGGCGGCGGAGGTGAATTATGACGAGGCGAAAGTTCCGTCGTACACTTTGCCCGACCCGCTGGTCTGCCTGGACGGGATGCGAGTTCAAAGCGTCTCCGACTGGGAGACCAAACGGCGGCCTGAGATATTGAAGTTGTTTCGCGACCAGATGTACGGCTACCTGCCGGAGATATTGGCACGAGCGGGGAACCATCCGGATTTTGTGAAATTCGAGGTGGCGGAGCAGGGGAACGATGCGTTGGGGGGGACGGCCATTCGCAAGCAGGTGGTGATAACGTTCACCCATCCGGATCGTCCGGGGAAGTGCGTGAAAGCGCATTTGCTGATTTATCTTCCGAAGAACGCGACGGGGCCGGTGCCGGTCTTTTTGGGGTGCAATTTCCTGGGGAATCATACCATCACGACGGAGAAGGAAATTTTCCTGTTCCATCTTCGGAATGGTTCGGTCATTACGGAGGAAACGGCGCTGCAAGGCAACGAGGTTCGTGGCGGGCGAATTTGCCGGTGGGACGTTCCGGCGATTTTGAAACGGGGTTATGGGCTGGCCACGCTGCACTACATTGATGTTGCGAAAGACAGCCTGCGGGATTGTTTCACCTCCGGCATTTTCGACCTTTATGGCAAGGCGACCGACGAGGCGTCGCGTGGGGATACGGAATGGGGGGCGATCACGGCGTGGGCATGGGGCCTGAGTCGGGCGATGGACTATCTGGAGACGGATCGGCAGATCGACGCTTCCCGCGTGGCGGTGATGGGGCATTCGCGGCTGGGCAAAACGGCACTTTGGGCGGGGGCGACGGATCCTCGTTTCGCGATTACCATTTCCAACGATTCCGGCTGCGGTGGTGCGGCGCTTTCCCGGCGGGAATATGGCGAGACGATTCAGATCATGAGCGGCGGCCTGCGGTACTGGTTCTGTCGGAATTTCCAGAAATACGGCCCTTGTGTGGACACGTTTGGAATCGACCAGCACGAATTGATCGCGTTGATGGCGCCGCGTCCGGTGTATGTGGCAAGTGCAGAGGAGGATCGCTGGGCGGATCCGAAGGGGGAATACCTTTCCTGCCTGTATGCGGTGCCGGTGTACCGTCTTTATGGGATTTCGGAACCGTTTGGAGGACGCACGGAAGCCGAATTGCCAAAGCAGAACACGCAGGTAGGGGGCGTGATCGGATACCACATTCGCACCGGGGTACACGATGTGACGCCGTTGGACTGGGAAATGTACCTGAACTTCGCGGACAGGCATTTCAGGAAATGAAGCGTGTCTTTTTACAGGGTAAATGCCGACGCTAACGATATCCCCCACCAAATTTGCAGGCACCCTCCTTTGAGGGTGCCTGCAAATTTCCTTGCGAGTTTGGGCAAGATGGGGTGATTCCCCTCTTTCAGAGGGGTGGCAGCCGTAGGCTGACGGGGTGTTTTGACCTGGGAAAGCGTTCACCACTTCAGAACTACCCCCCGCCCTGACGGGCGTACCCCTTCAAAGAAGGGGAATTCATACGGCGCGCAGAAAGTTTGATTGCACCCCTCCTTTGAGAAAAACGCTTCCCCTTCCTTGTGGAAAAACGTTGAGCATTATATAATGTAGGTTTGGAAATGGCGAAGGGGAGTGCGGACATGAGCGATTTTTTACAGCTTTCGGGCAAGAAATTTTTGATCTTTGGCGTGGCGAACAAGAAAAGCGTGGCGTACCACATCACGAAAGACCTGTTGGAATGCGGGTCGAAGTGCGTGCTGGTGGTGCTGAACGACGAGATTCGCAGTCGTGTGGGGAAGTTGTTCCCGGAGATTGCCGCGGCGGGGGATATTTACTGCTGCGACGTGGAGCGTGAGGAGGAAATCACACGGGTGCGGGACGAGATCGCGGCCCGTCACGACGAGCTTTTCGACGGGCTGGTGCATTCGTTGGCATTCGCCGATTATTCGCGGGGGATTCGACCGTTTCATGAAACGTCCCCCGAAGCGTTTTTGCAGGCGGTGCATATTTCCTGCTTTTCCCTGACGACCATCGCCAACGCGTTCCAGAAGATGCTTACGAAAACGGCGTCGGTGGTGACGATTTCCATTTCGACGACGCGGTTGGCCTCGGCCAGCTACGGTTACATGGGGCCGATCAAGGCGGCACTGGACGCATCGCTCTCTTTTTTGGTGAAGTCGTTCAGCGCGTTTTCGGAAATTCGGTTCAACGCGGTCGGTTCCGGGCCGCTGAAAACGTCGGCGTCGGCGGGAATTCCGGGGTATGTGGACGCGTACCTGTATGCCGAAAAGCTGATTCCACGTCGGCGGAACGTCGCAACGGAGGAGGCGGCCAACACGGCGGTGTTTTTGCTCAGTCCCCGTTCCAGCGGCATTACGGCGCAAAAAATCATCGTGGACGCCGGGATGGAAATCAACTATTTCGATCAGGGCATTATCGATAAAGTGAATCATTGACGGCGGCAAAACGTGGTTCAAAAGACGAACGGATTTAGGGGAACGGACAGGAAATATGAGAAAGACAAAAACGGAAAAGAAGCTGGTGGATTTGTACGATCCCAAGTATTACATTCCGCGTGATTTAAGCTGGCTGGAATTTAACGAGCGTGTTCTTTTGGAAGGGCTGAACCCGCAGGTTCCGCTGGCCGAGCGGTTGAATTTCCTGGCAATCACCGGTTCCAATCTGGACGAGTTTTTCAAGGTTCGCGTGGCGGCGGCCCGTCAGATTGCACAGGACAAAAACGACGCAAATTCCAAAGCGGCGGAGGATTTGCTGGAGAAGATTTCCAAGTCTGCCCATACGCTTGTCGAGGAGCAGTCGAAAGGGATTGCCGACGCGTTGGGGCACTTGTCGGAAATTGGGATTCGCGTGTTGCGGTATCGCGACATGGATCGCAAGTCAAAGCTGTACCTTCGTTCGCATTTTGAGAAGAATATTTTGCCGATTTTATCGTCGTTCGCGGTGGATGATTTGAATCCGATGCCGCTTTGGACGTCGTTGCAATTGATCGTGGCGTTGTATTTGCGGGTGCCGGCCCATCTGTTGCAATACAAAGACGACGAGCCAGCCACCGAGTCGCGGGATGGGTACGTCGAGAAGCTGGCGTTCATTCCGGTTCCGACGCAGCTTTCGCGGCTGGTGGTGGTGACTGAGACGGAGGAACAACTCGATTTTGTCATGCTGGAACACCTGATCGTGAACAATGCGGATTTGCTCTGTCCGGGATGTGAAATTCTGTCGCACACGGTGTTCCGAATCACGCGGGACGAGGACGTGGCCATCGAGGAGACGCCGCACAACTACGCCCAGCAGGTTCATCAGGCGGTGCAGTCGCGTAAACGTCGGGACGTGGTGCGTCTGGAGATGTTCACCCGAAGCGACAAGCGGATTCGCGAGCGGCTGATGGAGATGATGAACGTGACGGAACAGGAGGTTTACGAATCCTCCATGCCGTTGGACGTGACGGTATTGGGAGAGTTGGCACGGGTGCCGCGTTTGGCTCCGTACCAGTACGAGCCGTGGGCGCCCGTTCCCCCCGCCGACCTGACCGATGCCGGGGACATTTACGAAAGGATTCAGCAAGACGACGTGCTTCTGTTCCACCCGTACGAACAGTTTACGCCGGTGGTCGAATTGCTGGAAAAGGCGGCCAGCGACCCGGACGTGATGGCGATCAAGCAGACCCTTTACCGGACGAGCGGAAATTCCCCGATTGTGAAGGCGCTCATCAAGGCGGCAAACAACGGGAAGGAGGTGGTGGTGCTGGTGGAGCTTCGCGCCCGGTTCGACGAGGAACGAAACATCCGCTGGACGGAGCAGTTGGAGAATGCGGGATGTCACGTGATTTACGGCATTTCCGGCTTCAAAACCCACGCCAAGGCGATGTTGATTATCCGTCGGGAAAAGGGGCGGATTCAGCGTTACGTTCACCTTTCGACAGGCAACTACAACGACAAGACCGCGAAGCTCTATTCCGACATTGGACTGATGACGGCGAATCGGGAAATCACGGCGGACGTCGCGGCGTTTTTCAATTTGCTGACCGGGTACTCCGAGTGTGTGGGGTGGAATCGGCTGACGGTGGAACCGGTGCTTTTGAAGCGGAAGTTCATCGAGCTTATCGAGCGGGAAATTACCGTTTCCACGCCGGAGCAGCCGGGGCAGATTCGCGTCAAACTAAACTCGCTGGAGGATCGTGACGTGATCGAGGCGCTATACCGTGCCAGCCGCAAGGGGGTGAAAATCGATCTGAACATTCGCGGCATATGCTGTTTGCGGCCCGGCATTGCGGGGATTTCGGACAACATCCGCGTGACGTCGATTATCGACCGCTACCTGGAACATAGCCGGATTTTTTATTTCCGCAACGGGGGCGACGAGGAAGTCTATCTGGCCAGTGCCGACTGGATGACGCGGAATCTGGAACATCGTTTGGAGATTTTGTTCCCGGTGCTCTCCCCCCCGCAAAAACAACGGGTGCTGCACTTTTTGGATGTTTATTTTTCCGACAATGTAAAAGCACGTTGGCTTGACGCGAAAGGGGAATGGAAGTCCAAAATGCCGCGAAACCTGGCGGATCGGGTACGAGCGCAGGAGGTATTCCACCTGGAAGCGGTGGAAGCCCAGTCGCAGCCCATCCATCCCCCGCTCCGGTACATCCCGCTGGTGAAACCGAAAGAAGACGAATAATATTTATCAAAAAGGAAAAAACATGACCGACGAAAACAACGCGACTCTTTCTGATGTCCTGCAAAAGTACGAGATCGAGATTTCTCCGGAGCAGACGGAGATGCTGGAGAAATTCTGCGAACTTTTGTGGGGGTGGAATGAGAAAATCAATCTGACCCGGCATACCAATTTTGAGAAATTTGTGACGCGGGATTTAATCGACACGATGGCCCTGTCGGAGTTTCTGGCTCCGGGCGAGAAGGTGCTGGACGTCGGTTCCGGGTCGGGGGTTCCAGGGATTTTGCTGGGCATTTTGCGGCCCGATATCAACGTTTCGCTGGCCGAGTGCGTGGGCAAAAAAGCGAAGGTGCTGGCCGAGATGGTCCACGCACTGGAGCTTCCGGTGGTGGTCTTTGAAGGGCTGGCACAAGACCTGCTGGGGACGTGGCAGTTCCATACGCTGACGTTCCGGGCGGTGGCGTCGATGAAGAAGCTGCTGGAGTGGTTCCGGGGCAAGTGGATTCATTTCGATCGGATGTTGCTGGTCAAGGGGCCAAAATGGATGAACGAGCGGGGCGAGGCGCGGCACTATTCGTTGTTCAACGAGTTGAGTTTGCGGAAGCTGAAGGAGTATGTCATTCCAGGAACGGACAGCGACCAGCCGCAGAGTTTCATTTTGCAGATATGTCCCAAGGCGAAGTTGGGCAAAGACGATTTATGCGAGCTTTCGTCGTGGGAAACGTCGAAATCCCGAAGTCGCTATGGGGGCGGGCCACGTAAATCACGCGTGGAGAATGACGAGCGTCCAACGAAAAAAAGTCGGGTGGCCGACAGTCATAGAATCCATCAAATCCGAAACAGCATTCACCGAAAATCCCGAAGCGGCAAACGTGATTCGGACGAGGAATAACCTGTGAATCAGGGGGTACGTATGGACGAATTCTGGATGTGGCGTGCGATTGAGCTGGCAGCCAACGGGCGTGGTTTTGTGGAACCGAATCCGCTGGTGGGGTGCGTGCTGGTCAAAAATGGCGAGAGCGTGGGCGAGGGGTGGCACCAGGAATATGGCGGGCCCCATGCCGAGGTTCACGCCTTGCAAGCGGCAGGGGAAAACGCGCGTGGGGCAACGGCGTACGTGACGTTGGAGCCATGTTGCCATTTTGGCAAAACGCCCCCCTGTGCCGACGCGTTGATTCATGCCGGGGTGAAACGGGTGGTCGTGGGAATGACGGATCCCTTTCCCCAGGTGGCCGGGGGAGGGATCGAGAAGCTGCGAAAGGCGGGAATCCAGGTCGATGTTGGGGTCTTGAAGACCAAGACGGAGAGGTTGAATCACCCGTATATGAAGCTGCTGTTTTCGGGACGTCCGTACATCACGGCGAAATGGGCAATGACGTTGGACGGGAAGATCGCGTCCCGCACCTATTCGAGCCGGTGGATATCCAATCGACGTTCGCGGGCGGCGGCGCATCTGCTGCGTGGTCGGATGGACGGGGTACTGGTTGGGGCGGGGACGGTGGTTCATGATAACCCGATGATGAGCGTGCGGTACGAGGATTTTCCGGAGGAGATTCATCCGAACAAAATGTATCCGCAACGTGTCCCTTTGCGCGTGGTGGCCGACACGCATTTACGAACGCCGTTGGATTCGTTGCTGGTGCAGACGGCGAAGCGATTTCCGGTGCTGATTCTGGTAGGGCCGGAGGTTTCGGACAGGGCGGTCATGCCGTACCTGGCGGCAGGGTGCGAGATTTTCCGAACGCTGAAAACGGAGCATTCCGAGCAACTTGGGGATTTGCTTGACGAGCTGGGTCGGCGTCGGCTGACGAATTTGCTGGTCGAGGGGGGGGGACGCGTTTTGGGGACGCTTTGGGACATGCACCAGATCGACGAGATTGACGTGTTTATCGCGCCGAAGTTGGTGGGAGGCGTGGATGCGGTTTCTCCGTTGGGAGGATTGGGGATTGCCGCCATGGAGCAAGCGGCGGAACTGGACGATGTAAAAATGGAGATATTGGACGGCGATTTGCACTGGACGGCACGCGTGGTGCGAAACGACTCCAACAATCAGTACGGGGACTGGATAACCGACGCATGACGGAGACGTTCCCAAATGACAACCACCACGATGGGGCATTGCTGCGTACACGAATGATGTTGGTATCGTGAGTTAACACATATAAAAAACTAAAACTGAATCCACTCTGGAGCATCTTCGTCTGGTGAATGTATTACCATTTGTTTAAATTGAACTTCGCCAGGAGATAGTACGATTTCACCTTCTTTATACTTTGCTTCCACAATTCTCCTTGCTTCTTCAGCATTGTTTGCCAGTATTTCAAAATCCTCAGTTACGGTTTCTTCTATGGTTATGATATATTTTTTCAATTTGTTCCCTCGCATTTCTTATACTGTCCGTTTCCTAGAAACTCTATAAAGCCTTTGTCTCGCAAGTACTGCAATTGTTGGCGAATTTTAGGACGTATGTTATGGTTTCGGCTATGTTGTTCAAATAATTGTTCTTCAAAAGCATAAATATCTGCCAAAGAAAAGACTGACGATTTTATTTGATTTACACAGTTTAATATATCCATCAACCACCCCCTTGCGTTTATATCTTGTTTTTCCAACAAGCGACTTTTATTAATTTTATCAATAACTGTAGTTGGTTCATTTTCGACGCCGCTTTTAATGACCTCAATTTTACCTTGCGATGGTATATTCTCAATGATTATATTACAACCGACCCAACCTGCTCGTCTTGCGTTGTCCGAAAGTGGCCTTCGTTTTTCTATAATCTGGGGCACAAAAAAGTGCTTAGGTACAACAAAAAAATCAACAACTTTATATTCATTTCTTGAATAATGCATAAAGAAGAAATCAGGATTTTCATTAGATAAAATTCTTTTAACCATCGTTTCGTATGCGCCATCAACAACTTTTCTATCGATTCTTCCAGATTTACTTTTTAATTCATATTGATTAGAACAATTTGGACAATAGAAGTCAGCAACGGGTCTATTATTTTCAAATTGCTTTATGTGAGATTGCCCACATCTTGGACAAAACATATTATCCAAAACCCATTTTTCTGTGATAACACGTGCGATTTGCGGACTTGAGTGATACTGCTTTCTTACAGAAAAATCAAAATTTAGATTCATAATATTTTACCCGGTTCGTTAAGCTGCTTACTACCACCTTAGCGCCTTTTCGGTGCATAGCATCCACGAATCTTGCAAGTTCCACCTGTTCTTCATCGTTAAACAGATTTTCGGTGTATGCGGTAAAACTTGCGGTATCGGTGATAGGGCGATACGGAGGGTCGAAATAAACGAAGGTGTCTTCGTCAATGAAGTCAGCAGATTGTCTGTAATCACCGCAAACAATGGTCACATTTTGCAGTTTCTCCGATACGGCCCGCAGGTTGCTTTCATCGCAAATCATTGGGTTTTTATAGGAACCCATCGGAACATTGAAAAGTCCTTTTTTGTTCACTCGAAACAGACCGTTAAAGCAAGTCTTATTGAGGAAAATCATCAATGCGGCTTTTTCGATATTGATGGTTTCGTTTCCGTTGATTTTCAAATCGTTAAAGCGATCACGCTTGGCCAAATAATACGCTTTACGATGCTCCGTGTCCATCGGTACAAACGCATTCTGCATTCCTGTAAGCATTGCCATTAATTCCTCAATATCCTCTCGGATCATGCGATAGGTATTGATGAGTTCCGCGTTAATATCGCTGATATAGACTTCTTCCAAATCGTATTTGCTCAGAATGTCAAAAAGCACTGCGCCGCCGCCGACAAAAGGTTCGGCATATTTGGTGATCTTTCTGCTTTCAAAAGGATAATACTTCTCAATTTCGGCAAGAAGCTGCCCCTTGCCTCCAGCCCATTTCAAAAACGGTTTTACTTTCTTCCCCTCGCTCTGCATGTATCGAATACTCCTTGCATCGACAGGCTTTTCTGCGGTGGTGGGGATGATCCACATATTGCCGACCATTGTCGCCTTGTCGATTCTGTTTTCGGAGCAAAGGACGGCCACTCGTCTTTGCGAGATTCCCCATTTATCAGCAGCTTCTCGGGCGGACATAAATTCCATAATAACACCTCCATTCATAAATAATAATATATTCTAAATCTCGAACAATAGCAATACCTGAACTGGAAAATACTTCTATTTTTTGGGGCAATGAAAAGATTGATCGCCCGCAGGATTTTTATACTCCCGCAAGCGATTTTTGCCTGGGACACATTAAAAAGTTTCTTGAAGGAGCGTTTGAGAGAAAACGATTTTTAAAAAATGTTTCCTCTCCAAACATCTTCTCTCAAAACATTTTATGAAATCATTCCCATTCGATTGTGGCGGAGGGTTTTTTGCTGATGTCGTAAACGACGCGGTTGACGCCGGGTACTTCGGACAGGATTCGATCTGCCATGGTTTCGAGAACGTCGTAGGGGAAGCGGGTCCAGTTGGCCGTCATGAAATCGGTCGTCTGCACAGAGCGAATGGCAATCGCGTTTTCGTAGGTACGTTCCCCATTCCGAACCCCCACGCTCTGTACCGGAAGGAGCACGGCGAACGTCTGCGAAGCGGTTTTCGCGAACTCCGATTTGGCCAGCTCTTCACGGACAATCGCGTCGGCTTCCCGAAGCAGGTCGAGTTTCGCTTTGGTCAGCTCGCCCAGGCACCGAACGCCCAGTCCCGGACCGGGGAACGGTTGACGCCAGACGATTTCCGCCGGAAGTCCCAACGTCAATCCCAACTGCCGCACTTCGTCTTTAAAGAGGTCTTTGAGCGGTTCTACCAGATCAAATTTCAGATCGTCCGGCAGACCGCCGACGTTGTGGTGATGTTTGATTACCTTGGCGTTACAACCGGGGATACCGCTTTCGATGATGTCGGGGTAGATGGTTCCCTGGGCCAGGAAGGGTGCGTCGCCGAGTTTTTTCGCCTCCTCCGCGAAGCAGTCGATGAAGGTGGCGCCGATGATTTTCCGTTTCTGCTGCGGGTCGGTAACGCCGGCCAGACGTGACAGGAAAAGCGACTCCGCATTGATGGCGTGCAGGTCGGTCTGGAACTGTTTGGAGAACGTTTCGGTCACACTTTCCGGCTCCCCTTTACGCATAAGGCCGGTATCGACAAAAATACATGACAGCCGGTTGCCAATCGCTTTGTAAATCAACGCCGCCACCACGGACGAATCGACGCCGCCCGACAGCCCACAAACGACGCGTCCCTCCCCCACCTGCTGGCGGACTTCCTCAATGGCATACTCGGCGAACTTCTCCATCGTCCAGTCGCACTGACAACCGCAGGTCTCCTTCAGAAACGCCGACAATTTTCGATTCCCGTCCTCGTCGAGCGTCATTCCCTCCAGCGTCGGCAACCCTAAAGCCAATACCGCCGGATCCAGCCTGTTTCCCAACGGATTGTCGGTAAACACCAACCCCACGGGAGCCATGTCCTGAATCTGCCGGGGCGTCACCTCGTGCCCCACCATCTGACAAAACACCTGCTGCTCCCGAATCCGACGGGCATAAAGCTGGGCACTTTTGGAACCGAAATCGACAACCAAAATCTTCTCGCGGGTAATACTCATGAAAAATCCTTGCTACAGTAAAAGAAACGATGAACACCAAAAACATTCCCCCCATTCTACAACAAAAATCCGTTTTCCAAAAGCACCAGCGGAAAGAAGTTTTTTCTAATTGATAATTGATGGTTAATGGTTAATCGGGCCGTGCGGAGCCGTGAACGAAGGGCGCAGCCCGTAGTTCCGGAAAATATCGAAGGACGCAGCGTAGTTCCGTGAAAAAACTATTACCAGCATCCGTTGATAACAGGCTACCCATTCCCTAGAAATTGAAGTAAATGAACGGATTGTAGCCCCCTTTAACAACGTATACCACAGAAATAAAAAATACTACGCTGTACATGACGAGGCGAATGGATTCAAAACACGCTCGCCCCTCCCATCTTTTTTCGAGCCATGGAATTACGGGAGTGGAAAATAGCAGGGCAAACAGGAAAAAGTATCGCGAATCGTGAAAATAAAACACTACGAAATCGTTGAAAAAAGGATTCCCTGCAAGTCCAAACAACGTCTGAAAATACGCTCCTGCTGCATGAATATTTTCCGCCCGAAACAGAACCCATCCCAACACAAATGCCAAAATAGTGTAAAAATGTTTCAGCGGTAAAACGAATGGTGAATTTCCCCGTTTTTCAAAACCGGTGTATTTCTCGAACACCAGGAGGATGAAATAAAACAATCCCCAACCAATGAACGTCCAGTTTGCTCCATGCCAGAGTCCGGTCAAAGCCCAAACAATAAACAGATTCAGGATGAGCCGTCCCGCAGGAACCCGGTTCCCTCCCAATGGAATATAGACGTAATCGCGGAAAAAACTGCTCAGCGACATGTGCCACCGTCGCCAAAACTCACTGACGGATCGGGAAACGTACGGGTAATGAAAGTTTTCAAGGAAATGGAAGCCAAACATTTTCCCCAACCCAATGGCCATATCGGAGTATCCCGAAAAATCGAAGTAGATCTGGAACGTGTAAGCCAACGCTCCCATCCATGCCATGACGACGCTGCGGTCTGTCGGAGCCATTTCAAATGCCGCATCCGCCACCAATGCCATGGTGTTGGCAAGGAGCATTTTTTTGCTCAGCCCCACAATGAATCGGCAAACCCCATCCGAAAAATCATCCAACGTTTCACGGCGTCCATGAATCTGCTCGGAAATGGTCTCATACCGCACAATCGGCCCGGCAATCAACTGTGGAAAAAACGCGATGTAAAGTCCAACGTTACATGGATTTTTCTGGGCTTTTCCTTTCCCTCGATAAATGTCCACAACATACGAAATAGCCTGAAATGTAAAAAACGAAATCCCAATGGGCAATGTGATTTGAGGAATGGGAATATAGCTTCCGGTGAAATAGTTGATATTACCAAGAAAGAACATCCAATATTTGAAATAGCCCAGAATGCCCAGATTGACGACAAGCATCATCATCAAGATTCCACGTGTCGCGATCCGGTTTTTCCGGAATCTTTCCACGAGCAATCCGAAAGCCCAGTTTACCACAATGGAACTCATCATTACTAATACGAACCATGGTTCTCCATAGGCATAAAACAGCAAGCTCATCCCAAGCAGGAACAAATTTTGCAGCTTTCTCCACCGAAACAACAATCCGTAATACACGAACAGAACGAATGGTAAAAACAAGAACAAAAATATTTCGCTGGAAAATAACATCGGACTGGCAGAACCTTATTTAAGGGCAATGTATTTCAGGGGATAAAGTGATATAATCGGTATACAAATGATCTATCTCACGGGCTGTCAAAAGGAAAATAACCATGTCCGGTTGCGTCTGTTCCAACTTTTGAAAGATGTCGTCGTGGTACTTCATGGGGCAAACGAACACCATTTCATGACAGGCCAGTGCCATATAACGGGAAAAATTCGCCCCAAACGAGTCACTGATAAGTAATATCCGTTTGGAGGGAACCTTCGGGTTGATTACCTTTTCCTGTGTTAACCCCGGAGGCAGCAGTATATCAAATGCCCCTTCTTTATGAAGTGTTTCTCGTGGCCAGAGAATTTCCCGATCCAGTATGAATTGCGTTGAAAACTTGGGAAGAAAAGAGACTTCGTGATCTTCAGGAACAAACGTTTCCCCCAACCGGGTACCCTGACCATAGAGAATCGAATCGTTCCGCACACGATAATAGTTTTTGGCATCCAATACATGGGGCGCAATGGAGAATCCATATTTTTCGTTCAAATGTCTTCCTGTCTGTTGAAACGCATAAAAAGCATATTCCATTTGCCAATGAGTTTCTGATTTTAAGAAAAGCTCGTAGTGCTTTTGAGGTGAGTCCTTAAAAATTTCACGGGTGTCCAAACAATCCACACCGGCATTCCGAAGTCGATTCAGGAACCTGTTCGCGTTGTCGTCTGAAAAACAGGTTGCACCACGTGGAAGTTCTGGGGCATACTTGCAAACAAGATGGGGGGCTTGAACAAAAAGGAACGGGATATTTCTTGCTTTCAGCCAACGATCAAACTGAATGAACGTATCCGCTGCCTCGGTATTGTCCTGGTAGGGAACTAACATGGCAACATACCCATTTCTCAGACGACACCATTGATAATAGCTGTCGTGCACAGATTGAATATCAAGCAGCACTTGAACTGCACCGTAAGCATTTATCAAGTATTGCTGTATTTGATTCTTTGAAGGAGAGTTCCGGTTCGTTAGAATCACATTACGGACCGCATCCCTCATATGTACACAGGTTTGTTGAAGATTTGATTGGGAAGTTTCTTTGCCTAAATGACTTTCCATTTCCCAATAGACGAACCTGATAAAAGTATAAGGTTGCAAAGCAATATCATAGAACGTAAGACCGAAAACAAAAATTACTACACAAAAGAGAATCCCAATGAACTTTTGTCCGATGTGTCGCCATTTCATAAGCATGACCAATGCGAAGTCAGGAAATAAATTATGGGATAATTTCACAAATATCTATGGCATCTATTCCCAAACCATAAACAACTGCATACTCCTCAAAGCCCTTGAATTATTAGGGTTTTTATTGTAATCTATTGCGGAACAGAGGTCAAGCAGGGGGCACCGTACAAAAGCGATTGTGATTGATTAATGTAAACTGTAGACTGCGGAGCCGTGAACGAAGGACGCAGCCCGTAGTTCCGGAAGAAATGGAGAATCGCTTGGCTCAATTGATAATTAATGGTTAATGGTTAATGGTTAATGGCTGGAGTAATGGCC
>JAUNBJ010000005.1:0-51862 GCA_030535245.1 Planctomycetia bacterium | reverse complement strand
AAACACCACTGACCATAAACCATTCACCAATAACCATTAACCATTAACCATTGACCATTGACCATTAACAGAGGGGGGTTATCGGAAGCGAACGCGAAACGTCTGGGGGGTATTGGTGCCGGAGAGGGGGATTACCAGCCGGGAAACGCCGGTATTGGGATTCTCGGCTTCGGATGGGGTGGTGGGACGGACTTCAAACTGCCCGTTCGCCGGTTCCAGAATCTCGACCGTGCGCTGTTTTTTCCCCTGTTTCAGGGTTGCCGTTTTTTTATCGTCGGAAAGGGTTATTGTCGCGAAAGTATGGATTTGCCAGAGGATTTCCTTCGCCTGCGACGGACCCATTTCGTCGAAAATCTCCACCTCCGAACGTTCCCGGTCGAGGGTTATGGTTCGGCGGGCAAAGTCGAGTTGTCCCGCGTATGCCGCCGTCAAATCCGCAACGACACGACACTTC
Organism: Planctomycetia bacterium; assembly: GCA_030535245.1. Taxonomy (GTDB): domain Bacteria; phylum Planctomycetota; class Planctomycetia; order Pirellulales; family Thermoguttaceae; genus RGIG3701. The sequence continues at coordinate 51,408 of JAUNBJ010000005.1, read as the reverse complement.
GTTTGGGTCGATTCAAAATCGGTAATCGGTGCCACGGCTTTGGGGTTCTGGTTCTCGTTGTCCACCAACAGGGTATTTTGACCGCGGGTGCTCAGCCGGTAGTACGTCCAGCGGAGCGTACCGAAATATTTCGGGAGGTTGTAATTATCGGCTCCCAAATCCACGGCCCAACGCACGCCGTCTTTTTCCAGCACGAACATGCCCAGTTCCAAATGGCTATGATTGACGTCATTGTCGCCCGCCTTGAAACCGACGTACCAGCCGTTCGGGTCGTTCCAGCTCGTTCGCATGGTGGCGATTTCCACTCCGCGAAAGTAGAAATCCTTCTTCGCGTCGTCCAGATTCATCCGCAGCGGGGTGTAGTACCAAAATGCGCAGGAAGCGTCCTTTCCCGCGAGGTGTCCCCGCAGGTATTCGGCATACATCGGGTTCTGAAAACGGTCGGCGAGCCAGAAAAACGCGCTGTCGGAAATCACCCCGCTCCCGGCGTCGGCAAAGTTGAACGAATACCCTGTCGCTCCCGCTACGGCAAGCTGTGCGTCACCGCAATGGGCAAACCCTTCCGATTGGGAAATGCCGAAATCCTGACCGATCGCACACTCCAGCGACTGAATCATGAAAATCGTATATTTCAGCGTGTAGCTCCAGTATCCCGGCCCTTCCGCCCACGCACCGTCCGGGGCGAACGACGCCATGGCACGCGGTATCGACGCGATCGCTTTTTCCAACATGAACGTGGCGTTCTCCCGCTTTTCCCCTTCCAGGGTGTCCGCAATCGCCAATATTCCCATCGTCATGCCGCCGTTGCAGACCTGATTCCAGTTGAATTCCGAGGTCGTCCACCAGGTGCCGCGTCGGTACACCGCCAGTCCGGGGAGCAGTCCCTTTTCGTAAATGGCCGTTTCCAGCAACGTTTTTTCCTCCTGGGAAAGGGCGTCGTACATCCAATCGTAGCCGATGGCGAATGCCGCCGTCATTTCCGCCGTGTCCAAAAAGTGCGACGGGTTCCAGTTCGGAAACGCCGCAGCCGCCCGCAATTCCCGCATGGCCCGCTCTTTGTACGCGACCTCTCGAGTCGTCCGATACATCGTCGCCAGCGTCAGGATCCGTCTCAGGCACAACCGGCTCTGAGCCAGCAGGCGTGGGCCGACAATCTCGTATTTTACCGTGTCGTCCTGTTCCAGAAGCGTCTCCGCATCCTTCTTCACCCGACCGTACAACTCCTGAAGGAACGGGTCGGTTTCCAGGAGTTTCATCCTCTCCGCCTGATGCGTCGCGTCGAACAAAATCCGTGGATGCTCCTGTTTCAGCCCATCCAGAAGATTTTCCCCGAACGCCGGAACCGTCAAAAGAACCATCCCCACCAATATTTTTTGCAGCATGTTATATTCTCCCAATCAAACTCTATCTAAAGCAATTACAAACCGCTATTCTTTCCCCTGTTCTGCGATGGAAAACAAAATCGTCACAGGCGTTCCACGTTCTGGAAGTTCCTTTTCGTTGGAAACATATAGGAGTGATTCGTTGGAGCTGCTGCTCACTTGCGGCACATCCAGCATCACGCTGGGAAAGTTTGACACTCCGACGACTTCTCCTTCGGAATCGGCTGCGTAGCGTTGAACTCCATCGTCATCCTCGTAAAAGAAGCTCCCGGCAAAGACCCAGTCCTTCTCCATCGGCTTACCGGTATCGTGGTCGATAATCAGCTCCCGCGCATTCCGTTCGACGATCTCACCAGCGGGGTTCTTCCAACGGATCGTGATCGTGATCGGGTCACCTGTCGGGGGTTCCAATTTCGGCTGAAACCGCACCGGTTCTCCCGTTTTCGCACCGATTGCCAAAAGTCCCGCGTGCAGTACGCTGGCAGGGACGTCGATACAAAAAATCGATTCATGCGACTTCGGGCCGTTGAATTGGAGCACCGTGTCCGGCATCCCTTCCTCTTTGTACGGAACCTTCCTTCGATAGCCTGTTCCCTGGCAAATCAGAAACTCCAACGGCACACGCACCTGACACACCCACCCCTGCGTGACGACAAGTTTCTTTTCCTTGTATACCCAGACCGGTTTTTTCGGGTCCAGCCGCGTCATCTTCGTTGCGTCCTCTCCCAAAAGCGGGCCATATTCAAGCGGCTTGGACAGGTATTCGTCGTCCTCAATGTAGCGTTTCCAGTCAACGTCCTCGTCCTCGTTCTCTGGTAACGTCTCTGGCGTCTGGGGAAGCTCCTGAGGCGTGCGGACGGCGGACGGCGACGTGACATCGGTTTTCGCGACCTTGGACGTTGCGGGTTCCGACATGGGCGGAATCTGTTTTTCTTCCGCCGGACGACACCCGACAGAGCAAAGCAGCAGAACCAATCCAAATATTCTTTTCACGAATGTCACCTCATTTCGACGTGCTTCAGGGTGCGGAAACCCTGCGTTGTGCCTTACGAAAAGCACCCAACCGGCAAAAAATTGTTCCGGCGTGCCTTTCCGAACTTTTTCCTTATGTTATAATTACACTTTAAAGTAATGATATACTAATTTTCGCGAAAAGGAAAGCCCCCGAACGAGATCGCCATGAAAAAAAAATCCAAACTCCCGCTTCCCGATACCCTGTTCACCACGCGTGCCGGGAATACGCCGCACCTGTTGTGGGGACTGTCGCCCGCCCAGCGGAAAGGATTGCCCAAAAAAAGTGAGAAACTCCTGTCCGCCCTTTACCGTGCCGCAACGCAAGGGGACGTTTCGGTGGCGAGTCTCTTGCGGAATCTGGACCTGGCGACCCTGCTGCCCACGCTTCCAGGGAGTGCGTTAACGCTGCTGGCCGTCGCACGGACGTTGCCGTTGTTGGACGACGAAACACGAAAATCGTGGCTTGCGGGGCTACAGGGGTGGGTTTCCGACACGCACCTCTTTCATGCCGCGACCGATCCTTTGGAGTTCCTGTGGCTGGCTGCCGAACTTCCCGCAACGCTGGCATTCGTCGCCCCGGAAGCGGACGATGCGGCCCAGTGGAAATCGCTTGCCCACGACGCCGTGGTGGAAATGTTTCGCGACTGGACGGAGCGGGGATTCCCCTGCGCGTCGCTGATGGACATTTCGCGGCTGCTTCTGGCGGGGTTGGTGCGGATTCGTTTCCTGTTCCCGGAATTTTTTCAAGGCGATCTTGCCGCCTCGTTCAACACCTGGGTACGCACCCAGATTCGCTGGACGCGTCCCGACGGTTCCCTGCCGTTTTCGTCGAAAAAACGTCAAACCGCCTGCTGGACGCCGGAGCTTTTCATCGCCGCCCTCCAACTGGATGGGGATTTGGCCGACAAAAAACTTGGAATCACCATCCTGCCCGACCTGAGTTCCGCGAAAAAGCATGCCCCCCACGAGCTTCCCCCCTGCTGCGAGCATTCGGAAGAAACGGCCAGTGCGTCGCTCCGCTGCGGTTGGAAAAATGGCGGCGTTCAGGTCTGCTGGTACGAAACCGGTTCCAGTGCGTCCGACTCCCGTCATGACGTACGGCTGGAACTCTCCAACTACCGCACCCCTTTGCTTTCCGGAATCTGGCAAACGGAGCTGCGCTTCGACGGGATTCCCCTCTCCCCCCAAAGCGAATGGGTCGAAAATTGCTGGCTCGATTCGGAACGCTCCTGTTTCCTTGAGCTTGAGCAGGACTGGACCGAAGGGGTTCGGCTCCAACGACAAATTTTTGTCGCGAAAAAAGATGAGTTTGCCCTCCTTGCCGACGCGGTACTCACCCCGGAAAACGTCTCTGGCGGACTGCATTACGTGTCGCGTATCCCCACGTTCGACCAAACCACCTTCCGCTTTGCTCCCGACGCGATGGAGTGTACCGTGCACGACGCCGCCGGCCCTGTCGGAATGCTGCTTCCGCTGGCCCTTCCCGAATGGCGTACGCACCTCAAATCGGGACAGCGATTCGCGATCAAGAAACAGGCCCTGGAGTATGCCGGAATGTCGGAACAGGGATCGCTCTACATGCCGCTTTTCTGCGATTTATCCCCTGTCCGTTTTGGCAATGCCCTGACCTGGCGAACACTGACCGTCGCCCAACGCGCAAACGCCGTGCCGCCGTCCGTGGCCGCCGGGTTCCGGGTGATGATTTCCGAAGAACAGTGGCTCCTGTACCGCAGCCTGGCTCCGACAGCGAACCGCTCGGTTCTGGGGTACAACCTGCTTGCCGAAACGCTGGTCGCCCGGTTTGCACAGGACGGAGCGGTCGAGGAGCTGGTTACCGTGGCCGGCGCGGAATGACCCCAAAGGGCAGCTTGGCAAAACCCAAAACGCGATTATCCGTGGATGATTTTCTCCACCGCGTCTGCCATTTTCGGTTCCAGCATCATCAGCAGCTCGTCGCCCGACTGGATGATGGTGCCCCCCGTCGGGACGATAAACGTCGCGCCCCGGCGAATCAGGTAAATCAACGCCCCGCTTGGCAAGCCGATATCCCGAAGGGCCTTCCCCGCCACCAGCGAAAAGGGCGAGATTTCATACTCGTACATTCGGCTCTTGGAGCGGCCCGTCTCCTCAAATTCCAGCGGCGGACGGGGTTTGGTGTTGCCCGCTTCATCCAAATGTAAAAAGCGAGCCAAAGGCATAAGCGTCTTTCCCTGAATCAACACCGAAAGCAGCACGATGTAAAACACCATGTGAAAAATGGTTTTGGCGTAGGCGTCGCAGGTCGGGTCCTGGAACAGGTAACAGGGGAAAATGGCCAGCACGATCGGCGCCGCTCCACGAATCCCTCCCCATGCCAGCAACACCTGCTCCCGCCAGTGGAACGAACTCCCCAAGAGGCATACCGCCACGCAAAGCGGCCGAACAAGGAACATCAGCGCCAACGCAATGAGCGTTCCCTCCCGCCACGTCAGCAAAATCTGCGACGGCGTGACCAAAAGCCCCAATGCCAAAAAGAGCACCACCTGCATGAGCCACGCGATCCCGTCATGGAACCGCCCCAGTCCGTTACGGTAAAGGAACCGGGAGTTGCCCATGTACAACCCGCAGACGAACACCGCCATGAACCCGTTTCCCCCCGTCATTTCGCTCAAGCCAAATGCCAGCAGCACCGTTCCAATCCCCACGACGTAATAAAGCCCGTCGTACTCCAACCGGATTTTGTTGATGAATCGGACGGTTCCGACACCGACAATCCAGCCGATCAGCGTTCCCACCCCGATTTTCGTCACAAGGTAGGGGAAAAACATGGTGAACGAAGCGTTCGGCTCATTCAGAAACTGAATCATGAAGATCGTCAACAACGCGGCCATCGGGTCGTTGCTGCCCGATTCCAGCTCCAGCATGGGACGCAGATCCCCCTTCAACCCCACGTCGCGCGAACGAAAAATGGCAAATACCGCCGCCGCGTCGGTGGACGACACGATCGCCCCCAGCAAAAGACCAAACCCCAACGGCCACTCCATCAGCCACGCCACGAAAACCCCCGTGCCAATCGCCGTCAGCAACACCCCCAGCGTCGAAAGCAACGTCCCGCGAAACAGGACTTTACGAACCGACCCCCACGAAGTATCGTAAGCTCCGGAAAAGAGAATGAACGCCAACGCCAGCGTCCCCAAATCCCCCGCAAACGCGTAGTCCTCAAACGGAAGCCCCCCCAGACCTTCCTCGCCCGCCAGCATTCCAATGGCCAAAAACATCAGCAAAACCGGAATCTGCAAGACCGTCGACAAACGGCTTGCCAGAATTCCAATGAAAATCAGGACGGCGGTAATGCTGAACGCAAGTGGGATATGAATCATCGTGATTTATTTTACGTCTAATTGCAAAATTTTTGGCAAAAACGCCCGCATGGCACGGGCACGGTGGCTCAGACATGCCTTGAGCAGGTCGGAAAGTTGGCCGAAAGTCTGGTGGTACTCGATCACCTCGAACAGTGGGTCGTACCCGAAACCGTGGTTGCCCACAGGCTCCCAAAGGATGCGGCCGCGACAGTAATTTTCCTCCTCGGCCCGAATGTTCCCGTCCGGATCGCTGATGGAAAGGTGGCAGACGTAACGTGCCGTCCGCTTTTCCAGGGGAACCTCCCGAAGCTCCTCAAGCAGTTTGAGGTTGTTCCGTTCGTCCGTCGCTTCCGGGCCGGAAAATCTGGCGGAAAAGACCCCCGGACGCCCCATCAGCGCGTCAACCTCCAGACCACTGTCCTCGCCGACGACCCATTGGCGGAGGTGGCGAGCCTGCTCGGAAGCCTTAAGACGGGAGTTTTCGCCGAATGTCGTACCGGTTTCCTGGACGTCAATGGCGTTGGGAAAATCCGCAAGATGGAGCAACTTCAGCCCAAACGGAGCGAGCAGAATTTGCATCTCCTTTTTCTTTTTCAGGTTATGCGTACCCAGAACAAGGGGAATACTCATGATGTCCTACCTCCAAAAAAATTTTCTCCTTCATTGTACCATGAACCGCGAGACTGAAAAGGGGTGTGAACATGATAATTTTAGAACGTGAGGGGTTGAGGAGGAAAAATTTTCATGTTTCTCCGTTTCCCCGCCTTGAAAGCGAGGGGGGTTGTGTTAAAATGAAAGGGATTCTTTGTGGAACTTACAAAACTGGGGTACAAAATTAAACCTATGGCACCTACAGCGGAACAATTGGGCTTGCGGGCCGTGCAGATCGGCTTGATTTCCGAGCGGGATTTACGCGCGGCGTGGGCGGAGCTGGGCACGAAAAATGTGGATTTGCAGACGTTCACTCAGCTTTTAATTCGGAAAGAGCTGCTGACGAATTATCAGATCAAGCGGTTGGAGGATGGCGCGACCACGCGGTTTTTCTTCGGGGACTACAAGGTTTTGTACCTTGTGGGACGGGGGACGTTTGCGCGGGTGTATCGGGCGGTTTCCAAAACGGGGGAGGTCGTGGCCATCAAAGTGCTGCGAACCAAGTACAACGACAACCCGGACAGTTGTATGCAGTTCGAGCGGGAAGGGGAGCTGGGCAAGTCGCTCCAGCATCCGAATATCGTGTCGATAAAAGATGTTTATTCGCAGGGGAACGTGCATTTTATCGCGATGGAGTTCATCGAGGGGCAGAGTCTTCGCGAGTTCATCAACATTCGGAAAAAACTGACGGCGGAGGAAGCGATCCCGATCATGCGAGACATTGCGGCGGGGTTGCAGTTTGCGTTTGAGCATGGCATGACGCACCGGGATTTGAAGCTGACGAACGTGATGATTACCAGCCGTGGCGTGGCGAAGCTGGCGGACTTTGGGTTTGCGACGGTGGATCAGAGTTTGCAGAACGACGACCCGACGGCGGACATTCCGAACCCCCGGACGCTGGATTATGCGGGGCTGGAGCGGGTCACGAACGTGCTGAAAGACGACACGCGAAGCGATATTTACTTTGCGGGGTGCATTTATTATCACCTGCTTTGCGGGGAGCCGCCGCTTTACGAGACGAAAGACCGCCTGGAACGGACGAATCCCTCCCGATTCACCAACGTGCCGCCGCTTCAGGACAAAGACGCGTCGATTCCGCTTCCGATCTGCATGATCGTGAACAAGGCGATGGCGTTGGACGTACGGAAACGGTATCAGACGCCGGGGGAAATGCTTCGTGACATTAAACTGTTGGAGAAACAGATCAAGGATAATCCGGGCAAGTCGCTGGATCCGTCGATTTTGCGGGTGAACCGTCCGGCGATGATCGAGCATTCCATCATGGTGGTGGAGCGGGACGACAAACTCCGGGAGGTGTTCCGCGACGCGCTGAAAAAGATGGGGTACCGGGTGTTGGTTACGGCCGACGCGGAGCGGGCGATCGAGCGTTTTTACCAGGACAAGAACGTCGCCGACTGCATCCTGCTCAATGCGCAAAACATTGGCGAGGAGGCGGTTCGGGTGTTCAACGAGGTGAGACAGCTTGACCAGGAGAATCATTTCATCCCGGCGGTGCTGCTTTTGGCGAAAAACCAAAAGTTCTGGAGTGAGATGTCGGAGCAGGACGATTATCGTGTGGTGGTGCAGATGCCGGTGACGATGAAGCAATTGGCGCTTGTGCTGACGAAGCTGCTGTCGAAAAAATTTAAGTAAAGACCATTAATATCAGGAGTAATTATGAACCGTTCCTTAATCATTCGGGGAATCCTGGTGATCCTGCTCACGTTGGGGTGGGGTTGGGGAGGAAGGACGTGGCAAACCGTCGGGGGGCTGTCGGTGGTTTATTCGCAGGAGGAAGACGCGGCCGAGGAGGACGTGGCGACCGAAGAAGATGCGGCGGCCGAGGGCGAAGAAGGGGAGGAATGGGAATACGAGGAGGAAGCCCCTGCGGGTTCCGAATTCAACGCGAGCCGGGACATGGGGCGTGGCGGATACGTGGCGCTGTGGAAGGTGCTGTTTGTCGTGCTGATTTACCTGGCGTGGGTTTTCTCGACCGACTGGTTGAGCACGGACTGCCAGAAGTACAAGCTGGGGGTGGCGAAATGGGTGCCGATTGCGTACGGTGCGTTTTTGGGGTCGTTGCTTTTGTTCTGGCTGCTGCCGTGGTTTTGGCTGGGGATTCTTTTGGTTTTGGCGGCATACGTGGCGCCGTTGGCGGTGTACATCCGGCAGCGAAACGAGAATTTATCGTATGGCGAGCAGGTGTTGACGCTTCCGCATTTACGGTTTTTGCTTTCGGAGATTTTGGGCCGTGTGGGGGTGAAATTCGCGGCGCAGGCGAAAGACAAGCTGGAAACGGGCTTTCCGGTGCTGCTGCGGACGACGGGCGAGAACAAGGCGGAGTGCGAGCAGTGGCGGATTCAGGCGCGTGCGCACGAGGGGTTCAACAAGGCGCGTGAAGTGCTTTCCACGGCGATGGAGAACCGTCCGGACGCGATCATGTACGAGTTTGGCAGCACGACGGTGGCGGTACGGTATCAGATCGACGGGGTGTGGAATCCGGGGGTGCCGTTTGCGCGGGAGCTGGGCGATCCGGCATTGGAGGCATTGAAGCTGTTGTGTGGGCTGGATCCGAAAAACCGGCGGACGCGGCAGGATGGGAAATTCGCGTTGAAGTACGAGTTCATGTACACGTTCCCGGAGGATCGGCTGAAGATCAAAAGGTGCAAGGAGGAATTGGAAGCGGTTCCGGAGGACGAGCTGGCACAACAGAAGGAAAAGCAGCGGGAGTTGCAGATTGCGCAGGAATCGGCGCGAAAACCGGTGAAGCGGACACGGGATCTGACGGTGAAACTGACGTCGCAGGGAACCCCGACGGGGGAGAAGGTGTTGCTCCAGTTTGAGGGGGAACGGGCGAAGTTGGAGACGTTGGATTCGACGGGAATGCCGGCGGAGATGCAGGCGATGTTGAAGCAGCATTTGGCTTGCAAGCAGGGATTTTTCCTGTTCAGCGCCCCTCCGGCCAACGGGCTGCGGACGATCACGGCGGCGGCGTTGAAAAAGACCGACCGATATGTTCGGGAGTTTTTTGAGATTGAGGGGGCCGGCAGCAAGTACGAGGAGATCGAGAACGTCAACATGTGCGTTTGCGAGGCGAAAGACGTGGATGGCTGGCGGGAGTACGTCCGTTCGATCTTCCTGAAGGACCCGAACGTGGTGGTCTGTCGGGACATTCCGTTCCCGGAGGTGATGAACGACATGCTTCAGGAAGTGGCGGAGGAAGAACGGCTGATCATCACGACCATTCGGGCCAAGGATGCGGCGGAGGCGTTGTTGCGAATCATGGCAACGAAGTGCGACGCGAAGAAGTGGATCAAAGAGGTGCAGGGGGTTCTTTGCCAGCGGCTGGTTCGGAAGCTGTGCGGGCATTGCAAGGAGTCGTACGCTCCCAGTGCGCAGCTTGTGCAGCAGTTGGGGCTTCCGGCCGGGCGGTACAAATTTTATCGTCCCCCGCAGGCCCCCAAAGAAGAAGATGAGAAGTGCAAAGAGTGTCTTGGATTGGGATATTCGGGACGGACGGCCATTTTCGAACTGGTGAAGGTGGGCGACGCGACGCGTCAGGCGCTTGCAACGCAGCCGCAGTTGGAAGCGGTTCGCAAGGCGCTGCGAAAAGATGGTAACAAAACCCTGATGGAAGAAGGTTTCCGCCTGATCGTCAGCGGCGACACGTCGTTGGCGGAGTTGAAGCGTGTGTTGACCTGATTTTCATCCTTTTCACCAGTCAAACTCAATCAATTAAGGAACATTCCATGATATTCAACGTCATACTGCTGTTGGTTTTTTTGGGCGTTCTCGGCTCCACGATGCGGGATGGGCTGTGGAACAACACGATTCGGATACTGAACTTCGTGTTCGCGGCGACGCTTGCCACGTCGTTGGGGGAGCCGGTGGCGAAGTTGCTTTGTTCGCTTTTCGGGGCGGCGTATTTTTATTATAATTATCTGGCGTTGTGGCTGGTGTTCGCGTTGGCTTACATGCTGCTTCACGAGTTGACCCGGCGTTTGAGTCAGGTGGAGGTGAAATTCCACTCGCAGGCAAACCTGTACGGGGGATATGCGGCGTCGGCGTTGTTGTCGTTTTTATTCCTCAGTTTCGCGTTGTTTGCCATGCACCAGGCACCGTTGGGCGAGCATTTCCTGTTTGGCGGTTTCGACCAGAACAGTCGGATGTTCTTTGGCACCGCACCGGATCGGCAGTGGCACGATTACATGTCGTGGGTTTCCAGGGGGGCGTATTCGGCGGGACAGGGAACGGCGTTTGACCCGAACAACGACTACGGCAAACGATACGGTCGTTTTCGTGCAGACCTTCAAGAATATAACGAGACGAAGGGAACGACGGGATTCGACGCAAAGCAGAGCGGCGGGGGTAAATACAAACGTCCGTAGCGGCAAGGAAAGAAAACGGAGGGGCAGGTTGTGGAAAACGAATACGAAATCGAGGAATACGCAGAGATTTGTTATACGGGGATTGTGGGGGGCGTTTTGGGATTCCTGACGCCGCTTGCGGTCTTTTCGACGTACTTCTGGATTTTGCCGATCCTGTCGATTTGCCTGACGCTGTTTGGGCTGGGGCATATCGCGATTTCCAAGGTGCCGATGACGGGGAAACGTCTGGCGTTTGTGGGGCTTTGCGGTTCGCTGTTTTTTGGCACGGCAGGGGTGGCGAACGAGTGGACGTACCAGTATTGTGGAACGCTTTCGGCGCGGGAGTTTTCGCGGGAGTGGCTTCAGTTGATGGTGGAGGGCCGCGACATGGAGGCGTGCCAGTTGAGCCAGCCGACGCTTCAGCGTGCCACGGGAATGGGGATTGTGTCCCGATTTACGGAGAGCAAAACGCACGTGGAGATGTACCGGGACTTTCAGAAGAACACGGCGGTGCGGGCGATCCTGCGGGATTTTCAGGGGGCCAAAATCCGTTTTGTTCGCGGGGAAGGCTCGACGCGGGTGAAGAATACCCGGAATTACACGAGTGTGTTTGAGCTTTCGGTAGGGGAGGGGGCGATGAAAAAGACGCGGGAATTTCGTGTGATCGTCACCTCCACGTCGAAACATCAGACGCGTATTATGGATTGGACGTGGCGTGCTGCGTCCGCAATTTGACAGGAGAGAACCATGACGTGGTTTAAGGAAGAAGGGCGTTTAAGCGAGGGCAAGGTATTGGAGCTGGCCCACCGGATGGCGGACGAGGCGCGTTCGCGGATTTGCAGGGATCCGAAACGGGTGTTGCTTTTGCCGCCGGACATCACGCGGGCACATAGTGGTGCAGGGCGGATTGTGGAGGCACTTTACGGGATTTTTTCCCCGACGGCGGACGTCCATGTAATTCCCACGTTGGGGCAGCATGTGCCGCACACGCCGGAGCAGAATCGTTGGATGTTTGGGAGCATCCCGGAGGAGAAGATTCATGCCCACGACTGGCGGAACGGGGTTCGGACAATCGGCGAGGTTCCGGCGTCGTACGTGAAGGAAGTTTCGGGCGGCAAGGCGGACTGGGCGATTCCGGTCAGTCTGAATCGAATGCTTTTGGAAGGGGAGTGGGATTTGATCCTGAACGTGGGGCATGTGGTGCCGCACGAGGTGTTGGGGTTCGCGAATCACAACAAAAATTATTTTATCGGTTTGGGGGGCAAGCCGATGATTTGCGCGTCGCACATGATGGCGGCGTGTTGCGGGATTGAGAACAATCTGGGCAACCTGATCACGCCGCTTCGAGCGTGCTACAACAAAGCGCAGCAGGAGTTTCTGGCCGACCTGCCGGACGTCTTTTTCGAGGTGGTCATGGCGTACGACGAGAATGGCCAGCTGGGGCATACGGGGGTGTACGTGGGGGACGATCTGGACACGTATCTCGATGCGGCGAAGGCGTCGCGTGATCAGAACATCACGGTCGTGCCACCGTTGAAGAAGGTGGTGGCGGTCATGCAGGGGGACGAATTTTACAGTACGTGGGTGGCGAACAAGGCGATTTACCGAACGCGTATGGCGATGGCCGACGGGGGGGAGCTTTTGATTATCGCTCCGGGTTTGAAGCGTTTTGGCGAGCAGGAGGACGTGGATGCGTTGATTCGCAAGTACGGGTATTCCGGGACGGAAAACGTGATGAAGCTGTGGAAAACGGAGCCGGTGTTGCAGGATTTGACACACGGCACGGCCCACCTGATTCATGGTTCGTCGGAGGGGCGATTCCAGATTACGTATGCACCGGGGCATCTGACGAAGGAGGAGATCAACGGGGTTTGTTTTGGTTATGCCGATTTGGAGGAGACGTTGAAGCGGTACGATCCTGCGGTGATGCGGAACGGTTTCAACACGATGCCAGACGGGGAGGAAGTGTATTACATCAGCACGCCGTCGGCGGGGCTTTGGACGACGCGAGAGAAGTTGGAAAAACGGAACGTGTAGTGTCGTAATGTAATATAGCGAACGTAGTAAAAGTTTTTTGAAGGAGAGTTTGAGAGGAAACAATTTTTCAAAAATGTTTCCTCTCAAAAGGCTGGAATTGCGATAGTTCTCACAATCACACTCCCCAGACCTCACCTCCCAAAACTTTTTACTATGTTTCGAAGATAGGTTTGGATGGACATACTTTCCCGCTTTTTTGAGGAATATGTAGAGATTCTCAGTCGGTTTGGCGATTACCAGTCGCGGGCCGACCAGAGAGAATTTCTAATCTATCATGTAGGAACGTGCCTGGTGGTGTTTTTCCTGGGCGTTTTTCTCTTTTTGTTTCCGATTCCGGAGGGGATGATGGGGCCGTTTCGTCTGGGCTGTATCGTCTGTTTCTGGATTCCGGAAATAACGGTGACGGCACGACGGCTGAACGATTTAGGGCATTCGCGGTGGTGGATGTTTTTGTTCCTGGTTCCGGTGGTGAACACGGTTTTCTTTTTGTACCTGTTATGCGTTCCGGGGCGACAGTCGTAGAATCTGGCAGAAACTTTTGAAATTCTGGAAATTGCTCTTGTGGCGTCGTTGGGAATTTGCTATATTTCCGGTAGTTCTGTAAAAAAGAGACAGGGAGGATAAAATCCATGAAAACGAACGTTTCATTATTTGCGTTTGCGTTGATTTGCAGTTGGGGAACGTTGGCGTTGGGTGAGATTCCGACGACGTATCAGCTGACGGCCAAAGATGGCCCGTGGCTGGTCATGGCGACGGTTTTTGCCGACGAGAATCCCCAGGTGGCGTGCGACAAGGCGGTCAAGCTGGCGGAGGAGCTTCGTCGGGATTATCGCATGAAGGCGTATGTTTACGAAAAGGATTCCCAGGAAGGGACGGTGGTGGAAAGCGACCGGTTGCACTGGGTGATCGACAAGGACAACCCGGATGCCAAACCGCAGGTGTCGAACAAATACCGTTATCTGAATCCGTCGGTGCAGTCGGAGTTCACGGTGTTGGTGGGGGATTTTCAGTCGTTGGAAGATAGTCGGGCGACCAGGACGCTTGAGAAAATTCGCCGGATTTACCCCAAATGCCTTCGGAACGGTGGCGCGAATCATCCGTTGTTGGGGCAATCGGCGCCGAACCGGTCGCCTCTGACGCGTGCGTTCGTGACGCCCAATCCGATGATTCCGCGGGAGCGTTTTGTGTCGAACGGTCTGGACCCGGTGGTCGTGGCGGCGAACAAGGGGATTAAAAAATATTCGCTTTTGGACTGTCCCGGAACGTATTCGGTGCAGGTGGCGGTGTTGAAGGGGGTTTCCACGCTGAATCAGCAGAAGATTGCGGAGATTCAGAAAAGTGACGAGAATCTTGGGGTCATGTTCAAGTCTCAGACATTGGCTGACGCGGACGAGAATGCCATGATTCTGTGCAACGAATTGCGGGCGAAGGGGTACGAGGCGTACGTCTTTCGCGATCACTATGCCAGCATTGTAACCATTGGCAGTTTTGACAATGTGGGGCGAAACGTGAACGGGAATTTTGTGCTGACGCCGCAGATCATGAACATCTTCAAAACGTTCAGTGCCACGTGCGATCCGTCGAAGGGTCTGGCGGGGATTCAGCGGAAAACGCTTCGTGACATTCCGAGTTTGTCGGGCAAGGATAAAAAACGTCTGCCGGCGATTGCGTTTGACGTGACGCCGAAGGTGATTTTGGTTCCGCGTCGCCCGGTGGTGAACACGGGAGGATCGTTTGCCGGGCTGTAAAACAGGAAGCGATTCCTTGTGAAAGGGAACAAGGCACGAAAGAGGCTTTCTTTCGTGTCTTTTTTTGTGCCCGTGACGGCCCGTATCTTGAGGACAAGCAGGTGCCTGTGGCCCTTGAAGGAACCTTCATCGGTCGGGGGGCGAACTTGCAACGGATGGCCGAATCGGGTATAATCGGGGGATTCGTGAGGTTGGAGCATGGTTTTTCAAAGTTGGATTCAGGAAGCGGGATATGAACGGTGCGGTAAAATACTTTGTTTTTGATGTGGAGTCGGTGGCGGACGGGGCGTTGGTATCGCGACTTCGTTATCCGGGGGAAAATCGGACTCCGGAGGAGGCGATAGCCCGTTGGCGGGAAAAGCTGATGACGGAAACGGGGAAGGATTTTATTCCTTACACGTACCACATTCCCACGGCGGTGGTGCTGGCGAAGGTGACGGAGAAGTACGAATTGGTGGACATGGTTGGTTTGGGGGAGGCGAACTATCGTCCGCACGAGATTGTGGAAACGTTCTGGCGGGGGTGGGAAAAATATGGACGTCCGGTGTTTGTCACGTTTAATGGGCGGGGGTTTGACGTGCCGCTTTTGGAACTTTCGGCGTTTCGGTATGGGGTTTCGATTCCTGGCTGGTTTTCGCCGTTGGGGAGGAATTACGAGCAACCTCGAAACCGCTACAATCAAAACGCGCACATTGACCTGTGCGACGTGCTGACCAATTTCGGTTCGACGCATTTTACGGGAGGGTTGAATTTGGCGGCCAATTTGATCGGCAAGCCGGGCAAGATGGACGTGCAGGGGGCGATGGTGCAGGACATGCACGACGCGGGGCAATTTCAGGAGATTGAGGATTACTGCCGGTGCGACGTTCTGGACACGTATTTTGTCTTTTTGCGGACGCGGGTATTGATGGGGCTGCTGTCGATTCATGAGGAACAAAAGCTGGTCGAGCGAACCAAGGCGTGGCTTACGGAGCGGGCGGGGGAGAATCTGGGGTACCGGACGTATCTGGCGAGTTGGGGGGACTGGCAAAATCCATGGATTTCCAAATGAGGGGAGCGATTTCGCTGTTTTTGGCGGCGTTGTTTCTGGCGGGCTGTTCGCGGGAGGAGAGGTATCGTGTGGAGGGGGATTCCATGTTGCCGGGGCTGCGAGGGGAGACGCGGGAATGTGTCTGTCCGTATTGTGGTTATGCGGGGTGGGTATCGGCCAGGGAGAGGGGGGTGTGCGCGAACTGTCTGGGGGTGATTCCCGACGCGTTGCTGGCGGACGGGCGAGTGGTGCCGGGGGAGATGGTTACGGTGGTTGCCTGTTCGGGATATAATTATGACGATGTGGTGGTGGTTTTGCCGGATGGGAAAACGCCCTGTGTCAAACGGGTCGTGGGGTGTCCGGGGGATCGGGTGGCGATTCGAGATGGGAAGATCTTCGTCAATGGACGTCGGTGGGTTCGCACGCTCTCCCAGTGGGAGCGGGAGCGGATTCTGGTGCATGACGATGGTTTTCGTCCGGAGGGGGTATCGCGTTGGGTTTCCGACGATGGCTGGCGTGCGACGGAAAAGGGGTGGACGACCTCGGAACGTTCCGCAACCCTGGCGTACCACCATGCGGAAGGGAGGCTGGAGACGCGGTTTGTGGAGGGGGAAAAGACGACGTCGAACGTTTTTTACCCTTCGCCCGTGACCAATCGGCTGGCGGGGAATGGGACGGCGATGCGGTCGGAGTGGACGTTTCCGGTAAGCGAGTTCCAGTTGATATTTTCGGTCGAGAAGGTGTCGGGAACCGGCCGGTTGGAAATATTTTTACCGATGGGAGAGGAATGGGGATGTTTCGCGATTCCGGCAAAGGAGGGGGAATACCTGTTTTCCACATTGGACGGGATTCCACGGGCGGGGGAGGCGGTTTCGGTCGGGCGGGAGCCGATTTTGGAAAGCGGTTCCCCGGAGTTCCCCCTTCCGAAGATAAAATGGACGGGAGAGGGAACGGTGCAAATTACCCGAATTACCCTGTTTCGGGGGGAATTTTGGCTTCCAGACCGGAGAAATTCCAGGAATTTTTCCAACTTTTCGCAAAAGACCCTTGCAAAGGAAGGCGACCCGGGGTACTATTTAGTAGGAGATAACAGTTTACGAAGCGAGGACAGCCGCCGCTGGGGAAGGGTTCCCGCCGCGCGGATACGTGGTCTCGTTCGACGTCCTTGAGTTTTGGATTTTCCAGAAAACAAATTTGCGAAGCCCTCCGGCTTCATCCCACCTATATGCCCAAGTTAAGTATTATTATTCCCTATCATGCCGACGCTCCGCTTTTGGAGGAAACGCTGCTTTCGCTTTTGGAGAGCCGTCCGGACGATTGTGAAATATTAGTGGTTTTGAACGCTCCGTATGACAACCCGTACGAACTTCAGGAAGCGGAGGTTCGCTTTGTGGAGAATCTTTATGAAAATAAAGACGACGCAACGAGTTTGCGCGTTGGACTGGAGCGGTGCACGTCGCCGTTGGTGCAGATGATTCCCTGCGGCTGCGTGGTTTCCGACGGCTGGACGAATGCCGCGATGGAGGCGTTTTCCGACGATTCCGTGGGATGCGTGCGTCCGCATGTCGTGAACCGGGAAACGAACGAGCCGGTCGCCGAGCCCCCGGAGGCGTGCGGTATTTTTCTACGGCGGGAAGCGTGTGCGGAGCTGGAGCGTCTGGAGCCTGGCTACCTGCTTCGTAAACTGGAGGAAAAGCGATGGAAGGTGCGTCGCTTGTCCCAGACGTCGGTACAGGTTCCCGCGTGCCATTTGCGGACGTTGCCGCGACCGGTCGGTTTTTTGGGGGGAGTGTATCAGTTTTTCGCCTCCCTTTTCAAACTTCCCACGGTGAAAACGGTCTGAGTTTTCGAGAAGTGGTTTTTAGAAGGTGCCAGGCATCCATGACTTCCTCCCTGTTTTTCTTCTTTTGTCCCCGGTTGTAGGAGGCAGGAATTTTTGTTAGAATAGGGTTTTGGTTCAAAGGTGTGTGTGGGAATCTTCGATGGAACAAAAGAAAAAACGGGAGAACTGGGGGACGCAGATCGGGGTAATACTGGCGGTCGCGGGGAGTGCTATCGGATTGGGGAATTTTCTCCGATTTCCGGGCCAGGCAACGCTTTACGGTGGCGGGGCGTTCATGATACCGTATTTCACCGCGTTTCTGATTTTGGCCATACCGCTTTCGTGGGCCGAGTGGGCGTTGGGGCGGCATGGCGGACGTAACGGATTCAACTCGGTGGCTGGCATTTTCCGGCAGGCGGGAAAATCGCGGATTTGGGTTTACATCGGCGGCATGGGGGCGTTCATTCCGATGGTCATCAGCATGTACTACGCCTGCATTCAGGCGTGGTGTCTGGCGTATGCGATCCAGTACCTCACCGGAATCTGCCACGACCTTGGGTTGGGATCGGTTTCCTTTTTGGGGAATCATCCGGGGATGCGATTGGGTTCGTCGGAAGCGTATTCGGGGTTTTTCGCTTCGTTCGCGGGGCTTTCGCAGAATGGGAAGATTTTCTCCAACGGGATTTTTACGCCGCTTTTGGGGTGCGTGACATTCTGCTTCCTATTCAACTATTATCTGATTTACCGGGGCATTTCCAAGGGAATCGAGATGTTCTGCAAGATTGCCATGCCGCTTTTGTTTGTCTGTTCGTTGCTGATTCTGGTGCGAGTCGTGACGCTGGGCAACCCGACGGGAATTGCGGGGCAAAGTTTCCTCGACGGGCTGGGGTTCATGTGGAATCCGACGCGGCCCGGCACGACGGTTTGGCAGACGCTTTCCAATCCGGAAACGTGGTTGGCGGCGACGTCGCAGATTTTCTTTTCCGTGTCACTTGGGTTTGGGCTGATCGTGACGTATGCCAGCTACGTGCGGGAAAAAGACGACATTGCCCTGTCCAGTCTCGCGGCGGTCTCCAGCAACGAATTTTGCGAAGTGGTGCTCGGCGGTATCATGATTATTCCGCCTGCGATCATGTTTCTCGGTTCGGCGGGGCTGACGCCGGAAACGCTGCAAAGTTCGTTCTCCATGGGATTCATCACGTTGCCGAACGTCTTTGAGCAGATGCCTGCCGGACAGTTTTTCGGATTCCTGTTCTTTTTCCTGCTCTTTTTGGCTGCCGTGACCAGTGCCATTTCCATGCTTCAGCCGTCGGTTGCGTTGATGGAAGAAGGGCTGGAATTGGGTCGCAAACGGAGCATTGCGCTGACGGCGCTTGTGGGTGGAATCGGCACGTTCATGGTTTGCTATTTTTCGTCCAACGCGTTGGTTCTCGACACGTTCGACTTCTGGGGAGGCAATCTGGGGCTGTTTGTCATGGCCATGTTCCAAACGATTCTTGTATCGTGGGTCTGGGGCGACCAGAAGATGCTTCGGGAACTGGATCGCGGAGCGGCTATTCGCGTACCACGGATCATGGGCTGGGTTTTGAAATATATTTCCACGCCGTACCTGATCATCATTTTCGCGCTTTGGTGCTGGAACAATCTGGGCGGTCGGCTTTACGATGTGGTGACGAACCGTGTGGTGCTGTTTGCCATATTGTTTTTAATGGCGGCGGTGGGGCTGTTTGAGTTGGCCACCTGGTATTCCGAGAAAAAATGGATTCGCCGTGAAAAGCACCAAAAACGTCTGCTTGTTCAGAAACCGGAAACACGGGAGGATTTGCCATGACGCCTGAAGGTTGGTTTTGCATGATTCTCGCGGTATCGGCCGTCACGTCGCTGTTCGTGTGGTGCTGTTGGCGTGTGCTTTGTCCGCAAAAGCCGATCCAGCTTCCCGACCCTGGCAAACTGGCTATGGACGAGAAGCTACGGCAGCGACGTCGGCGACGCCGGTTGCAAAAACGTACCAACGTCCGCTAAACCGGGAATCCGGGAAATTTCCGCTTACGGTTCCATCAAAAAGACCGCCGTCTGGAATTTCCGCAGCGGGATGGTGAACGTGTCGGTGTTTTCCGCAATGACTTGTTCGGTCGTCACCTCGGTAATTTTGCGGCATGTTCTGGGGAGTTGAAGGGTGTAGTCGCCCGCTTCCCGCGTGTGGAGGGAGAGCCACGACGCGTTGGCCGACAGTACCACGTCGTCGCTGTCAACGTAAACATGCACCCCCGCTTCCCGGTAAAGTTGCCGGAGCAGTGTCGGCGACATTCCCGGAACGGCGGAAAAAACGGATCGCCAGCCGTCCCTTTCCTTCTGTCCCATCACGACCGATTTCTCCAGATTTTCAATCCCGTGGGCCAGCACCTTCGTTTGCGAATCGGGCAGGATCGTGAATATTGCCTTCTGCGGCACGTTCCAGCCAGACGTTTCGCCCGTCGCCGGATTTTTCGCCATCAGTTTCCCTTCGGCCTGTTTTTCCAAACGGAAACCGATCAGCCGTTCCATACGTTCCTGAGACAACGCGTTTTCCGAAACGTATCCGGGAGCGAAGAACCAGATGAGCGTCCGGTTTTTCGACTTCAGCCGCTCGACCATTTCGCGGTGCTTTTCCGTCATGAAGAAATCGTCGAGAAAAATACAAACTTTGTAATTTCCCTTTTCCACCGCTTCGAGGTCGTCGATTAAAAACCAGTCGAACGGTGCCCCGGCACGATAGAATGCCCCCATCTGCCGCAGGTACAGCCCCTCGCCGATGTTGTTCGACGGATGCTGCCGGTAGCCCAGGTAGAACTCGCTTTCCGGGTTGGAAATGACCGCCACTTCCGAGCAGCGACGGCGGGAATGCTTCAGCGATTCGTCGGCCCACTTTTTCATGCGTCCCACGGCATCCACCAGTTGCGGGTCGCGGAAGGTGTCCTTTTTCAAATCCATGTACCACAACCCCACGCCATGCGAAACGGTATTGCCAAACTCGCGATACAGCAGGGCCAGCGATTCCTCCATGTTGGTTGCGTGGGCACGACTGTCGGGGTGGGGTTTCTGGCGTTCCAAATGCGTCATGTCGTCCCCCTCGTCGACAAACAGTTTGCCATGGAGGGCGGCACTGGCCAGATACTGCCGCATTTCGCCGTCGTCGCCCAAAGCGCGTCGGTGGTACGTATGCGGTGCGGAAAGCATGTCGACACTCTCCAACTGGTAAATTTTCGACGGGGCGCGGTGGTCGCACTCGATCGGCCATTTTTCATCCTGCACGTAGCCATAAAAGACCATCGTGGTCAGATTCCCCTTCGATTCTTCCTTGACGATCCGGCAAAAATGGTCGATCATCCGCACCGTCGTTTCATGGTGACACTCGAAATAATCCGGCACCCAGCGTGATTTTCCCGGATCCCGCCACGCGTCGTCAACCCATTTTTTCCGCTCGTCGAGATCCGGCACCTGAAGCGTCTGGAAGGTAAGCGTTTCGTCGTGATACGCCTGCCGCAAACGCTGAACGTCGTCGCCATATTTGTTTCGGCAATACGCGATGAACGCCTGCCTCATCGGTTCCGAACCGTCGCTCCCTCCGGGACGATTTTTCAACCCCAGATACGCGTCCCACGAAAAATGCTCGCCCCATGGCCCGCTGGTGACATGGATTCCAAGCAGGTGCTGGCGGTATTGCGTAAGCAGGTGACGTACCGCTTTCCGATACATTTCCCCACTCTCATCCAGGAATTTTCGCGACGCGAACGATTCCCTCGGCGTGGTTGTAGCGTCTTTGTTGGTGTAGACGATATTCTCTTTGGGGTTTTCCGCAATCCACCAGTCCGGGGCCGACGAAAAAATACGCGGCAGAAAAGATGCGTTCGGACTCCATTCCAGCAGTTTCCGGATGTTCGCGTCCTGGTACTCCATTCCGAACGCACCCCCCTTTTTCCAATACGGATACGAGTAATGCGGGAACGAGCCGAACATGCTGAAAATCTGCATTCCGGCCCCCGACATATCCCGCACGTCCTTTTCCTGAAGTTCCCACTGCCAGAACATCATCGGCGTCACCGGCGCGTCGTCTTTCCACAGGCATGGCATTCCCTTCCAGTCTTTTACCTCCCACTTTTGCCCAAACGCCACCACTCCCAAAACCCAGATACATACGGCGCTTATCCAAAATTTTTTCATGGAAAATCCTTCCCCAAAAGACGATTGAAATGGCATTTTCTCCTATTGTAACCGACCGACGGCAAAATTTCAAGGAAGGCCCGATTAACCATTAATCCACGGTGTTTCTTCTCGTGAAATTCTTGACTTTTTTCTCGGGGCGGTTATAATGGCGGGTGGGTGCCTTGCGTGGTTGCCGTATCCTCCGGAAAGTTTGAAAGAGTTCGAGTTCCTGAAAAATTATGAGTAAAATCCTCCTTGCCATGTCGGGCGGCGTGGATAGCAGCGTTGCGGCGGAGTTGTTACGTCGTGAGGGGCACGAGATTGTCGGCGTATTCATGAAGCATGGAATTTCCCTGACGGAAGAAGTCCTTCGTCGCAAACATGGTTGTTGCAGCGAGGAGGATGCGGCCGACGCTCAGGCGGTGGCAAAGCGTTTGGGGATTCCATTGCATCTGCTGGATTTTCGCGAGGAATTTACGCAGATCGTGGAATATTTTGTCGACGAGTACACTCACTGCCGCACGCCCAATCCATGTATTGTGTGCAACGCGAAGCTGAAATTTGGCAAACTGTTCGAGCTGGCTGACGACCTTGGCGCCGACCGTGTGGCGACGGGGCACTACGCGAGGCTGGAGGGGGGGCGGATTCTCGTCGGTCGCGATGCTTCCAAAGACCAGTCGTACGTTCTTCATCGGATTTCGCGAGACAAACTCTCCCGGCTGATGTTTCCGGTGGGCGGGTATCGGAAAGAGGAAATTCGTGCGATGGCATCCGAGCTGGGTTTGCCCAACGCTGCGAAGAAAGACAGCCAGGAGGTCTGTTTCGTTCCGGGCGACGATCATGCGGCGTTTGTGCGGGAATATGTTTTCCAGAAAACCGGAAAATACCCGGAAAGCATGGGGGATTTTGTCACCACTACGGGAGAAAATCGGGGGCCGCACCAGGGGTTGGAGCGGTACACCATCGGCCAGCGGAAGGGGTTGGGGTTAAGTTTTCGGGAACCGCATTTTGTGGTACGCCTGGAGCCGGACACGCGGCGGGTGATTTTGGGGAAGCACGACGAATTGGCCTGCGAGACGTTGGAAGCGGCAGACGTGAACTGGCAGATCGACGTTCCGTCGGAGCCGTTTCGGTGTACGGTGAAGATTCGTTATCGCACCCCCGCCCTTCCTGCCGAGGTTACGCCGAAAGAGGGGGGCTTTTCGGTGCGGTTTGAACGTCCGGTATTTGGTATTGCGCCCGGCCAGGCGGCGGTTTGCTACGATGGCGAACAGGTGCTGGGCGGGGGATGGATTCAGTAATTTTTTTGGCAAGTCGTTTTTTGGCAATCGGTGGAAAGACGCATGGCTTATCGTTATTATTCCTCACAAACGCTTCCCGAAGTTCCCGCGACCGTCACGCTTTCCGGCGACGAGGCGCACCATTTGATTCATGTCATGCGGGTGAAGGCGGGACAGGGGATCGTCCTGTTCGACGGTTCCGGAGCCGAATTTGACGGCCTTATTTCCGCAGTTCGGAAAAAGGAAATGGACGTGGAGCTTTCCACACGGCGTGAGGTTTCGCGGGAGAACGAACGGCGTTTGACGTTGGCGGTCGCGTTGCCCAAAGGGGATCGCCAAAAATGGCTCGTGGAAAAAATCACGGAGCTTGGCGTCACGGAGTTTCTTCCTCTGGATGCGGAATTTTCGGTGGCCAAAGCGGGGGCGGCGGCTGCGGAGCGTTTGGGTCGGGTGGTGATCGAGGCGTCGAAGCAGTGCGGACGCAACACGCTTTTACGGATTGCGGAACCGATAAGCACGCAAAAACTATGGACCATGCCGGCGGAGGGGACGCTGCGTCTTTTATCGCATCCGGGGGGAGTTTCGCTTGGGGAGGCTTTATCGCAAAATGCCGAGGCTCCCGTTTTGGCCGCCGTTGGGCCGGAGGGGGGCTTTTCGGAAAAGGAGTGTGCGTTGGCGTTGGCAAACGGTTGGCAGGCGGTATCGCTTGGCCGACGCATTCTTCGTACGGAAACCGCCGCGATCGCCATTGCCGCGATGCTATCCTCTTGGCCCGGAAATCTGCCCAATGTGGGGCGGTGAAAAGGGTTGCAACAAAACGATTACCCCATTAACGATTCCATGATATTGATTGCCGAGGTACTGTGAACTTGATTTCCAAGTAGTTGAATTTGAGTTTTTATTTTTTTCCCGACACCGTAATAATAAAGATAGTTCGTAACTAATCCCAGAAATTTTTTCTGTGTTTTGATAGCACAAAATGTCAATAACGGCGATTTTCCATCCTGAAAATAAAACAGATGAAAATGGGGAGATTGCATGTTAAATTCATCGTCCCAATTCGCCTGGGAAAGTAGATTTTGCGTTATTTCTGGTGCGGTTTTCCATATTTGAGGAAAAAACTGTCCTTGTGCCGCAATTGCATTACGGAGGTGATACAATGTAATTAGCTCGTTGTTTTTAATGTATTCTTTGTAAAATGTCAGCCCCGTAACACGACATTTCCTGGATTCTGAAGCACGAATGTATTGGCCCAACCAGTTGCAGTATGCGGCCTCTTGGGGAAATAGTATTTCTCCCTGGTAAGTTTTGCAACCTAGTGTTGTGTCCAAAAAATAAATAATATTCGTCTAAAAGTTTTCGGAGGGGTGGGCGTCCCCGCCCACCCATTAGGGCGTAAGCCCTAACAAAAGGTTAGGAAAAGGCTAACGCCTTTTTTGGTGGGCGAGGACGCCCACCCCTCCGTAGACATTGCCATAATTTATAAGGGGGACGCAACACTAGATGTTTACAAAATTGCTTCCCTGAAATTGGATTCATTACAAGCAATGACTGTGAGACCCTTTTCCTCAGAATACAACACATTCCCATATCTTCAGGGAATAGGAGTTTTTTCGTCACTTTACATTCGATTGCATCTTTTCGTAACCCCCATAGGTTACTGGTTGCCGATTGAATGCAGAGGTCTTTCCGATACCACTTTTTATCTCTTTTGGAAAAAACAGCTTCATCGCAAAGAATTTTTTCATGGGTGGCTTCACAAAGGATCATTTCATTGGAAAATCCTTTTCGCCCTGATAATGGAGAAATTTCCAAAAATTCTTTTTCTGCGTATTGGTGGCTGTAGTCCGACATAGCTGCGGATTCCTTTAAAATCCTCTTTTGCGTTTGAACGCTAACTACAAAATGTTTTGCGTGGCAAATCCGCTTATTCATGGAATAGACAAGCGATTCTTCCTTTGGATGAATTAGCAATTGACAAATTCCACAAATTTCGTTCGGAGGTAATAGCTCACCGTTCAATGTTTTCAAGCCAAGGTCCGGATTAAAATATTTTTTACTGTACGGGCTTTGGTATAATCGATCCTTGCGAATTTTTAATTTTGAAATACAGCATTCTTCTAATTCGTCGACCAGAACCATGTCACCGGTTAATTCACATGGAAGCATCTCGCTGGCTAATTCCATACGTCCGGAAAGTGCCGAGGAACAGAACAATTCGCTTTCGTACCACTTCCCATCAAGTTCTCGCCGAATTGCTTCGTCGGGAAAAGGAAGCAACTTGGCTCCGGTGGCGTTACTGGTCACAAACTCATTTAGAATCCCTTTTCGATGACTTTTAGGCGATTCCGAAAGGAACTGGGAAAACGCCATTTTACCGCTGAAATCTGAAACCATCATTTCATCTGGAAAACCTTTTTTCCCAGAATAGGAGCATGTAATCAAGTGACTTGTGTGTCCGTATTGTTGAGAAATTGAGGAGAATACCATTTCTCTTTTCAATCCCAATTTGCCGCAAATATAGCAGGAAAGAGTTTGTGACTTCAATACATGCCGTCCATCCAAAAGTTTGACCAGGCAATGTGGAAGAACCTTTTTATGGGTGTATTCGCATTCTGATAGCAGCATTTCTGGAACTTTGTAGTGCGTTTCGGCACAAGTTGAAATCTCAAAAGGAAGAAGATAACTTGCCACGGGAACAAAACGGACAGGAAAGGAATAGGTATGCCCATCCATTTGAAACTGAATCGTGAGGGAAAGGACATTATAATTGTAACCTTTAAGGCCGCATATCTCCGAGGTGATATCAATTTCGTAATCTTTTTGAATCCTTTTCTGGAGTCTTGTATCTTGCGTTGAGGCGAGTTTTTCGTTAGCACGTTTCGTGTAAAATGCCTGGAATTTCTCCAGATCTTCATCTTGTTTCAGGGATGTTTCCAGAAATTTATCGTATTGAGGAAAAAATTTTGCAGCATGAGCGGCCTTCCTGTTTTGTCGTGAGTGATCAGAAGCGTAAATCTCGGAGAACTCCGGCAGTTTTCCCGGAATTTCCGAAACATCGACGGAAAATACTTTCTGAAAACGATCCAGGGCATTGTTTGCATCGGCTTTAATGTAGGCCTTTCCCTGAAACATAACTTCAGGCTGGTCATGAAATTGAACCTTCAACATCTGCGCGTCAGGAAACATGCTTTTCCATTGTTTTTTAATTACCTCCTGAATATGCTCGTCCGGCGGTTGTGGCAGATCGTAAATTAGACTGGAGGCTCGTTTTCGCCAATTAGAAATCTGCTGTTCAAATAGTGTGGAATTCCGAAGGGCGTCCGGATCGTTCAACAATTCCTTATTTTCCATGATGAAATGGATTTTCCGTTGGTCATTCCAAACCTTCGATTCACAACGGCTCATTGCATTAAGAAAAAACTCTTTTTCAGACATTCGATGTTTTTGCGGCGTCAGTTTCGGAGGTGCATTTTTCGGAGATAGGATTTTGTCCCATCGTGTTTCGGGAATACGTCGTTCTATTTCTTTCAGATTCTTTTGATACTCCTCAAACCCTCTCTCAATACTCGCTTCCATTTGCTCTTGACTTTTTTGAACGTCCTGTTTTTTCAGAGAGTGTAATACAAGATCGCTGATTTTCCTATCCAGTGTTTTATCATCGAAATTGCAATATCCCAAAATACTTTCCACCTCGCCAATAGCCTGCGTGATTCCAATCAACTTGCAGAGCAGGCGATTGACCACCTTCCCCTCGATGGTATTTGCTGCGTACGCATTAAATACCGTCACATGCTTAAACGAAGAACCCAATCTCTGAACACGTCCAATCCGTTGCTCGACAATCATTGGATTCCACGGCAGGTCATAATTGATAATTACATTCCCAGCCTGTAAATTCAGTCCTTCCGACCCTGAGTCTGTAGACACCAGAATATTACATTCTGGTGGATTCATGGAATATCGCTCGATACTCCACTTGTTCCCCGTGACATTTCCTCCGCGAATAAAACCACAGGAAAACCCATTTTGCCTCAACCACTCTCCTATTTTCTCCTGAGTTTCTATGCGAATCGTAAAAATGACAGCACGCCAAGGTTGAGATACTTTTTCCGCAACAGTCTTTAGTTCTTTTAAAAATTCCAGAATAATTTTCATCTTTTCTGTAATTTGGATAGAGTCGACCAGCGATTTCACCTTGGGAAGATAGGATTGTAGATAATCCTGCTTTTCACTGGCATTTCGCAACTCCTTCAGGAAGGCGTGAGGGCTACTCAAGATTGCCCTTGCCAAAGAAACTTGCTGAAAATAACCAATTTCTTCTTGAATAATAATCTGTTGGAGCAACTCCAGCAGTTTGTACTCCAATTCGGGCAAAATAAACGCTTGATCACGTAGCTCACGGCAGGGAAAGGAAAGATTCGCGTCATTTCGTCGAGTTCGACATAATATCTTTTGCAGTTCTACGCGAAAAGGTTTTTCCATTTTTTCTTTGAGGTGGAATCCTTGGGGATCCTTCAGGTAATGATACTTAAAATCCTCTGGAGAACCAAAGGGGTTGTCCTCACTTTCCGAGATTTTTATCAAATCCATAAGACTATACAAGTCCCAGATTCTGTTTTGAATAGGCGTTGCCGTCAACATAAGAACAAATCGGAAGATCCGTTTTTCCAAAGCTTTTTTTACGTTTTCAGCAATTTTGGGAGGAGCGTTCGTTCCGTAAAGATTCCGTAATTTGTGTGCCTCGTCAAAAATACATAGCTGGAAATCATCGCCGGAAACATCCGATAATCTATCTCGGATGGATTCGTAGGTAACGACGACAATAAGAACCGAAGGATTGTTTTTTAACTGCAAAAAATCTCTGCCATTTTTAGCTTCCACCGCCGTTAAACCAAAGTGGATTCGCAGCTCTGTAACCCACTGATGGCAGAGTATTCTCGGTGCTACAATCATGGTTCGTTGAACATGCTTTCTGGCCACAAGCTCACTAAGAATCATCCCTGCACTAATGGTTTTTCCCAATCCAACATCATCTGCGATCAACGCACAAGGCAATTTACGGAAAAATGGATCAGATTTCGATATTGGTGTTCAAAGGGCTTTAGTCCATGTTTTTTCCAGTTCTGAGATTTTATATCTTTTTTACTGTTGATAAGAATGGGATCATAAACGCTCCATTCCATTGCAGCAAGATGTAAGTAGAATTCGTCAATATCATTCGCAGGAGTCAACACCATATCTCGTAACATACAATAAACTCATTCGGCAGCGGGCGACGAACGCTGGCATTCCAGGGGTAAAGTAAGCAATTGAAAACGGACACGAAATCGGATAGAATGTAAAGAAGAACCGTACCTTGACATTCTATTTGGAAAAAATCATTCCCAACCAATATAGTGTACCCTATTCCAGAGGGTTTGTCAATCACTTGGAAAAAATCATGTTTTGCCTTTATGGGGGCCTTCAAATTTAGTTGAAGGGGGGAGCGACGACATTGATGCCGATCACGTCGATTTTCGTGGTGCATGGCCGTTAAAGTCAATCGCTTCGTACAACGCGAACGGGCTAAAGGCACTGCAATCGGCGAAAGGCCGTCGTCGCTCCCCGTCGTACGGGTCTGGAAACTTTTACGAAGATTCTGTTTCTAAAATGAACACGTCGCTATGGATTCCCTTTTTCCAGACGCTGCTGCACGGTGTTCTTCCACGGATTGTCCGGAAGCGGGGAACGCAGCACGTGAACCTCGTAATACTCCCGTGCCGACGGCTCGTTGCCAACCGCTTCGGAAATGTTCCCCAGAAAATAACTCGCATCCAGCCGTATCCGCCGAAGCAGGTCGAGATACACCGGGCCGGGGTTGTCGTCGGAGTGGGCCAGCCGGTCAAGTTCCTTGTCGGAAATCCGTGCTTTCTGATAATAAAACGTCGCGCTCAACGGGCCGGTCAGCACCCCTTTCAGGTACAAAAGCCGACCCCGCCACATCGGAAACACTCCGCCCAAATCGCAATAAAACGGCAGGTAAATCTGCATCTCCAGACGCGACGTCGCCTGCATGTCCATGGCCCGCCATATCCGCACCTCGTACGGATAACTCCACACGGCAAGCGTCTCCAATCCGCCAAGCGCCTTCACCCGGTCGGCAATCGCGGTCGGTTCGGCGGTCAGCACAGCCTGATTTTTGCCCGTCAGCCATGCCTGAAGCACCCGCATTCGCAACGAAACGTACCACGGCGACGCCTCCACAAACGCCCGTGCCGCGTTCAGGTTTTCTGCCGAAAACGTCTCTTTGCGTCCCTGTTTTTGCTGGAATGCGTTGAGCAGCTCCGGATTTTCCCGAACCTGGTTCCACGTAACCGGAGTACCGTCCGGCCCTGAAATCGCGCACCCCGCTTCCGGATCAAACAGAGAAATCCCATGGGTTCCCACAAAACCGCAGAACAGTCGTCCCCCCGTGCTTGCCGGCGTCTCGATAAAAATCACATCCATCCCCTGCTGCCGTGCCAAAAGCGAAAACAGCCACGCCCGATCCAACACCGTTCCCCGCCCGGTTAAAAGCACCTCCAGCGGCGTTTTCAGCAGACGCCGTTCCGCCTCATTTTCCGGCAACACGACGTTCCGAACCGTCCAGTGGAAAATCGCCTCCACACGATCCAACGCCTCGGCCGAAATGGTCACGTGATTGGGAATCCCCGAAACGTCGCTAATCCCCGCCGTCTCAAAATCGGTCGCCCGGTCGGAAGCGTCGGGACGCCCCTGTGCCCAAAGCGAAACGTCCCGCAGCAAAAACAGCTCGCCCAGCACTTCCGTATCCAAAAGCATGGCGTGACGCAGCGGATGTTCCGGCGAAAACTCCATCAACCGGGGGGCACGAAACCGCTTTTCCAACGTCCCGGACAACACTCCCAGACGTTCGAACACCCCTTCCGCCATCCCCATGTTGTTTAAAAATTCCGCATCGTACTGCCCGGTTTGCGTCCGTTGAGAAATCACCGTCAGCAATCCTTCCAGGAATTTCCCCAAATTCTGCACCACCGGCGGAAAATCGGGCGTGATTTTCTCCCGCGCCGCCCGTGCCGTTTCCTGAATTTTCGCAAAATCGGCAGGCTTCGGCGCTTCCCTGCCGGAACCAAATTTTGCCACCCACTCGGCCACCGCAAGCCGCACGGGGTCCAGCGTGTCCAACATCGCGACCCACTTTTCCGTCATTGCGTCGGGCTGCCACGCCCCTGGAACCGGTTCGTCCTGAATCCACGTGTCCAACCGCTGAACAGACTGATTCACCGCATCCCGCCCCTCGTCCGGCTGCCGCGAGTCGGGAATCCCCTGAAGCACCTGTACCGCATTGCCCAGCATTTTCTCACGCCAACGCGGATCGTTCGCCTCCCCGCCCATGTTGGAGTCCGACGTGTTCTCCGGCGTGGGCGCTCCGTTCCAGCACCCCGACAGACTCACCCAAAGCAAAAGCCCCAACCACGCGATCTTTTTCATTCCACACTCTCTGTTCTCGGTTCGTCGTGTATCCAGGTCTGGGTCGGAAACGCAAATTCCAACCCCGCCCTGTTAAATTCTTCCAAAATCTCCAGATTCAAATCGTGCCGCCAAATCTGCGAAATCCCCCAGTCCGTCGTGTTGAACCAGAGAATCACGTTGATGTTGAGCGACCAGTCCTTAAAATCGGTAAAGAAAATCATCGGTTTTCGCTCCCCCTGCTCGTACCGCCCCGGATTGTCGGTCAGGCGGTGGAGAATCTCCTTCGCATGCCGCAGCTGTTCGGGCGTCGTGCTGTAGGTTAGCGCCAAATCAAAGACGTACTTGATTTTTGGCCGGTCGCTGATATTCTCAATGACGTTGCTGCTCATCAGACTGTTCGGAATGATGTACAAATGCCCATCCAGAGAGCGTATCCGGGTACAACGGAAATCGACCGATTCGATCAGCCCGTCCACCCCGTTCGTCCGTACGCGATCGCCAATCTGAAACGAACGGTCGAAAATCATCTGCACCGAGCTGAAAAAATTGGCCAGCGAATCCTTCACCGCAAACGCCACCGCCAACCCCGCAATCCCCGCCGCCGCCAAAAGCGCCGAGATGTTCAGCCCCAACACCGTCTGCCCGATGAAAAACATCGCCAGCAAAATCAGGCACACCTTCAAAATCCGTCGAAAAAAATCAGACGCGAGCGGGTTCACGTTCCGGCAGTTTTTCTGAAGGTACTCTTGCAATATCTTGTCGACCATCCCGATAAGCCGGAAAAGCCCCCAGAACAAAATGGCGAAAAGAATTGCGATAAAAATCCGCTCCAGCCACGCCACCCCCTGCAAAAGCGGCAAGGCACTTAAAAAAATGCCGGTCGTCCAAAGAAACGCATTCGTCGGCGGCGCGACCGCTTTGTAGAACATTTCGTCTATGTGCCAGGGCGTGTGGAGGAAAATCGCCCGATAGACGACATATTTCATAAGAAAACGGAAAACGACAACGAAGATTCCCGTCAGTAAAAGACCGACCAGAAACATCCGAAAATGTTGCGCGTTGTTCCGGAAATAGGTTCGCGTGTCCTGCCAAAAACGGTGCGTGTTCGTCACCAGCGAGTCCACCGTCAGCACCTCCTCCTCCGGCAAAAGCGGCAAAGGGGTAGCTTCCGGCGTCTTTTCTTCCGGATTTCCCTGAATCTGTTTTACGGCGTCGGCGTCGATCTTGACGATGACCGTCCCCGGCTTCTCCGAGGATTCGACCGTTTTCTCGTCTTTCGCGTCTTGCGACATTTCTTCCGCCGAAAGAGCAAAAGGGAAAAGGCACAAAAAAAGCGACACGACGCGCCAAAGGAATATTTTCTTACTCATGCTTTCCATTTTAGCATTTCCACCCCCGAAAGTCAACCACACAGAACCACAAGCAAAGGGAACTACCGTTGAACCGTAAACTTCTTTAATTGATAATTGATAAATAATGGTTAATGGATAAATGGTTAATGGTTAATTGTTTCGATTCCATCCTTTTTTGTGAAGGGGAGAGCAATCTCTTACTTCAAGAAAAATGTACAACCATTAACCATTAACCATTAATTATCAACTCCCTCGTTTTGCCCCAAAGGTTTTACCGAAGCGTGGATTCTTGCAAAAACGTGTAAATGGTATAAAATGGTCTTTGACGATGGGAGGAATCGGGGCGGGATTTTGGAGAGAGGTTCAAGAGGAAAAGGTATGTCCGAAGTGGTCGAGATGGAAATCCATGAACATTACATGCGGGAGGCGCTTCAGGAAGCGGAATATGCGTTTCGGGAGGACGAGGTGCCGATTGGTGCGGTGGTGGTTCATCGTGGGAGGGTGATTGCCCGGGCGCACAATCAGCGGGAGCAGCTCAAAGACCCGACGGCGCATGCGGAGATGCTGGCCATCACGCAGGCGGCGGCGTCGCTGAACAGTTGGCGGTTGGAGGAGTGTGTTCTTTACGTGACGCTGGAACCATGTCCGATGTGTGCGGGGGCGATTGTGCAGGCGCGGATTCCGGTGGTGGTTTATGGGACGCCGGATGCCAAGGCGGGGGCGGTGGACACGTTGTATCGTTTGTTGTCCGACGTGCGGCTCAATCATCGTTGCCAGACCGTTTCGGGGGTCTTGCGCGATCCGTGTGCTGCGATCTTGTCCCGATTTTTCCGTGAGAAAAGAAAGCTGGGGAAAAAATGATTCAGGCGATTCTGGATGAGGTGGTGTGTGGAAAACGGCTTACGCCCGACGAGGCGGAGGCATTGTTTGCGTCGAACGAGCTGGCCCGGTTGGGGGCGGCGGCAAACGCGGTCTGTTTACGAAAACATCCGGAACGCCGGCGGACGTACAACATCGACCGGAACATTAATTATACGAACGTTTGCGTCTGTCGGTGTCGATTTTGCAATTTTTCCTGCGATGCGGGCGACCCGGAGGCATATGTGATTTCCAGGGAGACGTTGTTCCGCAAAATCGACGAAACGGTCGCGTTGGGGGGGAACCAGATTCTGTTGCAGGGGGGGCTGAATCCGGAGCTTCGGTTGGAATGGTTTGAGGCGTTGTTTCGTGCGATGCAAGCGCGGTATCCGCAGGTGAACATTCATGGTTTGACGCCGACGGAAATCTGGTATCTGGCGCAATTAGAGCAACTGCCGTACCGGACGGTAATCGAGCGGCTCAAGGCGGCGGGGCTGGGGACGCTTCCCGGCGGCGGGGCGGAGATTCTTTCCGACGCGGTACGGAATCAGGTCAGTCCGAAAAAGATTCCGACGTCGCAGTGGCTTGAGATCATGGCGCTTTGGCACACGCTGGGGGGGCGTTCGTCCGCGACGATGATGTTCGGGCATGTGGAAACGTTCCGTCAGCGGGTCGAGCACCTCGACGCCATTCGCCAGCTTCAGGATCGGACGGGAGGATTCACCGCGTTCATTCCATGGACGTATCAGCCGTCGAAATTTCTGTCATGCCCGAAGTCCGGGACGTTCGACTACCTGAAAACGCTTGCGATTTCGCGTCTGTATTTGGACAACATTTCCAACATTCAGGCCAGTTGGGTAACGCAGGGGCTTAAAATCGGTCGCCTTGCCCTTCGGTTTGGGGCCAACGACATGGGGAGCGTCATGATCGAGGAAAACGTCGTCGCTTCCTGTGGGACGTCGTTTCGCGCGACCGAATCCCAACTGCGTCAGGCCATTCGAGAGGAGGGGTACGAACCGGGGAGACGAAACGTTTTTTACGAGCCTGTGGAGGAATAAAATCCCCACCTGCCACTTGTCAAAGGGGTTCGCGTCAGGTAAAATTAGGGAATGGAGGGCGAATCATGAAAATGGCGAGAAGGATGTTCTGGCTATGGGTGTTGTCGGGGGCATTCGTGTTTGCCGAGACACCGGAATCGGGGGCATGTTTGAGCCGGGAGGTTCAGGCGACGTTGAAAAAGTGGAATCAGGCTCCGGCGGCGGACGCAGAGGCGGCGGCGAAGGAGTTTCTGGTGCTGTACGAACGGTTGAAGGCGGACGCGGTTCTGCCGGAGAAAGACCGTAAAAAAATGACGACCATCGTTCGGAACCGGTTGGCTTCCTTGTCGCGTCAGATCGAAAAAAATCTGAAAGAGACCCCCCAAAGTGTGAAAAAGGCGACCGAGACGCCCCCCATCCTGGCCCAGCAGCAACCGATTGCGGGGGGCGGGAACGGAACGGCGGAACGTACGTCCCAGCTATCGCAGGCAAATGGCGAGGTGCTGGTGGAGATCATTCAGGAGACGATTCGGCCCGACACGTGGGATTCGCGTGGAGGCAACGGGGCGATTCGCTATTGGAATAACAAGCAGTTTTTAATTATTCGCCAGACCGACCCGGTTCACGAGGAGGTGGAGGGATTGCTCCAACAGCTTCGTCGGGCAGGGGGGTGAAGCCGAAAGGAAAAATGATGAGAAAATGTCAAGTGCCGTTTTTGTTGGGGATGTTTTTGTGGTTGGGTGCCGTGTCGTGGGCGCAGGACGAGTACAACGTCTGGCCCGATAAGGCGCCGGGGGTGAAGGAAAATCTGCCGGATCAATACCGGGACGCGAGCAAGAGTGCGTTTTCGATGGTGACGACGCCGACGATTCGGGTGTTTGTGCCGGAAAAGAAAACTTCGGACGCGTGCATCATGATTTTTCCCGGCGGGGGGTATTTTGTCTGTGGCAACGACATTGGTTTGGCCAGGTATTTCGCAAGCAAGGGGATGACGGCGGTACTTTTGAAGTATCGGGTTCCCCGTCCGCAGGGAATGGCCAAGCATATTCCTGCGTTTCAGGACGCGCAGCGGGCCATTCGGTTGACGCGATCCCTGGCGGAAAAATACGGTTTCCATCCGGAGCGTATCGGAGCGATGGGCGGTTCGGCGGGAGGGCATCTGACGGTGATGTGCTGCACGTCGAGCAGCGTTCAGAGTTACGAACCGATAGACGCGTTGGACAAACTCCCGGCACATTTGGCGTTTGGGATTGCGAAATATCCGGCGTACGTGCTGGACGATGGGCGAGACAACGCGAACGGTCCCGACAAAGGAAATCACGCGAAGATGGTGGAGGATTTTGTGTTTGACGCCAAGACGCCTCCCATCTGTTTTTTACATGGAGATGCCGATGTCTATTCTCCGATGGGCACGATTGCGATTTACCAAAAACTCCGCACGATGAACATTCCGGCAGAGGTTCACATTTGGGCCAAGGCACCGCACGGTTTCGGAAAAATTACCGACCAGAATCGGAATCAGGTAGGATTTTGGCAGCAGGCCGCATGGGATTGGATCGTGGCGATGAAGCTGAACTGAGGCGTGCGAAAGCGGGTTCTTCGCAAGGGGGGAAGCTCCAATCGTTGAAAGGATGGGAGCTTCCCACTGTCCGAAGCGATGGATTTTAATTGCCATGCACCACGAGAACCAACACGAACGGCCTAAAGGCCGACGCTAACCCCCTCCACGAAATTTGCAGGCACTCTCAAACGCTCCTGCGGAAATGCCCGGACTTGACAAAAAGCGTTTTTTCCGCTATTCTGCGTGAAGGGTTTGTGTTCCGGCATCGTCCGGTACAAGTCTGACGTATCGCATTTATTGGAGAAAAGTTATGAAACGACTGGCGGGAATTTTTCTGGTATTTTTAGGAATATTCGTACTCCTGATTGGCGTGAGCCTGTGGGTTTATGGGCGGTCGTTTACCTTGACATGTACGACGGAAGAAGAATTTACAGTCGATTTGCCGCTTCAGACGGTGGCATTGAACCTGATGATGTCGAACGTTTCCGACAAGATTGCGGAGCGGTTGGGCATTACGATTCTCCAGAAGGAGCTGGTGGAAAAGTCGGGCGAAATTTCCATCACGGCGTTTCTTTCGGGGAATTGGAATATTCGGACGGTGGAGGAGTCGGACTGCGAGCTGAACGATCCGAATCTGGGCAAAATGCGGATGAAAATCCGAACCATCACCGCCGCGACACCGGAGAAGGTGGTTGTCCAAACCGATTTGGTTTCGCCGGTCGGGTCGCTCTGGGATATGGCGCAGACGATTACCATAACGCCGTTGGCATCCGAGGAAAAACCTGACAAAAAACGTCGCCTGGGATTTCTGAGTGCGGTTCTGGGGAAGTCCGCAGACCGAACGACCATCGGTATCCATTATAGTACGACGGTGGAGATTAACTGGCCGGGGGTTCCGGTGATTCGCCAGGAAGCGGAGAAACGGCTGGAAGCGTCCCACGACAAAACGGTGACGATATTGATGGATACGCTGAAGGAAACGGCCGAACATCCCTCCTTTGGATTTTCTCCGGAAGCGATTCCCGCGTTGGAAATTCCGAAGTTGCCGCCGGCGAAGAAGGAAAAGGCCGCCGCTGCGAAAAACGGTGCAGAACCGGCGACGGAAAGTGTGGAGGAGGATTCCGACGAACCGCTTCCGTTCGACGAACTCTAACTTTTACCTCTGGCGAAACAGCTGGAATCAGCACCCTGGGACATCGGGGAACAGGGTGGGTTTGCGTTTCCAGGTTTTCATGCGGGCCAGCACTGCGTCGCGGGTGGGGATACCGCTGGTGGCGTCGGGGGTTTGCACGTTGCACGCCCCAACACCGACGGCAAAACGGAGCGTCTTTTCCGGCTCCCAGCGGTTTAAAAGTCCAGTGAGGAATCCGGCGATGGTGCAGTCGCCACTTCCGGTCGTGCCGGCGACAGGAACGTCGAAACAGGGGGCCAGCAGACTCCGATTTTTCCACGACGCCGTGGTTTTGGGCGAAAGGCTGGAGGTCGTTCGGGCGACGTTTTCTCCCGTTCGCAGGTAAAGTCCCTGATCCCCCAGTTTGATTCCGGCAATCTCAACGCCCCGTTGGAGCAGCGCGTCGGCCAGTTCGGTGATCTGCTCGAATTTCATGAAGCGGGCCGGGTTGACCGATTCCCCCTGTCCCACCACGACACGGGCGACACGTCGGGAGATTTCGTCGAACAGGGGGCGATTCAGCATGAACAGCATTTCCTCCAGGCTCGGCAGAAAAATATCCACCATCGGCAACACGATGTCGAACCAGTTTTTCCAGTCCAGATTTCCTTCGGGGCCTTGGGGATCGGGCATGGAAACGTCCAGCGAGATGAGCAGCCCCTGCTTGCGAATCTCGGAGAGCCGGGCGGCAAATTCTTTGGGGTGGCTGAGGATTTCTTTCATGAGGGTGGGGTAGCCGAAGTGCAAAAGCGTGCTTCCGGCCATTTTTTCCAGATGCAAATCCTGCGGCGAGAAGGTGTCGTTGGCTCCGGAACAGTGCAAAAAGCAGCGATCCATGCCCGGCGTTCCGACGACCAGAGAGTAGCTGCTGTGTTCTCCGGGAGCGACGATCATGCCGCTGGTAAAGTCGAGCAGATCGTTTTGCTGGGAGCGAAAGACTTCCAGAATCGTTTTGCCGAACACGTCGTCGCCGACTTTGCCCATCAGTTCGACCGGGGTTCCAAGTCGAGCCAGTGCAATTCCCGTGTTGGAGACAGCCCCCCCCAGGGCGACCGACGCGGGGCCGATGCGCAGCAGGTGTCCCGGCTCGATAAAATTCCCTGTTTCCGATTCTGTTTTCAGGCGGCTTAAATCTGGAATGATGTCCAAACATAAATGGCCCGCAGCGATAACTTTTGGCATAATGTCCTCCTGGATTGTATTTTACCGAATTTCCCCCGTCAGGACAAGGGATACGGCATTTCCTTTTCCGAGGAAATTCGTTTTTTGGAGTGTCTTGAAATTCCTGTCAAATGGGCTATAATACCAGCTTGTTTATCAACAGGTTTTAACCCACAAGGCAGGGTGTATCATGGCGGAAAAAAGGAGTGTGGCCGACGCGAGGAAGCCGGAAGCGATTGGAGAGGAAGTTTTTCTTCAGGGGTGGGTGCGGACGTGCCGCCATTCCAAGGGGCTGAGCTTCATCGAGCTGAACGATGGTTCGTCGTTTGGCAACATACAGATTATCGCTGCCGAAACGTTGGAAAACTACGAGTCGGACGTGAAGCACCTGACGACCGGGTGTAGCGTTGCCGTGACGGGGGAAGTGGTGAAATCTCCCGGCGACAAGCAGCCGACCGAGGTTCATGCCGCGAAGATTGAGGTTTACGGTTTTGTGCCGGAAACGTATCCGCTCCAGAAAAAGCGGCATTCGCTGGAATTTCTGCGTACCCTGGCCCACCTGCGTCCACGTACGAACACGTTCAGTGCCGTGACGCGTGTGCGGAATCGGGTTTCCTTTGCGATCCACGAGTTTTTCCAGAGCCGAGGTTTTTATTACATCCACACGCCGCTTGTCACCGCCAGCGACTGCGAGGGGGCGGGCGAGATGTTCCAGGTCACGACGCTGAACCTGAACGACGTTCCGAAAACGAAAGAGGGGAAGATCGACTACACGAAGGATTTCTTCGGCAAACCGTCGTACCTGACGGTGAGCGGGCAGTTGGCGGTGGAGAATTTCGCCTGCTCGATGGGGAAAGTTTACACGTTTGGCCCCACGTTCCGTGCCGAAAATTCCAACACGTCGCGGCATCTGGCGGAGTTCTGGATGGTGGAGCCGGAAATGGCGTTCTATCTTCTGGACGACAACATGAAGCTGGTGGAGGAGTTTCTGAAATTCATCATTGCTGCCGTGTTGCGGGACTGTGCCGAGGACATGCAGTTTTTCAACGACCGGATCGACCCGACGCATACGCTTGGGGAGAATCTGAACCACATCCTGAACAGCACGTTCCAGACCTGTTCGTACACCGACGCGATTGCGATTCTGGAGAAGGCCGACCGAAAATTTGAGTATCCCGTTTCCTGGGGAATTGATTTGCAGTCGGAGCATGAGCGTTATTTGACGGAGGAGCACTTCAAGGGGCCGGTGATTGTTTACAATTATCCGAAGGACATCAAGGCGTTTTACATGCGGTTGAACGAGGATGGAAAAACCGTGCGGGCGATGGACGTTTTGGTTCCGGGGGTCGGCGAGATCATCGGTGGCAGCGAGCGGGAATACCGTCCCGACGTGCTGGAAAAGCGGATGATCGAGATGAACCTGAACCCGGAAGATTACTGGTGGTACATGGATTTGCGTCGTTTCGGCACCGTTCCGCACAGTGGTTTTGGGTTGGGATTGGAGCGAATCCTCATGCTGGTCACGGCCATTCAGAACATCCGCGACGTCATTCCGTTCCCCCGTACGCCGGGCAGTGCCGAATTTTAGAGGATCCCATGCGTGCAGTGATTTTATTATCGGGGGGGCTGGATTCCACAACCACGGCGGCCATTGCGAAAAACGAGGGGTTCGACAGCCTGTACGCGCTGACGGTAGACTACGGGCAGCGGCACCAGTTCGAGCTGGCGGCGGCCATGCGGGTGGGGAAGGCGTGGGGCGTCGTGCGTCACGAGTTTTTGAAGGTGGATCTGTCGCAGTTCGGTGGCAGTGCCCTGACGGACGCAAATATCGCCGTGCCGCACGGACGGAGTGCCGAGGCGATGGGGCAGGATATTCCGGTGACGTACGTTCCGGCAAGGAATACGGTCATGCTTTCACTGGCGCTTGCGTATGCCGAGACGGTGGGGGCGGCGGATATTTTTCTGGGGGTCAATCATGTTGATTACAGCGGGTATCCCGATTGTCGGCCAGCGTTCTTAGACGCATTCGAGCGGCTGGCGAATCTGGCGACCCGGGCGGGCGTGGAAGGGGTGTTGAAAATGAAAATTCACGCGCCGCTTTTGGAGATGTCCAAGGCGGAAATTGTGCGAACGGGGATGAAACTGGGGGTGGATTATTCCCTGACGCATACCTGTTACGACCCGACGCCGGACGGCAAAAGCTGCGGGGTGTGCGACGCGTGCCAGCTTCGACGGGAAGGTTTCCGGGAAGCGGGTTGGGAGGACCCGATAGCGTATGCTTCGCGTTAGTGAACTTTTTGTTTCGTATCAGGGCGAGGGGCGACTGTTGGGCACGCCGTCGGTTTTCATTCGTGTGGCGGGGTGCGGGCTGCGGTGTGTTTTCTGCGATACGCCCTATTCGCTGAAATATCAGGACGGGGTGCCGTATTCCACCGACACACTGGTGCAGGAGGTTCAACGGTTGGCGGAACATCCGAAATTTCCTCCCACCGACGCCGCGTTGGTTCCGGCAAGGCCGCGGCATGTGGTTTTGACGGGCGGGGAACCGATGTTGTTTCCGTCGGTGGTTCCGCTGACAGAGCGGCTGCGGCAGGCGGGGTTCCACCTCACGATAGAGACCTCTGGAACGCGGTTTCTTCCGGTGGCTTGCGACTG
This sequence comes from Planctomycetia bacterium, assembly GCA_030535245.1. Lineage (GTDB taxonomy): Bacteria > Planctomycetota > Planctomycetia > Pirellulales > Thermoguttaceae > RGIG3701. The sequence continues at coordinate 11,286 of JAUNBJ010000005.1, read as the reverse complement.
GATGTCGATCAGTCCCAAATTTCGTAATTCGATTCCGCCGGGGGTGGACGAAGCGGCATACCTGCGGCGGCTGGATGTTTCCAGAACGTTGCCACGACTGACGCAGTATCCGTATCAGATCAAATTCGTGGTGGATACGCCGGAAGATTTCGCGGACGTGGAGGCGTTTTTGCGGAAATATCCGTTCGTTTGCCGGGAGAAGGTCTATCTCATGCCACAGGGAACGGAGCGGGCGGAGCTTGCGAAGAAAAAAATCTGGCTGGAAGTTTTCGCGAAAGCACACGGCCTAAACGTTTCCGAACGGGCGCAGCATTTCTGGTTCCGTGAAAAACGGGGCGTGTGAAAAAGACCGACGCTATTCCAGCCGCGTCAGCGTCACCTCCGCTTCACGAATTTTACCCAAAAACGCTTCCGCGATCCGGCACTTCACCAACACCCGCCCCTCCTCGGTATATTGTCGCGAAAAAACCTCCCCATATTTCGCCAGATACGCCAGCAGCCTGCCGTTCGTTATCGGCATTTCGACCTTTACGGTGGGGAAATCCCGGCTCAACTGATCGCTCACCGCCTGAGCCAAACGCTCCAACCCCTCCCCGGACGCCGCGCTTATCGAGATGGCCTGCGGATACTGATTCAAAATCGCCTGAAGCCGAAAGGGATCGGTGATGGTGTCCACCTTGTTGATGACCAGCAGCGTGTCTTTGGCATGAATTCCAATCTGTTCCAGCACCTCGTACGCCGCCTGAATCTGAAACAGGGCCATCGGGTTCCCCCCGTCCGCGACATGCAAAAGCAGATCGGCACAACGCGCCTCCTCCAGCGTCGCACGGAAACTGGCGACCAGATGGTGCGGCAAATTCCGCACGAAACCCACCGTGTCGGACAGCAGGATCGGCCCCCATCCGGGAAGCGTCCACCGCCGCGTTCGTGTGTCCAGCGTGGCGAAAAGCTGATCCTTCACAAACACGTCCGCCCCGGTCAAAGCGTTCATCAACGTGCTCTTTCCGGCATTCGTGTACCCCACCAGCGAAACCGTCCGCGTCTCGTTGCGGGAGGCGACCTCGCGTTCCTTCCGCTGCTGCACCTCGGCCAGCTCCGCTTTCAGGTCGGCAATCCGCTTTTGCGCCAGACGACGGTCCACTTCCAACTGCTTCTCGCCCGGCCCACGAAGCCCGACACCCTTCTTCTGACGCGACAGGTGCGTCCACATCCGCTTCAGACGCGGCAGGGAATATTCCAACTGCGCCAATTCCACCGCCAGCCGCGATTCTTTCGTCTGCGCACGGCTTGCGAAAATGTCCAGGATCAGTTCCGTCCGGTCGATCACCTTGCAGTCCAGCGCCTTTTCCAGATTCCGCGTCTGCCCCGGTGCCAGGTCGTTGTCGAAAATCACCACGTTGGCCCCGGTTTTTTCGACGTATCCCTTCAATTCCTCCACCTTGCCACTGCCAATATACGTGGCAGGATCAGGACGGTTTCGCCGTTGCACCAGCTCGCCAACCACCTCCGTATCGGCCGCCTCGGCCAGCCCGGCCAACTCCTCCAGCGTTTCTTCCGTCACCGACCAGAACGATTCGCGTCCCTCCTCGTCCGTCTGTCGCGGCAGAATGACCCCTACCAGAAAGGAACGCTCGATCTCTTTTTCCGTGGTTTGCATGTTCATAAACCAAATGCTTTTGGAATTGATAATTGATAATTGATAATTATCAATTATTTACCGTGTTTTAACTGGGCAGCCGCAGGAGCATTCTACGGGGATCAGGCAGAGAAATTTCAGCTGGATCAGTCCCGTGTTCGTGACCTGGTGCATGGCGTTGGGGGGGACAAAAGCACAACAGCCCGGACGGGTAATATGCTCTTGCCCTTCCACCGTAATCGTGGCGGTTCCCTGAAGGATGTACATCTCGTGCTCCCAATCGTGCGTGTGGAGGGGAGTGTGCCCCCCCGGCTCCAACTCGAATTGCCGCATGGCAAACGTCGGTGCCCCGTCGTCCGGCCCGATCAACAGACGCATTTTACTTCGGGAAGCCCCCGGCTGCTCGACCGGATTGGCAGGAACCTGATCACAATGACAAATCTTTTTCATGAAAATAACCTCTTTCCAGGGATCTTATTTTTTATCTTCCGTCAACTCACGGAACAACGGAAGGTGCCGGTAATAAACTTCCAGAATCAGCAGGTGCATCGTCGTGACGTAAAGCCGCCCCCCGTACGTGCCATGCTCGTCCATGGAGGGTTTCAGCGGACTCCAGCTCCCCTTGAACGGCCCTTCGCTTTCCTGCGACGCTTTCAATGTGGAAATCAGACGCTGCTGCCACTCCTGCCAACGCGCGTCGTGCATGTGGAACATGACCTGCGTGGCGTAATACCAGTAGTACGTGTTACGACGTTTGGAGTTCATGTCCGGCAGATTCCCCGAAAGGTACTCCAACGCTTTGGAAAATTTCTCGTGGTCTTTGTCGTACCCCAGATACAACTGCATGAGCAATCCCTCGGCAGTCATGGCATAAGAGGGCTTGTTCCAGTTTTTGCGCTCGCCAACGGCGCTTGAAAGCGGCATGTAACAGAACTGCTCCCCTCCGTTGATGGCCGCCTGCTGCAACCACTTTTCCACGTTCTGGAACGCCGTTTCCGGAACCTCCAGCCCCGCCATGCGGGCACTGACCAACGCCATGACCTGCCAGCCGGAAACCGAAGTGTCGGATTCGCCCGACCACGGATCCTGCGGTCGGGCGGGGGTGTACCGCCAGCCACCTCGCGGCGACTGATGTTTCACGATAAAGTCGATCGCCCGCTGCGCCGGTTCCCGTAATTCCGGAGCACGCGTCATTCCGTACGCTTCACACAAGGCAATCGACGCGATTCCGTGCGAATAGATTCGCGAATAACGATTTAAGTCGGTTTTTTCCTGAAACAGGCTGCCGTCCGACTGCTGATTCCGCAAAAGCCAGCTCAGCCCGCGAGCAACCGTATCCCGATAGTCGTTTCCCGGATGCTCCTCCAAATGCGTGTACCCCGAACCCAAAAACGCCAACAACGCCAACCCCGTCGCCCCCGTCTGCGCCGGCATGGTTCCAAGCGACGCGTCGTCCGGATTCACTTTCATGTGCTTCGGAAGCCGGTTGAACGCCCAATGCCCGTCCGGAAACTGCATCGCTTCCAGGCACGCCAGACCATCTTCCACCATCCGCTCCGTATCTGGATCGCCGCCCCCTTCCTGAATCAGATTCCGATGATTGGCACGCATTCGCTGACGATACGGCTCCATCGGCACAGGGACAATCGATACCGAATGCTCCAGCAACGTCGGCCCTGCCGCCACCGCCACCGCTTCTCCCGCAGCGTCCAGGTCCTCCTCGGTATCCCCCCCTTCCTCCGGCATCGTGGAAAGTACCGCACTGTTCCCCAATTCCGGAAGCTCCGAAGGGGTGTGGCGGAACACGATAATATCTTCCGTCAAATCCAACGGCTGATCTCCCAGAAGATTCGACCCGGTATGCGGCTCCTGCCGAACCAGCGTTTCCAGTACCTGATCGGAAAGACCGTCCACCGAGCCGGCCAGAAAGTTTTCATACGCCTCGTCGTCCAGCGTCGAACGATTGTGCCGCTCCCCGGTCGTCTCCCCCCCCGTGGAGGCCGTTTCTGCCGCCTGCGCCGAACCATGCTTCTCCCCTTGTTCCGCATTTTCCGGAATTGCAAACTCCGACGTGGCACGATCCGCCGTCTCCCCCGCTCCCGGACGAACCTTGCTCTGGGCATGTTGCGGATCCTCCGACGAAGCCGACTCCGGCGTCTCACCCCACTGCTGTACCGCCCCGGTTCGCGCCGTCTTGCCCGCCTTTTCAATCTCCTCGTTCCGCGTGACCGGACGGGAAGATTTCGCCTTCCTTTTCTCCATTTCCTCCCGAAGATTCAACGAATCCCCAAGGTTCCTGTCAATGACACGAACGTTTGGCTCCGAAGGCTGCAACGGCACCGTTTCGTCCGCAATCTGCAAGGTACGCGACAAATTCGTAAGCGTCTGGGATTCCTTCACCAACGACTCCGGACGCGCCAGCTGCTCGGTATCCACCGTTTTTTCCGGCGATTCGGGCACCTCCAATTTCGGCTGATCCGACCATTTCTCCATTTCCTCCATCGGCGGCTCCACCTGCTTTACCGGAGCCACCGTCTCTTTCCGCAATTTCTCCAACTCCTCCGTCACGTCCCTGTCCGAATACGGATTCCGATTCGACGGGTCGTAGTCCGGAATAAATTCTCGCGGCGTTTGCTTTGGAACCTCGTCGTGCCAGAAATAATCCCGTGTCGGCTCCGGCGCAGAAGCCGACAGGTTCAGCTCCGAATGCTCGTCTCCCGGCAGAAAAACCAGCGTGGTCGCCACCGTCGTTTTCGCCGAATAAACAAATAACCCGGCATGAAACAGCAGACTGAACGCGAAACAGATCAGGAACAACCGTTTGTCCCCACCCCGCATCGTGAACAGGTAGAGCAGGAAACTCAGGAGCGTCATCCCCGCACCAATCTGCATGAGCGGGATTTCCCAAAACCGGTCGGGCGTCCACGGCTGGCCATACGGAAACCCAATCGCCGTGCAAACCGTCCCCGTCAAAAGCGTCAGGAACACAAAAACCGCTTCCGTTCCGCCAATTTCCAGCCAGCTTAAAAGTCGTCGAAAAAGTTTATTCATGGCTTTCTTCGGTTTCCTTGGTGACGGTACTGTACTTCAAATCCAGACTGCGGCAGATGTTGGCCACGTTCACCACCGCGCCAAACGGGGAACGCCGATCCCCGCGAATGATGACCGACGCCCCCGTAGGATTGCCGTCCCAGGTCGCCTTGAGGACACTTTCCACCTGCGGCAGCGCATACGGCTTGCCCGCCATGAAATACTTGCCCGACGCGTCTATATTAATTACCAGCTCCTTCGGCTCGGCCAAAAGCGGCACCGCCTCCGACGCCGTGGGAAGCTGAATGTCCAATGCACGCTCATCCTCCACGAAGCGGGTTGCCACGAGAAAGAAAATCAAAAGCAGGAACACAACGTCTACAAGCGGCGTGATGCTCAGCCCGGAAAGCGTCTCTCCCTTGTTAATTTTCACTGCCATGATGAACCCCGCTTATGCTTTTTTCTCTTTTTTGGCCTGCGTGTAAAATCCCTCGTACTGCTGTGGCGTGACATGAACCTTCCCCTCCAACGACTCCATGTACGAAAGGAAATTCAACAGCCTGCGATCCATCACACAGAACAGACGCTGAATCCGACCCTCGTACCAGTGCGCTAAAATCGCCGCAGGAATCGCAACCACCAGCCCGGCACACGTCGTTACCAACGCCACATAAATCCCCTGCGAAAGCTGCTCCGCACGATTCACCCCTACCGTCCCCGCCATGGCAGCCGTTTCCATGAACGCCTTGATCATGCCGATGACCGTCCCCAAAAGACCCATCAACGGCGTCACCGACGCGGCCAAAACCAAAAGCCGCACCCGACCAAACAGACGCGCCGCCTCGTCGTCCTTCGCGTTGGCCATGGCCGTCTGAACCTCCACCATCGGACGCCCCGCCTTCATCAACACCGCCTGAATCACGTTCGCGGCACTGGACGGCTTCTTCCGACACGCCACGTACAGCCAACGTGGATCGGTTTTCGTCTCCGCCATTTTGTCAATATCCTTGAACAGCCCCGATGGAATCACAAAAAAGGATCGCAACGCAATGAACCGCTCCATCCCAATGCAAACCACCAAAAGCGACATGAACCCAATGGGCCACATCAAAATCCCCCCCTTTTTGATGAGGCTCCAGAGCGTTACCTCCTCCTCGGTCGCCACCGCTTTTTCCGTTTGGCCCGCATCGCCCACCAACGGCGGCTCCTCCGTGACCTCCGGAACCCCGCCCGCGGCCTCCTCCACCGCCACGACAGGTGCCGCGGCATCCTCCTGCGAGAAAACTTCCCCCACCAGGACGGTACAAACTGCTCCAAGCAACAACAACGATAATAATACTTTTTTCATGGATTGGTCAAACAGGGTTGAAGGTTATCGGGATAATTTCTCAAGTTTACGTTTGGCAATCGACGCCTTATCGCTTTCCGGAAAACGCTCCAAAAGCTGCTGATAGTGCTTTTTCGCCTCGTCCGGCTTGCGAAGCATCTCAAAACATCGGGCCGTCTCGTACATCGCGTCGGCCTGATACGTCGGCTCCTCCATGCCATAGATGATTTTATAAAACGTCTTGATCGCCGCCTCGTGATCCTTTTTCAAAAACTGTATCTCGCCCAGCAAAAACAACGATTTCGTGACAAACAACGGATCGTTCATCGACGCGACCTGCTCGCAAAGTTTCATCGCTCCGCTCAACTTGCCCAGTTGGTACATCGCAAACGCTTCCTTGTAACAGATTCGCGGAAGCCCCTCCGAATCCGGATATTTCTTCACGAAATGCCCCGCCCACCGAAGAACGTCCTGCCACTGCGCGTTCGTCTCGTATATCTGAACGATCGTTTCCGTCGCATTCTCACAGTACGCCTGCTCCAGCACGTAACCGTCCAGCGACTGTCGCAAATTCTCTAACGATAAAGCCGGCTTCCCCAGCTTGAATTGGCTCATCCCCAGCAAAAACTGCAATTCCGCCTGATACGCCCGAAGTTTCTTCTGGTTCGCGTCGGTGGTTTCGCTTGACATCACAATCTGCTTCAACGATTCCTCCGCCATGGCCTCCGCCTTGTCCGGCATCTGATCCATCTGGTACGATTGCGTTATCTTCAACCGGGCCATCCGATTGAGCGGATCCATTCCGTCGTCACTTAACACCTTTTCAAAATATCCCCGCGCGTTCTCCGTCTGCTTCTTCTGGAACAGCACCAACGCCATGTGATAATACGCCTCGCGAAGATACTCACTGTCCGGATACTTCGACGCCATTTCCTGAAGCTCTTTTTCCGCTACGTCGCTCATGCCACGATTCAAAAGCGACTTGATGAGCTGATACCGAACGCGATCCGCCATCTCCCAGTCGGGCGTCTCCTGCAAAAGCTGCCGGAACCACGCTTCCGCTTCGGCATCTTTCCCACACTGAATATCGCAGAACCCCAGACCAAAAATCGCCTCGCTGCGAAACGCTTTCGTTTCGTTCTCCGACGCGTCGTAAAGCGACTGCCACGCCTCGCGTGCCGTCTGGTAATCGGAAAGTTTCGTCGCCGCACGGGCACGTACCCCCGCCGCCTGCACGTTGGATTTGTCCTGCGGATAATCCCTGCGAAGCCGCGACGTCCACTCCACCGCTTCCTTCGCGTTGCCCAGCCGAAGCTGGCACTGCCCCGCCGCCAGCAACGCGTCAGGAACCAAAGCGCTCTCCGGACGCTTGTCCAACAGCAACGTAAACGCCTGTAGCGCCGCCTTGTTCTTGTTCTGCTCCATCATGCACTGCCCACGGAGCGAAAGAATGCGATCCAGCCACGGACTTTCCTGATATTGCCGATACGCCTCCTTCAACAACGCGTCGCTCTGGGCGTATTTCTTCTCGCGAAGATACGTCTCCGCCAGGTCGCACATCAACACGTCGCCTCGCGGCAGGTCTGGCGTTTTCTCAAAAAGCTCCCACACCGGCAGCAACGTTCGTTCCGCCTTGTCCAAAAACGCATTACGCTGCGATTCGTCTTCCGCCGTCCGCGCCTGCTGGAGGTAGGCCGCCCCCAACAAATGCCCCGTTTCCACATTCACCACCGGATCGTCAAACTTCAAAAAAAAGGGCAAAAGCAGCGATTCCATCCCCGCGTAATTCCCCCCATTCTGCATGGCCGTACCACACCACAAGACCCACGCCTTCCGATTTTTGCTCTCCGGATACTTCGCAATCAGTTCCTGGAATACCGCCTCTGCCTCGGCGTATCGCTTTAGCTGAAGCAACGCCGACGCCTTTTCCTGCTGAACGTACATCCGCACGCTGGACGAAACCCGTGGGAACCCGTCCCACGCCATCAACTCGTTCGCCGCCGCAAGCGTCTTGTCGTGCCGCTTCGTTTTCGCATACAGACGGATCACCCGGTACATCATGTTCGCGGTACGATTCACGGATTCCTCCGTCTGGCTCTCCCGAAACAGCTCCTGGAACTGCGCGATCGCCTCGTCGTCCCGCTCCATCTCCGCCAGCAGCGACGCCCGATCCCGCTTCAGTCGCGCCGGACGCTTGTCCGCAGGAATCCGCTCGATAAGCTCCAGCCCCTTTTCCGGCTGCTTCACCGCCTGATAGTGCTGCGCCAACGCATGCACCGCCGCCGCCCGAAGCAGTGTGTCGTTGCGGGTGTTTTCGTCGCTTAAAATCTCAAGCCAGAGCGTGACGCACTCATCCGCCGACGGTTCCTTCGCGTCCGGATGTTGGTCCCGATACTGGCGTATGCAGTAGCCCAGCTGGTACTTCGCGTACGGCCCATACGCCGTGTTGTTCCCCAGACGAAGCAGGGAACGGTACGTGTCGATAGCATCGTGAAAACGCTCCAACCGAATCAGCGTCTCGCCGTACCGGTAGTACAACTGCGACAAATTCAAGATCGGCGTTTTGTCCTTCGGTGGATTCCAAACCTCGGCAAACCGCTTGTCGCCCTGCATTTTCTCGATAACCGCTGCGGCGTCCGAGTAACGTTTTAAAAGATAAAACGCGTCGGCTTTGAATTTGTTCGCCGCCGCCTCCATTGCCACGTCCGGCTGCGAGGACAACACCGCGTCCAACAGTTCCACAACCGCCTGCGGGTCGGGCTTCGCCGAATTTAGAAGCACCTCCGCCAAAGTCAGCCGTGCACGATTCAGGATCGGAGCCTCTTTTTTCTGAACCAACACACGCAGCAGTGCAATCGCGTCGTCGTATTTGCCGATTTTCTGAAAGCAAACGGCACAGTAATAATACGCCTCGTCCCGACGCGCCGAATGGGGAAACTGCGAAATCAACGTCCGAAACAGCCGAATCGCCTCGTCGTAAATCGCGCGTGATTCCGGCGTCGTTCGGGGGGTCTTGGCGGCATTGCGAACGTCCTGAAGAATCTGCGCGAAATTCCGTTCCGGCAACACCCGCGCCTTCTCGTAATGGGTCATTGCTTCGAGATAGAGCAGTTCGTCCCGATTTTCAAATTGGGGATCCGCCGCCGCTTCCCGGAATTTTTCAATCGCCGCGTCGTACTCTTTCAGATAAAACAGGCACAGGCCGTTGTAATACAACGCGTACGACCGTTGGGAATTGTTCGGAAATTTTTCCAGAAAATCGTTCCACGCCTCCCGCCCCAGTTTGTATTCCCCGTTGGTTGTCAGCGCCATCGCCCCACGGTACGCCATGTCCGCTTCCACTTTGTTTTCCTGAGGAAACGCCGTCGGAGAAAAGACCATCAGTGTGAACAAAAGCAGGCACGTCCATGGCCACGTGTTCTTGAAATGTGTCGGGATCATATCGGGAAGGTCTCGTCGAAGTGTTTGTTTTGCGCAGGTTGCCCGGTTTGACAAAAAACCGGAACGGCTAATTTCATTATATTATAGCATACAATCCTCGTTTATACAACCAGCGCCATCCCGGAAAATCTTTCCAGGTATTTTTTTTCAAGTCTGTACCCCTGTTCAGCCGAAATAAACGGTAACAATCAGGAAGACTTTTCGGAAAGTAGCGATATTACCGCTTTTGTAAGGTTTACTCACCGTGTTTGGCCGTTTATTTTATTTTTGTACTCTTGTATGCGGAGGAGCGACCCTTCTTTCCGGGGTTTTGTATGCTCAAAATGGCATGACGACGGAAGAATTTGCACGGCGGCTGGAACGTTTGGAGTCGGAAAACGCGTCGCTCAAACAGCAGATTACCGACGAAAAAGAGGTTTCCGCCCCCACCCCTTCCGATCTCGACGATTTCATGTATGTTTTGGAATCTCCTTCGGTGGGAAACTCGGTGCAGGATTCTGTCGTTTTCCATTTCGACCCACTTCCCGAAGCGTCCCGGCAGGCGAGTGGCGACCGGATTCTCAACGCGATTCATGACGACGTGGAGGCGGAGCTGGCGCGGTATAAAAACTGGACGTGGAACAAGGATTCGTTCACGTTCACCCCCTACGCATGGTTTTTTCTGACCGGTGTTTACGAAAGCAACTGGACGGTTCCGGGCGAATATCCGTTTTATGTCCGGCCGCAGTTCAAGGGGGACGAGGTTTCTCACACTTGGTTTGACATGAAAGCCACCCGTATCGGGGCCATCGTGACGGCGCCGGAGTCCGGAGCGTTACCCGGCTGGAGGCTGGGGGGCGGTTTTGAGGCCGACTTTCAGGGAAAGTACGTTCAGGAAAACGAGGCCGATTTTGAAATGCGGAAAGCGTATCTCGACCTGAAAAGCGACCGGTGGTATTTTCAGTTTGGCCAGTCGTGGGAGTTGGTCAGCCTGGTTTTTCCGCCGATGTTGAACTGGGGCTTCGGGGCAGGTTCGGGGAATCCGGGGTATCGCCGTCCAGGATTCCGCATGGATCGTATTTTCACGCTGGAGAATGGGCAATTTACCATCCAGACGGGGGTCTATAGCGCCAATACGTCTAATTTTACGTCGCTTTACAATGGCACCTATACCGGGAAAATGGGCCGAACGCCCGATATTCAGGTACGCTTCGAGCGGACGTGGAAGGAGTTCGGTTTTTGGAAAGACGCGATGTTCGCCTTTGGGATGCGGTATGGCGAAAAGGAATTTCAGCAGGCGGAGGATCGTTTCTCGCGGGATTCGTGGATGTTCTGTCTGGAAGGGCGGATTCGTTTTACCGACCGGATGTACCTGATCGGAGAGTGGTTCACCGGGAGCGTCATTGGCAACCTGGCCGGGGCGGTGTTTCAGGACCTGAACAGCGAGACGCTGGAGGAGGTTCACGCATCGGGCGGCTGGCTGGCCATGGTGTATGACCTGACCCCCAAAACGCACCTCGTCTGTGGGTATTCCTGCGACGACCCGTGGAACAAGGATGTTTGCAAGGGAATGCGTTCGTTCGCTTACGTCGGGTTTGCCAACATCAGTTACGACGTGACCCAAAAACTGAACATGGGCATCGAGTATGGGTATTACGCCACGGATTATCATGATCTGGGGTTCGCAAAATCGAACCATGTGACTTTCGCGTTGAATTACCGGCTTTAAGCGGCGGATTGACATTTTTGCAAAAACATGCGAACCCCTCTTTTTCTGGGTGCGATCAAATTTCCTTGCGAGTTTGGGCAAGATGGGGCAATTCCCCTCTTTTCAGAGGGGTGGCAGCCGTAGGCTGACGGGGTGTTTTGGCAC
>JAUNBJ010000080.1 GCA_030535245.1 Planctomycetia bacterium | reverse complement strand
GACGCCCACCCCTCCGTAGATATTGCCATAATTTATAAGAGGGACGGAACACTAGAGTCACGATTACGAGTTTAATAGTGCATCGGGAATGATTCATCGCTCCAACGAACAGGCTCGAACAAAAGTAATTATCAATTATCAATTCATCAGCCTTGGTTTATTTCCATTCCTTTTCGATGAAGCTGGTGTATCCGCGTGCTTCTCGGAAAACGGGATGGCGAAGGATTTCAAGCTGGCGGGAGACGGACGTTTTGATTCCCTCAACACGAAATTCTGATAAGGCACGGATCATCCGTTCGATAGCTTCGTCGCGTGTGTCGCCATGGACGATCAGTTTGCCGATCATGGAGTCGTAGTGTGGGGAAACGGTGTAGCCGGCATGTACGTGCGAATCAAACCGGACTCCCAACCCGCCCGGAGGCAGCCACGCGGTGATTTTACCGGGGCAGGGGGTGAAATTGTTGGCCGGGTCTTCGGCATTGATGCGGCACTCGATGGCATGGCCGTGGATGGCGATCTCTTTTTGCGTGAACGGTAGCTTTTCGTTCGACGCCACCTGAATCTGGGCACGGATCAAATCAATGCCGGTGATGGTTTCCGATACGGGATGTTCCACCTGAATACGGGCGTTCAGCTCAATGAAGTAGAAATTCTCGTCGTTGTCAACCACAAATTCAATAGTCCCGGCGTTGGTGTAGCCTGCCGCCTGAACCAGCCGGACTGCCGCAGCGCACATTGCTTCGCGGGTTTTTTGGCCGATATGCGGGGAGGGGCTTTCCTCGATCAGTTTTTGATGACGTCGCTGCATGGTGCAATCCCGCTCATACAGATGCACGACGTTTCCAAAATGGTCGGCGATGAGCTGCACTTCCACATGACGCGGATTTTCGATATATTTTTCCAGATAGCAGTCGCCGTTGCCGAACGCTGCTTTGGCTTCCTGTTGGGCCTGGACAAAGGCGTTTCGGAGCGTTTCCTCGTCGTATGCCAGACGCATTCCACGCCCGCCGCCGCCCGCCGTGGCCTTGACCAGCACGGGATAGCCGAATTTCTTCGCCAGCGAAACCGCTTCCTCCACGTCGTCGATGATTCCGTCGCTACCCGGCACGGTGGGGATGCCGGCCTTTTTCGCCAAACCGCGTGCGGTGTTTTTGTCGCCCAGCATGGCCATCGCCTCGTGGGAGGGGCCGATAAACTCGAAATTACTGGCCCGGCAGATTTCCGCGAAGTGGGCGTTTTCCGAAAGCAGTCCGTAACCGGGATGGATTGCCTGCGCGTTGCCGATTTCCGCGGCACTGATGATGCGGTCGATTTTCAGGTAACTGTCCGACACGCGAGCCGGGCCGATGCAGATTTTCTGGTCGGCCAGATCGAGATATGCCGAGCCACGATCCGCCTCGCTGAACACGGCGACGGTCTCAATCCCCATTTCCCGACAGGTTCGGAAGATACGCAGGGCAATTTCACCGCGATTCGCCACCAAAATTCTCTGGAACATATCAACCTCTTGTATCCACTTTGAACAACGGCTGGCCGTATTCCACCGCGTCGCCATCCGCAACCAGCACGGCGACGATCTTGCCCGCAATCCCTGCCGGAACCTGATTCATCACCTTCATTGCCTCCAGAATGCAGACCGTCTTTTCCGGAGAAACCATGTCGCCCACACTGACAAACGGCTTGGCGTTCGGGTTGGCTTTGGAATAGAACGTGCCAACGATGGGGCTGGTGATGTTTTGAAGGTTCGGGTCTTCCGCCGGTTTTTCTTCCACCGCCGCTTGGGGAGCCGCAACCGGGGCCGCCGGGGCCGGAGCCGCTGCGGGGGCCACCGGAACCTGAACCGTCGTCGTTCCCCGCTTCAGGGCCAGGTGCATGTCCCCTTGCTGGAGATTCATCTCACTGAGATCGAAATCCTTCATCAACTGCACAAAACGGCGAACTTTCGACACGTCGAACACATCGCCAGAAGTCGCGGCGGAGGTTTCGCCGGTTTGATTTGCCTTGCTCATATTTTCTTCCATGGGGTTAAACGATTAATGAACGAACATGTCGTCCCAGTCTTTTTCCACATCCGTCAGCACTTCGCAGCCGTTGCGGGTGACGACAATATCGTCCTCAATCCGCACGCCGCCCATGCCCTCGATATAAATACCCGGTTCCACCGTCAGCACCATCCCAGGCTCCAATACCGTGTCACAGCCGGCACTAAATGAGGGGGATTCGTGAATGTACAGCCCAATGCCATGCCCCAGCCCGTGACCAAAACATTTGCCGTAACCACGGCGCGAAATGTAACTTCGGGCCACCCGGTCCACATCGCAACACCGAACGCCCGGACGAATCGCCTCGATGGCCTTCCGCTGGGCTTCCAGCACGATGCGGTAAATCTTGCGGAACTCCGCCGACGGCTTTCCCGTAATCAAAACGCGTGTCAGGTCGCTGGTGTACCCCTGGTACTCGGCTCCCCAGTCAATCAGCAGGAAATCGGCGTCTTTCACCCGCACGTCGCCCGGCACGCAGTGACACAGCGCGGCGTTGGCTCCCACCGCGACAATCGTCGGAAAACCGGCTCTTTTCGCGCCGAGTTTTCGCATGACGTTTTCCATTTCGTCGGCAATCTGCTTTTCCGTTTTGTCGGGTGTCAACGACGCACGCACCACATGGAACGCGTTCCGGGCAATCCGCCCTGCTTCCCGAATTTTGGCAATTTCCGCACGGTCTTTGACGCTGCGGAGCTTTTCCACCCACCCGGAAACCGGCACCAGCTCGGATGTTACCTCCCGCCGAAGCGCTTCCGCCTGCGAGAGCGTTACCGAATTACTTTCGACCGCCAGCGTACATGGACTTGAGCAATTTTTTTCCAGCAGCTGTTTTATCATTGCAGACATGCTTTGCGAACGAATTTCCACCGGCAGTCCGGGGCATTCCCTGGCAATCTGGAGCGTGTAACGAGAATCACTCAGCAACGTTTGCCCCTCAGGAGTAACCAGCAGGTACGAATCGTCGCCGGTGAACCCGGTAAGCCAGGTGACGTTGGTAAAATTGGTGACAAGAAACGCACCCAGCTTTTCTTTTTTAAGCATTTTGCGCAGTTTGTCACATCGTTGATAAACGTTTTTCTTCATCATGGACTTATTATACACATTATTTCTTTTTCGGGAACGGGGGAGGGGGTGCCTTCAAATTTAGTGGGGGGGGGGGAGTAGCGTCGGCCTTTAGGCCGTTCGCGGTATACGAAACGATGGATTTTCACTGCCATGCACCACGAAACGCGACGCAAGCGGCCTAAAAGCCGACGCTAACAAGGAGTATCCCCTAAGGGAGGCCAGAAGCGCTAGCGCCTGCCTCCCGGCGATGTAGCAACCGGCGGCAGCCGTAGTGTGCTGCCCCGCACCCGGGGCCTGCACCCGGGGAAAATTACTTCGTATATGGCTGCGTCCAGGCTGCGGGGCAGGGAAGCTGACGGCGGGGGGGAACCTGACTGTCCGAACGAAGCACCCTTGCGCGAATGAAAAGGGTGTCGTCTTCCAAAACGCACTCTCCCTCGATCCCTTCGACCGTTTTAAGCACCACGCTGATCTCTTTCGCGTACGAGTCGATTTTTCGGGCCGGCTGTTTTCCTGTCGCTTCCGAGAAGATGGTTTCATGTTGGGCGTCAAAACCCTTTTTCACACCGATGAACTCGATTCGGTATGAAAAACCTTCCTCTGGCTTGACGCGGACATGCAATGTTTGGGTTTTTGAATCGAACGTCACGTCCTCCAACTCCACACCGTTGGAGCAGTAGGAATCGCCCCGGTGGATTGCAGCGAAAATCGCGTCTGTCGTCAATGCGTCGGCCTTCACGTACATCCAGCCATCCCCTGGTTCATAACCGTGGCGGTCGTCCGAACCGATCGCGTACAAAATCGGCTTCCCATGGGAGATTCGCGTTCCGTTAACGACGTCCCAGTAAAGCTCCGGCGACCACCCCTTGGGGTGCGGATCAAACGTCAGGCCGTTGTTCACCAGTTCAAAATGACGCACCGTGTCCTGCTTGATCAAAACCTCCGGCGACACATCGTAAAATCTCCATAGCGGATGATTGACGAAAAAGAGGTAGTTCTCACCGGCGTAAACTTTTTCCCCTTCTTCCATGGTTTTCTGGAGGATTACGTCCACCGACTCCTCTCCCGTGAAATAGGGAAAGGTCTTGGAAACGTTGATGAAATTCATATGGAGCTGCGTTCCATCTTTTGTTCCCCCCGTCTGTTCGTATCCCGGAATGAGGAGGAATTTTCCCGGTTCCGCGAATTGTGCCTGCAATTCCTGGAAGGGTTTCAGGCGGATGAACTTTACGCCGTCCACCTCTTTGGTCTGGAGGGAATCCATGCCGAATTTTTTCGCGTATTTTTCGAGGTCACTCTCTGTGAATCGTGCCCATCCCCCTTGAGTCATCATAGGTTTCCACGCCGAAGTTTCCCCCTCAAACGCGGTCTTGTCCGACAGGGTATAATCTGTCCCAAAAAGGTGACATACATTCAGCGCGTCCGTCTGAAGGATGTTGTGATCGGTAAGCGATACGAAATGGTATCCCTTTTCCTTGTAATCCGCGATCGTCCACTCTGGCATCGGCTTCCCGTCGCTCCACTGGGAGTGGGTGTGGAGGTTGCCCTTGAACCACTCCGCCTGGCAGGGAAGGCAAGCCGTGAGGAATACAAGCACTACAGCGATCCGAAGGAGAGAAAACCAAATTCTCTTCATTTCTTCCATCCTTTCTAAAAATTTTTGAAAAACAATTGGAAATTTACCCCTTTTCGGAATCAACGCGAAAGAGGGGAATTCAAGGAATGGTTAATGGGCGTCGGCGGACATTTTAAGGAAGCGGGTTTCGCCTTTCTTCATGGGAAGGGGGGCGGAAACCGGTTTTCCGGTGAGAATATCCACGGCGGAGGGGAAATTCAGGTGATACACCCCATCCTCCGGAGCATGTACGACGACAAACCCACCGTTGGCCCAGACGTTGCAAAGCTCCTTCGTGAAGAAAAATACCCCAGGATGTGCAGCGACCTCCTCGCGAAGTTTTTCCGGAGAAAACCCTTCCTGCGGAACCCAAACGACTTTCGAGCCGGCAGCCTGGGCAATACGCGTGATTTCCGCTTTCCGGGATTCGGACAGTGCCGCGATGTTCGTCACCACGCAGACTTTCGGCACCGGCACGCGACCGGTCAGAAGGTCGTCGAGCAGGTACTGTGCGTAGGGGGTTCCCAGACGATTGAGCGAACGACGGAACTGGGAAACCGATTTTCCCGAAAAACGCCCGGAACCGATTTTCAGCATCGATTTTTCGTCGAGAAAAACCGCGACGTCCGGCCGGAAGGGGGTGGGATGTTGCCGAAAATGTTCCTCCGTTTCCCTCAATTCCGCCATGATTTTCCAAAGGTCGGGGGAATCGAACCACCCGGATCCCCCCAGGTCCATCCACCAGGTTCCAAAATTCCGAACCGTCGCCTCCGCCGTGTTGCGAAGCAAAAGGTTCTGCGTCCCCTCCAACGTTGGCGAGCCGTTTCCCCATCCCGGTGCCCGGTTTCCGACGGCCAGGTACGTGCTGGTGTCGTCCTCGTAAATGTAGATTTTTCCCGCCGCCGTCACGCTCTCGGCATGTACCATACACGAACCGCCGCCCCCTGGTTGCCGGTCAAAATACGACATTGGCGACGCGATGATATCGATATCCGGCGAATCCAAAAGAGCACGTAAATTGTAGTGCGCACTGGCTGCCGGCCCTTTCGCGCAACCCGCAAATTCGTAACCATAACCGTAAAAAAAGACGGAAAGTTTCTTCCGATCCGTTTCCTCCTTCACCACATGGGCCAAATCGAGAATCGTGTCGGTCATCTGCTTCTGGAAAAACGCGTTAAAATCGACAATCGACTGGAACGCCTGCGGCGCTTCCGGATTCAACGACGGGTCGATGATGTAAAATTGCAGCGATGCGTCCCGAAGCTTCCCGGGGGGAATTTCCGCCGTGTCGCGCGTGACGTCCGGATTCCCCCACGCTTTTTGCAGGGCGGCGTCGGTCGCGTATTTCTCCCGCAGCCAGAGCCGAAAACCGTTTCGCGCCGCCGGGGAATAATCGACATGCCCCGCACGCCATGTGTTGATGGTGAACCACTCCTGCGTATTTTGGCCTGCCGGATGGTAGCCCGCAATCGCGTTGCCATATTTCGCTTCCAGGTGTCGAATGGCGGCCCGCAGCGCGTCGCAGGCAGCCTTTCGGTAAACCCGCGAACAGGGAGAGGCCCAATTCGTGCCGTAGTTATGCCCCGGACTTTGATGGTCGAAACCGTACCACACCATCCGTTCCTCCGGGTGGGCGTCCAGCCATGCTCCGGTGGCGTTCACCGGCAAACGCGGGATGATCATCGCCTTCGGGTTGGCTTTCAGAATCCCGTCAATCTGCGAATCCATTTCTCTAAAATCAAACGTCCCATCCTCTTTCGGCCAAAGCTGCGGGATCATGAACGAAACAAAATCCACCCCCACGTCTCCCGCCATCCGAACTTGCGACGCAAACACATCCCCCATTCCCCCCAGATAAACAAACGGCCTTCCAGGGCGAAAAACCGCGATCCAAGTCCGGCGTGGCACGTCGGAGCGAATCGTGAACGAAACGGTGTACACCTTGTCGGGGGTCAAATCGAGTGTTTGCTGATGATAAAGATGAAAGTCGCTGACGCGTGCTTCGTTTCCCGGAAGAATGTTGATCTCAAGCGCAGAACTCCCCCCCACGCCGCAACCGGAAACGACGTTCAGCGTGGCAAGCGTCTGATCGCCTATCTGACGGTGCCACGTTTCCCAATGCTCGGTAAAATCACGGGAATCCTCAAACGTATACGGCCCGGCGATCTTTTTTCCGGTCGCTTTTTCCACGATACAGAAATCGTCCAAAACGATTTTGCCAGGATTTTTCCCAAATCGGAAGTGGAACGTCCCGGTTTTTTCGGCATCACTGCGGGGGGTAAAATCGAAGCGGACTTCCCGAAACGTATCGGTCGTCCAGAACGGCCGGTTTCCGGGACGACCCCAGAAAATACGGCATGGGGCGGGGTTTCCGTCCAGCGTCATCATCGGGACACCGTCAATGGTTTTTACCTCGAACCGCTCGTAGGCAAACAGGAATGACGTCCCGCAAACAAAAGAAACGATACTCCAAAAAAAGAACGATTTCATCGGGCATGGCTCCTGGGGTAGGGTGTAACCTGCTAAAAACGCGGGGAGCACGACGCCCCCCGCCGCACAAAAAAATCACTCGATCGGCACGGACGTGAGCCATTCCGGATGCTCCCGCACCCCCTCGGCTTCCTGAATCGGCCATGTGGCACGCGATGCGTCCTCGTACGGCCCGATCTTGTCGAACGGGATCGGCTCAAATCCAAGTTGCAGCGCCGGCGATTCCGGTTTCAGGCGAAAATCCCCCGCCTGCGGATTCACGAACATCGGGTCGGCCACGACGGAATGCAGATCGGCCCCCGCCATCTGCCACGCTTCCCAGCCGGAAACCGGTTCGACCTCCTCCAGCTTCACGTCGCTAATCTCCGCCCAGCCCCCCTTCGAGTTGAACGCGAAATGCAGCGCCAGCGGCGTCTGGCGTGGGTCGTATTCCGGATCCCCCTCCTGAGGATAGTAGAAAACCGATTCGCAACGGAACGGCTCCAGCATGGTACAGACGTCGGACATATCCGAACGCTTCAAAAAACTCTCATTGCCAAACGCTTTCCAAAGCCCCTTGTTCTCGGCGACGAGGGAAACGTTCACGCTGCCTGTGGCGTTTTCGTGCCGTAGCTGGAACGACACCCGGTAATGCTTGCCTGGCGTGAGAGAGAACGTCGGGGATTTGACACGGGTATATTTCACGTACTGCCGTTGCTCGTTGTAGCGACCGTACAACCGCAGCGTGTTTTTCCCGTCCGCCGTTGGGTGGATTTCCGAAACCATCTCCGGATACGTTTTGTGATACCACGTCCACCCCTTCACGATCGTTTCCACACCGTTTTTCGCCAGCACGTCGTCGGGGGTTCGCTGCGAAAAATCGACGTTGGGAATCCTGTCCGTCCGGTCGGCAAGCGTGGAACCGAATCCCTGTTTGCCCGTTTTAATCGGCACCTTCCCCCCATTCCAGACGACGTTCCTGTCGAGCCGGTTGGACTCCAGATTCACGCCATTCTGTCGCACGTACGTCGATTCCGGCTGGTCGGGATAGTAAAAAATATTTCGTTCCACCTCGTTCCCCTGCATGACGGTTCCGTCCTGCAAAAAGGGATTTTCCGGAGAGTAATCCATCCCACGCATTTTCTTCCACTGGGGATTTTCGATCCGTTTGTTGTAGTCCTGAACCATTTTCGGCTGGCGATTGGAAAGGAACACCCCTTGTGGATTGTTGTTCCAGGTCTGAAGCGAGAATTGAGCGCTTTTGCCCTCCCTGCCGGCGCAGTTCACGAAAATATTGTTGTAAATGCGGTTGTTTCGTGCGTTGTGCAGGTGCATTCCTCCCGCCTGCGCCCGCTCGACAAGGTTGCCGTACACGTCGTTGCCGCAGCCGCTTTCATCGAGATAGATTCCCCACGCGAACACAAAAAATTTGCCGTGGTTGTTGAATCCAATGCTGTCCGAACAGTGATTGTACCGAATGGTGTGCCAGCCTCCGTTCCACCCGCCGGTATACGTGATTCCCGTATCCTCCATTTCGGTGTTGCAGTGCCGCATCCGGTTGTATTCCAGCGTATGCTTCACGCCGCCGTGGAAAATGGCACAACGGGGCATGTCGTGAATCAGGCAATGCGAAATCCGATTCCCGCAACCATAAACAATGACGCCGATTCCATGCTTGTAGAACTGGCCCGTGTGGTGAATGTAGCAATTCTCAACCGCGTTGTTGCCGTCGATCATCTTCTGAACGTCGCCCCCACCCAGATTCACGCCGTGGGAACCGATGTTCCAAATATCACAGCCACGCGCCACGCACCCGGTACCGTTGATCAGGTTGAGTCCCGCACCGCTGAAATACCCCATGTCGTGAACGCGTAATTTTTCCAGCACCACGTTCTCGCACCGATCCACCATGACGGCTCCCTGTTCCGAGCAGGAAAATTCCAGCCCGCGAACCACAGCGTTTTTCACCTCCCGAAACAGAAGGATGTAATTCACCGTCGGTACGGTCACGACGTCGTTTTCCGTGAACTCCTGAGGGGGCCAGAAATAAAGTTTCTGATTCTCCACATCCTGGTACCATTCCCCCGGAGCGTCCAGCTCCTCTCGCATCCCAAAAATGGCGTAACGATCCTCCGGTCTGGCCGCATAGGCCATCTTGCTGGCAAGCGTCAGCGTTCGCGTCGCCGGGTCTATCTCCTTGATTTTCACAATCGTATTCCACCAGTTGTAACGCGGAAAAATGGAAATCTCCCCATCCTGCGGACGCGACCACGTATGAAAATCCTTCGCCCGAACCACTACCGTATCGGTTCGTTCGTCGGGAATGTCCCGGTACATCGGGGGCCGAACTCCATCCACGTACGCCCACCCACCGGAAAACGGCAGCTCCGGATTCCAATTCGGATACCGCGCCCAAATCTGTCGCGATCCGTTCAGGTAAATCTGGTGAAATTTCGAGGTTACGTCCAACGGCTTCAAATCCGCCACGAACAACGCGTTTCCGTTAAACGTCGTTTTCGTCCAGCCTTTCACGACCACGCCGCCGACCAACTTGGGACACGCATCCTTCCACGCCGCGATCGTCAACGGTGCTTCCGGCGTTCCGGAGTCGAGTTTCCCGAAAGAAAACGTCGTCCGAATCGCGTAAATTCCGTCGTGCAGGTAAATATTCACCGGCTCGTTGGGATTTTCCTGGCGGGACGCGCGATTCTTTTCCCGTGCCTTGTCCAGCGTCCGCACCGGTGCCGCTTCTGTGCCGGGATGGTCGTCATTTCCCTGGGGGGAAACATGAATATCCAATGCCAGAACTGCCGTAGAACAGAGACAGGCCAGCACAAACGCCCCAAGTTTTTTTAACATCGAATCGATCCTTTCCTCATTTAACAATGGGTGATTCTCTCCATTTCGATGGCTCGCAGGCCATTTTCCTCCTCCGTGCCGGGACAGTACGCCGCACAGCGCCCGCAGCCGGTACAAAGCTGGGAATTGATCACCGGAACACGGCAGTATTCCTCCTCCGACCACGCAAACGAAATGGCCTGAGTGGGGCATTCACGTCCGCAAATGTCACATTCATGCTGATAATATTGCTTGCACAAAGAAAAATTCAGACGGGCAATCCCGATCGGGAAATTCTTTTTCGTTTCCACCGTCAGCGGGGAGAGGGCCGACGTTGGGCAAACTTCCGTACACGCAACGCACGTTTCGTCGCAGTAAACCCGCGCGTCACGACGGGAACGGTAAAACTCCGCCTGGGGCGTTCCGTACGCTTCTCCGACGTCGGAAACGATCTGCAAAAGCCCCGTCGGACAAGCGTTCACGCAGTTTCCACAACGCGTACAGCGTGATAAAAACAGCGACTCCTGCACCGCCCCCGGAGGACGAAAAAACGGAACCACACGTACCAGACGCTTCAGCAATCCTCCGCATAAAACGCCCACCGTAACCAGCCCCGCCATTTTCAGAAACGACCGCCTTCCCGCAGCTCCACGTACCCGGAACAGCCGCGGCAATCGCCATACCATCTCCTGCGCAGCACCGCAGGGGCACAGCCCCCCGCACCAAAGCGTCGGAACAAAATACGCCAGCAAAAGCAACAGCACCGCCAACGTCGCGGGGCCGCCCACCCCATGGAGCGTCCCACTGTAAATCACGAACGGATCGAGCCATAAAAACGACACTCCGCCGGTAAAAAGCGTCACGAGCGACACCACCGCCAACGTTTTGCCAATCCACGCCGCATTCGGGAAAAGTATCCCCTTCCACGCGAGTTGACGTACCCACCCCTGCAAAAATCCCATCGGGCAAACCCAACGGCAGACCCACCGTCGCCAAAACATCAACGACAGCAGCAGCGGCACCCCGACAAACAGCCATTCCTCCGGACATGCCGCCGCCAGCAGGGGACTGGCGTAATAAACCGCCGCGCTCCCCTTCCAGCAGAGGTACGTTATCAGGAAAAACAGCAGCGTGCGAGGCAGGCGGCGGAACATGATTCTTCCCGTTTCGTTTTATTTTTTTTCATCCGTGTGGAAGAAAAAGACCGTCGCGGACTTAAATTCCTCCCCCGGCTTCAATTCGGTGGACGGAAAGTTCGGATGGTTGGGCGAATCGGGGAAATGCTGCGTTTCAAAGCAGAAACCGCCCCGCTTGACATATTTTTTGCCCCCCTTGCCGACGAGGGTTCCGTCGAGGAAATTCCCCGCGTAGAACTGCACCCCCGGTTCCGTGGTGAATACGTCCATGATACGCCCGCTGGCCGGGTCGCGGACGGTGGCCGCATGACGGAATTTTTCATCGACACGGGTATTCAGCACCCAGTTGTGGTCGTAACCGCCGCCGAGGACCAACTGATCGTAGTTCTCGTCGATACGCGCCCCGACGGTCGTTGCCTGACGGAAGTCGAACGGGGTACCGGTTACGTCGCGCAACTCGCCGGTCGGGATGAGCGATGCGTTGACCGGGGTAAATTGATCGGCGAACAGCGTCACTTCCTGGTCGAGAATATCGCCGTTACCCGCCCCCTTCAGGTTGAAATACGAATGCTGCGTGAGGTTCAGCACCGTCTGTTTGTCGGTCGTGGCACCGTACAAAATGGCCAGCACGTTCTGCTTTTTGGGCATGATGTAGTAAATCACCGTGTGCAGGGTGCCGGGAAAACCTTCTTCTCCGTCCGGGCTGATCAGGCTCAGGCGAAAACCGATGATTTCGTCATGGTTGATTTTCTCATGTTTCAGGTTTTCGGTAGTGATCGGTTCGACGCTCCAGATTTTCTTGTCGAAACCGATGTTCCCGCCATGCAGGCAGGTTGTTCCCTTTTCATTTTTGGAAACGTTGTAGGTTTTGCCCTCCAACGTGAACTGGCCGTTGCAGATACGGTTTCCGTAGCGTCCGACGACTGCACCGAAATAGGGGTTTTCTTTCGTGTAGTCCTCGAAATGATCGAATCCGAGCACCACGTCGGCCATCGCACCGTTTTTATCGGGAACGACAAGGTTCACGATCCGTGCGCCAAAGTTGGTGATCGTGACGGACATGCCGTTCTCGTTGACCATGGTGTAGCGAAACACCTCCTGTCCGTTCGGCAATTTTCCCCAGGGGGCCACTTGAATGGCGGCGTCGTTGGCCGTCACGGTATTCGCGGCGACCGCCGTCAGCAGCGCCAAACTCGTCATGAACACAGGCAATTTACACATCGATAGGAACTCCTCAATAAAAACAGGTTTCGGACAACTTCCAAAAACCCAGTATAACATTCCTCGTTTCCTTTTTCAAGGGGTTTCCCATTCCCTTGCAAAAAGCGGGATTCTGAGGTAAAATAAAGGAAATGTTTGGAAAGACACCTTCAACAAACCGCACCCTTTGGCAAAAACGGGGATGTGGGTTTTAGAAGTTGCCGAAAGCCTTTGGGCATGGATTTCTTTTGGAATACGGAAAAATCATGAACACACCACGTACGCTGTTTGAGAAAATTTGGCAGGAGCATATCGTTCGCGAGGAGCCGGGAAAGCAAACCATCCTGTACATCGATCGCCAACTGGTTCACGAAGTCACAAGCGCCCAGGCGTTTGAGGGGCTTCGCCTGGCCGACCGAAAAGTGCGGCGTCCGAACCGGACGTTTGCCGTGGCCGACCACAATGTGCCGACGACCGACCGTGACAAGCCGATTGCCGACGAGATTGCCCGCATCCAGATCGACACCCTGCGGAAAAACGCGCGGGATTTTGGCGTGACGTATTTTGATCTGGACGATCCGCGGCAGGGGGTTTGCCACTGCATGGGGCCGGAGCAGGGGATCACGCAGCCCGCCATGACGATCGTCTGCGGCGACAGTCACACGGCGACGCACGGAGCGTTCGGGGCGTTGGCGTTCGGAATCGGAACGAGCGAGGTGGAACATGTGCTGGCTACCCAGACGCTCTTGCAGTACAAGCCGAAAACGATGGAAATTCGCGTCAACGGCACCCTCCGTCCCGGCGTGACGGCGAAAGATGTGATCCTGTACATCATCGGGAAACTGGGGGTCGCGGGCGGCACGGGGTATTGCGTCGAGTACACCGGCGAGGCGATTCGCGGCCTCTCCATGGAAGGTCGCATGACGCTGTGCAACATGTCGATCGAGATGGGTGCCCGGGCGGGGATGGTCGCGCCGGACGAAACGACGTTCGCGTACCTGAAGGGCCGTCCGTACGCTCCGGCAGGCGAGGCGTTCGAGAAGGCCGTGGCGCGTTGGAAAACGTTCACGACCGACGACGGGGCCACGTTCGATCGCGTGGAAATTTTCGACGCCGCCGACATTCCCCCCATGGTCACGTGGGGAACCAATCCGGGGCAGGTCATTCCACTTGACGGTTTCGTGCCGCGTCCGGAAGATTTTGCCGACGAAACGGAACGGAAATCGTGCGAAGCGGCCCTTTCGTACATGGGCTTTCAGGGGGGCGAGAAAATGACCGACGTCCCGGTCGATTTCGTGTTCATCGGTTCCTGTACGAACGGGCGTATCGAGGATTTGCGGGCCGCCGCCGCCGTCGCCCAGGGAAAGCACGTCGCACCGAACGTCACGGCCATCGTCGTGCCTGGTACGGGATTGATCAAAAAGCAGGCCGAACAGGAAGGTTTGGACAAAATCTTCCTCGACGCAGGTTTCCAATGGCGGGAAGCGGGGTGCAGCATGTGCCTTGCGATGAATCCCGACCGCTTGCAGCCGGGACAGCGATGCGCCTCGACCAGCAACCGGAATTTTGAAGGACGTCAGGGCAAAGGGGGGCGGACGCACCTGGTCTCCCCCGCCAACGCCGCAGCGGCCGCTTGTAAGGGAACGTTTTGATAATTGATAATTGATAACCATTAACCATTAACCATGTTTGCTGTTTTCCTTTTATTTTTGACAATCATCATAGGATACGCGATTCTGGGTATTCTGGGACTTCTGTACCGGGTGGTGAATCGGGAACCGAGCGGCGTGGTGGATATCCTCCCTGTTCGGTGGCGGGAGATGGCAGCCGTCGTGTTGGGAATCGTGGCAGTGGATTTTTGCCTTTATCAGGGGGCGTTGGAATCCATGCGTTTGCCGTGCCCTATTTTTCCTCCGGCGGGAAAAGCGGCGTTTTTGGCGGGGATGCCGCTGGTTTTCTGGCTGGGGTGCCGGTGTCGGCCCAACGGAACCACGCTGTTGCTGACGCTTTTGACCTGGGCGGCGGCGGGGAAGGTGCTTTATTGTGGTTCGCTCCAAGCGTTTTTCTGCGGAATGGTGCTTTTGGGGCTTCTGGTCATGGCGGGAACCGGGGCGAAGTTTACCCTGCGGAGTCTGCTTTGGTTTGTGGATTCTGGCGTCCGAAAGACACCGCGACGGATCGCCGACTATTTTGTCCGATTTCGGAAAAATCGTGAGGCCCATGTTTCCACGACCGGTTGTTCGGCGGTGTTGATTCCCCTGATGGCGGTGCTCGTGTTCGGCAGCCTGTTCGTAGCCGCCAACCCCACTTTGCGGGAGACGCTTTCCAACCTCCTTGCGAAAATTCGTCTGGACGAACGCTACCTTCCGAAATTCACGCAGGTTCTCTGCTGGGGAATGAGTGGGGCGACGCTCGTGGGGCTGTTGTTGCCGCGGGTCTGGAAAACGCCCGAAGCGGTGCCGGAGCAGGAACTTGAGCCATGCCCCAGCCCATGGTACGCCGTTTCCCGAAACACGCTCTGGGCCGTGGTGGGGGTGTTCGCGTTGGAAATTGTTTACGAAATTGGCTCGATGATTTACTGGGATCCGCCGGTCGATTTCTGCTACGGGACGTACTGCCATCAGGGGGCGGCGTGGCTGACGTTCGCACTGTTTTTGGCGACGGTGGTTCTGGAGATGATTTTTCGTCCCGCTGTTTATCGCGATGTGCGGATTCGCGGACTCTGGACGCCCGCCCTGCTTTGGACACTCCTTTGTGTGGCGTTGGGCGGGGTGATTTACTGGCGGCTTGGGGTCTATATCGCCCAGACCGGAATGACGACGCTGCGCGTTGTTGGACTGTTCGGCACCACGGCGGTCGTCGTCGGGCTGTTCTGGATGTACCTGAAAATCCGACTTCGCCGTCGTTTCGTCTGGCTTTTGCGGAAATATGTCGGCACGGTCGCGGCCCTGTTTTTCCTTTACAGTGTTTTACCCATTCAGGCGTGTATCTGGAAGTACAACACGACGCAAATCATGGCGGGAAACTATGGCCCGGTGCAGCACCTTGTGCATCAAACCATCCCTCCGGAGGGGCTTTTGCAGATTTTCCCCCTGCTGGGGCACCCGGAACCGGCGATTTCCAACGGCGCCGCCGCGCTTTTAGCCATGTCACGCGACCTTTTTTGGGGAGATCACCCCAGTTCCTATCTCCCCTACCACGTTTCCAACTGGCGGGAGTGGGATTACGTGGATGCGCATTTTACCAGCCATCGAGATTTCAACCACGCCGAGCTGCAACCGTTTTTCTCCGATGAAAAGTGGTTTGGGGCAATTGCGGCGATGCGACACTTCAGTGAAAAACATGTTCACCCATAATTTTTATTTTTAAAGGATACCCATCATGGAAAAATTTCAGACCTTTACCGGAACCGTGGCCCCCATGGATCGTTCCAACGTGGACACCGACCAGATCATGCCGAAGCAGTTTCTGAAGCGGATCGAACGCTCCGGCTTTGGGCAGTTCGTCTTTTTCGACTGGCGTTTCCGCGAGGATGGCTCGGAAAATCCCGATTTTGAGCTGAATCGCCCGGAGTACCGCAACGCAACGATTCTTCTGACCCGGCGGAATTTCGGTTCCGGTTCCAGCCGCGAACATGCACCGTGGGGCCTGGCCGATTATGGTTTCAAAGTCCTCATCGCGCCGAGCTTTGCCGATATTTTCTTCAATAACGCGTTCAAAAACGGTATGCTCCCGATTCGCCTTTCGGAGGAGCAGGTCGAGACGCTGTTCCAGCGGTGTGCGACGTATCCCGGCTGGCAGCTTACCGTGAATTTGGAGGCGCAGACGCTTTCCGACGCGTACGGCTTGAGCCTGCCGTTCGAAGTGGACGCATTCCGCAAGCACTGCCTTTTGAACGCGTTGGACGACATCAGCCTGACGCTTCAACACGAAAACGAAATCCGCGACTGGGAAGAGAAGCACGCATGAACATTTATCATGGAACCACTCGAATTGTCGAGAATCGCCGGGTTGCGCAAGACCTGTGGAGCGTCCGATTCGAGGCTCCCGCCGAAGAAATTTACACCCCCAAGCCGGGGCAGTTCGTCATGCTGCGGGTGCCGGGATGTCGGGCGCCTTTGCTGGGGCGTCCGCTGGCGATTTATCGTGTTGTGGAACCGACCTGGCAGGTCGTTTATGCCGTGGTGGGGGAGGGGACTCGCCTTTTAGCCCGCCAACTTCCCGGCATGGCGATCGAGTTCTGGGGGCCGCTGGGGAATGGTTTTCCCATCGACGAAACGTGCCAAAATCCGGTGCTGGTTGCGGGCGGAATTGGGCAGACGCCGTTGTATTTGCTGGCTCAGGCGTTTTTGAACCGTCCGGGGGTGGAAAAAGTCACGTTGCTTTTGGGGTGTCGGGATAAGGCGCATCTGGCGTGCGTTGAGGATTTTCAGGCCCTTTCCCCCGACCGGTTGGAACTGCGGATTGCCACGGACGACGGCAGCATGGGGCATCCTGGGTTCGTAACGGACCTGCTTTCCGACGCGATTCGGGAAGCGCCGCACCTGTACACCTGCGGCCCCCTGCCGATGTTAAAAAAAGTCGCTGCCTTTGCGGTATCCAGGGGGATTCCGTGTCACGTTTCGCTCGAAACTCCCATGGCGTGCGGGATGGGAATCTGTTTTACCTGCGTCACGAAGTGCAAAGCCGACACGCCGCAGGGGTGGGACTACTGCCGGACATGCACCGAAGGGCCGGTCTTTGACGCCGAGAAAATCCTTTTTTAATTGATAATTGATAAT
>JAUNBJ010000079.1 GCA_030535245.1 Planctomycetia bacterium | reverse complement strand
AGTACTGTTTTATTTGTGTAAGAGAAGGCTTATCCCTTCACAAAAAAGGATGGAATCGAAATAATTAACCATTAACCATTTACCATTAACCATTATCAATTAACTTCCGTCTTTCTTTATTATATAAAAATATTCATTATTAATTTTCATTATTTATATAATTTTTTTGTTGACATGGGGAACATGTGGGGCTATAATGGATGAAGTGAGTTTTTTGTAGTGGTTTGGCTATGGGCCGGATGGAGTTTTGCAATATAAGGAAAAAACGATGCGAACATTGCAGATGGTGGTGATAGGGCTGGCGATCGCGGGCATAGAATGGGCACTCTGGGGGGGGGGCGATTCACGCAGGGGAACGACAGTACGTTCAATTCTTTTACGGGCAACCTGACGATGACCGGGGGAACGTTCACCATCAATCAGAAACGGGCATTGGTCGCGGCGTCGAGTGGCACGACGACGTGGGACATTTCCGGCGGGACGTTTGCTTACACGCATTCCGACGGCACAAAAAACGGTACGTTTCGTTTTGGTACCGCATGGAAAAACAACACGCCGACCTGGACCGGGGACTACACCGCGACGTTGAACCTTTCGAATAATGCGTCTTTCTCTGCCGACCGATTCATCCTGGGGTTCAGCAACTACGGGGTGGCGGATAAAACGCTCACGGCCAACATGAATATGTCGGATACTGCGAGCGTGACTTTGGGAGCATCCGCTGGCAACGAGCATTCCAACATCGGTTATGGCGTTGGGGTGACGGCCTCGCTGACCATGGAGGGGAAATCCACGCTGACTGCGGCGGGGACGCTGTATATCGGTGGAGATGGTAGCACGGGGAGTCTCGCCATGAGCGGTAATTCCCAAGCGACTTTGGAAGATCAACTATACGTCGGGAACTCGACAACCAGTAAGGGGACGATAACGCTCATCGATAGTGCAAAACTTACCGTGTCCAGCAGTGTTGGGGTGGGCAACGGGGAACTGAGCTTCGGGAATACCGGAGAATGCGCGACGTATGCCGAAATGAATACCCTCAATTTAGGATCCGTTGCGGGAGCAAACAGTACCATGAACGTCGCTGGCGGTACGGTGACCGGCACAGACATGCACATCGGTAACGCAGGCACGGGAACGGTGACGGTTTCCGCAGGCACGGTTACGTTCTCCAACCACCTGTACACGGGCCACTACAGTACCGGTACCCTGAACATCGAAGGTGGGAACGTTTCAGGAACTGACTTCAGTATCGGTCATTACGCTGGTGCAAACGGAACCATGAGCCTCACCGGCGGTGCGGTGACCGGCAGAGACATGTACATCGGTAACGCAGGCACGGGAACGGCGACGATTTCCGCAGGCACGGTTCGTTTCACCAACAACCTGTACACGGGCCGCACCGGTACCGGTACCCTGAATATCGAAGGTGGGGACGTTCAAGGAGCTTACTTCTGTATCGGTCATACCGATGGTGCCAGCGGAACCGTGAATGTCACCGGCGGTACATTGGACGTAACGATAAATCTTCGCGTCGGACTGGGGGGCAAGGGAACGATGACGGTTTCCGGCGGTGCAACCTCCGTCACGACGGTGAACCTGTTCCTTCCAGACAACGGCTCCTCGTTGAAGTTCGTCATGGACGACAACCGATTCACCCCCATCACCGTTTCCGGTACGACCACGTTGGACGGAACGCTGACGGCCGACTTTGGCGGAGGACTCCAGTTCGCGAAGAACGAATCTCTTACCCTGATAGAAAACGCTTCCGGCGACGCCGGTGGATTGACGGATTCGGACTATTTCACGGTTTCCCAAGACGGGAACAATATTTTTGCCAAGGTACGAACCGACCTTCTTCCTGACGATCGAAGCAACCGTGGTGTTGCGGAGATTTCAGCGGACAATAACGGCTTTACGTTCTACACCGGACTGTGGGAAGATCCCGATTTGCTCGACATGTTCGTTACCTGGCTGAACGACGCGAATAAAAACCTGAACGCTCAGGCGGTGGAGCTGGGCGGCGTCCTGGTACAGGTTCCCACCAACAGTTTCTACGCGTTGTGGGATTTCAGCGAGTTCAACACCGCCACCGGAGCGAACGTCGTCTTCTCCCAAACGCCGATCGTTCCAGAACCAGCTTCGTGGATGCTGCTGCTTCTGGGACTTTGTGCCCTTCGCCGGAAACTTGCTAAAACGCGCACCGTTAGCGTCGGCCTTTAGGCCGCTTGCACCGCACGAAGCGATCGATTTTCACCGCCATGCACCACGAACATCAACGCGAACGGCCTAAAGGCCGACGCTAACCACTCAACTCCCCCCAAAATTTGCAGGCACCCCTTGACGAATGGGGTTTTCGGGGTACAATGTCACGATATTATTTTCACAAATATTGTTTTGTCCCCATCAATCTGGAGGTAAGGAAAGTGCCCAGCAACGAACGTGGTAAGGAAATTAAACGTCGCCGTCACCGCAAGGAAAAGATTGCTCAGTTGAAAGCCCGTGCGGAGAAGGGATCGCTGTCGAAGGAGGATTTGATTTCCAAACTTCGCGGTCTGACCGTCGGTTCCGAGAAACATATCGAGAACATGGGTCTCTAAATCTTTCGGAGGGGGACTTCCTTTTCGGACGGTGTGGGGATATAATGGGCATTCGGGTAGTCTGAAATTCCTGGTGGGTTGTTATGTCCAATAAATCGCCGTCCAAAATGGGTCCGTATGTTCTGGAACACCGTATCGGTCGTGGTGGCATGGGTGCGGTGTTTGCCGGTTGGCAGGAAAATACACACACTCCGGTTGCGGTGAAGGTTCTCTCGTCGTTGCTTTCTTCCGACGAAAGTTTTCGCCTCCGTTTCGAGCAGGAAATCGAGGCGCTGCGTCAACTGCGGCATCCGAATATTATCCGATTGTACGGGTATGGCCAGGAAGAAGAAACGTTCTATTTCTCCATGGAATTGATCGAGGGAAACTCCCTGGAGGAGGAAATTGCGTCGGGGCGGCGGTTTTCGTGGAAAGAAACGCTGGCAATGGCAATTCAGATTTGCTCGGCGCTTCGCTGTGCACACGACCATGGGATCATTCATCGGGATTTGAAGCCGGGAAATTTGCTTCTGACGTCGAACGGGACGGTGAAGCTGTCGGATTTTGGGATTGCAACGTTGTTTGGGGGTTCCAAGCTGACCGACGCTGGCAGCGTGATGGGAACCATCGAGTACATGGCCCCCGAACAGGCGACGGCGCAACCGGTGACGGCGCGGACGGATTTATACAGTTTCGGGGCGGTACTGGTTTCGCTGATGGCCGGACACCCGCCGTTTCAGGGGAAAAATTTAGCGGACATCGTACATCAGCACACGTTGAACAAAGCGCGTCGCCCCAGCCAGATGGGGGTGAGGATCCCGCCGCAGTTTGACGAGCTGATCGGGCGTCTTTTGGAGCGTGACCCGGAAAAGCGGCCCAAGACGGCGTTTATGCTTTTGCGTCAGCTGGAGATGATCGCGAACGAATGTACGGACGAAGCGGTGGCGACGTTTCCGGTGGTGGTTTCGGACGAAATGGGGGCGACACCGGCGATTGAAAACGTCGTGCTGGAAAATGGCCGGGGAAAAGACGACCATTGGTACGCGTCGTTTGGGGAGGAGGAATCGAAGCGGGCGGAGGATGCCCAGGCGGAACGGGCCAGTCAGGAGACGGGGGTCGAGCCGATGCTTCCGGGGGTGGTTCCGTCGGTGATGGAGAAAACGCCCCAGGCGGAGTTTTCCGCTTTGGGGGTACGGCGTTTCGTGGAGGTTGGCGAGGAAAACGCGTCGCGTGGGTCGCATTTTTGGGAAACTCCCTGGGGAGGATTGGCGGCGATTCTGGTCGCCACGGCATTCTTTGGATTGGCGGCAGCGCAGGGGATTGCGTGGTGGACGACGCCTCCTGAGGCGGATGTGTTGTACCATCGGATCATGCAGGTGGCCGACGATGAAAAACCGTCCGACCCAATCCGGTATGCGAAGAACATCCAGCTCTTTTTAAACGTGTATCCGAACGACCCGCGATCGGCCAAAGTGCAGGAACTCCAGACGGAGTTGGATCTGGATCGTCTGGAAAAGCGGCTGCGGGCCAACTCCCGGACGCGGCAGTTTGCGCGGTCGGTTCATCCGGTGGAGCGTGATTATCAAAACGCGATTCATAATCTTCCTAATCAGCCAGCCGTAGCGATGAAGAATCTGGAGGCGTTCGTCACGTTTTACGACGCTGCCTCGGAAAGGCGGCCGGACAACATATTAACGCAGGAAGATATTCAGAAAATCCGGCAATATCTGGAAGTGGCCAAGCGGCAACTCTTTCGTGTGCGGCAGATTCTGCTGAAGGA
This sequence comes from Planctomycetia bacterium, assembly GCA_030535245.1. Taxonomy (GTDB): domain Bacteria; phylum Planctomycetota; class Planctomycetia; order Pirellulales; family Thermoguttaceae; genus RGIG3701. Next base: position 13,399 of record JAUNBJ010000079.1, on the reverse strand, counting down.
ATCGGAAATGCGGGAAAAGCTGCTGGAGCAGGAACGGAAACATGCCCAGTCGCTTTTGGAATCGGAAGATTCGGAGATGCGGGAGCGGGGGCAGGCGCTGCAGGAGGCGATGAACCACCTGCTTCAGGAGTAATTACAGCGACATTACGTGCCAAAGCAGGGAGAAATCCAGCAAGATTCCGACCGAGGCATGTTGGAGCCAGCCGGTCAGGAGCGAACGGCAACGGTACGCGAGGAATCCCCAGAGAATCCCCGCCCCCACGGCGGCCAGGGTTTCGCTGCATGGGTTTCCGAAATGGACGACGGTAGAAAGCATGGTCTGCAAAAGGATGGCGTTGAAACAACCGACGGACGCTTCCGTTCCAACCTGCAAAAAGCCACGAAAGAAAAATTCCCAGCTAAAATAGTACAGGAACAGGTACATCACGGCGTACATGGCGAAAAACGGCCAGCCGGAAGCGAAGTGGGATTCCCCCCCAAGGCACCATGGGGAATAGGGGTAAACGGTGTAAAACGCAGGATCGAATCCGGAAAACCACCCCACAACGCCCAATACGGGCACAAGCACCAGCGTGAATCCAAGCGTGGCCCGATTTCCGAACCGAACGCCATAATCGGCCAGCTTTTCACGAAAAAGAAATTTGACGAACCCCATCGGCAAAAGCCCGAACAACAGGAACGCGCCCCAGATTTTTCCGTTGGCAAACATCACCATGGTTTTTTCCACGAAGCTCAGGAAAGCGGTATCGGGCGGAACCATCTGCCAGCCGGAAGGGGTGGAAACGACCAGAGGAGTTTCTGCGGGAAGATACTTCCACAACGTGACCGCAAACGTGGCGTACAGCAGAATGAAAGTCGTCCGCCATTGTGATTTTTGGAACATCCCCAGAAAGAACGTAAGAACATTCCACGACTGTTCCATTCCCGGCAGGTGGGCATCCGGCACGTTTCGATGCATGACATTCCCGTCCCTGTTTAACCAATGACCGCCAGAATTTCCGACTCGTTCAGGATGAGGTATTCCTCACCGTTCAACTCGATTTTGCAACCGAAGTATTTATCGAATACCACGCGGTCGCCTTCGCAGACCTGCATGGGAGCCATGGTTCCATCGTCGAGCAGACGACCATCGCCGACCGCCAGGACTTTGCCCTGACACGGTTTTTCCTTCGACGCTTCGGGGAGCAGGATTCCCCCCGCCGTTTCGGTTTCGGCTTCCAGTTGACGAACGATGACTTTTTCTCCCAACGGTACCAGCTTCATGGTAAATCTCCTGAAACATCAAAAATACTTCAAACATACGGCATCTTCTAAAAATCACCTCCGCCGGCCAAACACCGGAATTGGGTTTTTCAAAGCTACCATACCTCTATTTTGACACGAAACGTCCAAAATTGCAAGGGGCACCCTTCCCTTTGAGGCGTTTCCCGGATATAATACCCTTTAGAACAGCCTGAAGAACCGCAAGACGCGTTTCAAACGGCGTTCCCGGTAAATTTTCACTATTTTCAACAGGAGTCGCCATGAATTCCATCGCTACGATTCAAACCAATCGCGGAACCATCCGTTTCGAGCTTTTTGAGGACAAAGTTCCGAACACCACTGCCAATTTCATCAAGTTGGCCACCGAGGGCTTTTATAACGGGCTGAAATTCCACCGCGTCATTGCCGATTTCATGATCCAGACCGGCTGCCCCTACGGGACGGGAACAGGCGGCCCAGGGTACAAGTTTGCCGACGAGTTCCACCCCGAACTGAAACATGACGGCCCCGGAGTCGTTTCCATGGCCAACGCCGGCCCGAACACGAACGGTTCCCAGTTCTTCATCACCCATGTCGCCACGCCGTGGCTCGACGGGCATCATTCCGTCTTTGGCAAGGTGCTGGACGCGGAAAGCCAGAAGGTCGTCAACGCCATCCGGCAGGGAGACGTCATGGAATCTGTCACCATCAGCAAAGAAAACTGATATGAGAATTGCCGTCATGGGAACGGGGTCGTTTGGTGTCCCCACGTTGGAAATGCTTTACGAAACGGAGCACGAAATCGCGGCGCTGGTCACGCAGCCCGCCGCGCGTTCTCCCCGTGGAAAAGAGCTGCCGCCTCCGGAAATCGTGCAGTGCGCCATGCGTCATGGAACGCCGATCGTTCGGTTTGAAAAAATCAAATCGCCCGAAGCGGTCGCGTACCTGAAAAGCCTGAACGCCGACCTGTTTTTCATCTGCGACTACGGCCAAATCCTGTCGCGGGAGGGGATTCAGGCGGCACGGCTGGGGGGGCTGAACCTGCACGGCTCGCTGCTCCCCCGGTATCGCGGGGCGGCTCCGGTGCAGTGGGCGGTTTACAACGGCGATAAAACTGCGGGGATTACCGTGATTTACATCACGCCTGAAATCGACGCCGGCCCGATGGTGGAAAAAGCCGCACTGGAAGTGCTCCCCGACGAAACGGCCGACCAACTGGAACGGCGGCTGGCAAAGCTGGGGGCACCATGCGTCGTGCGAGCGATCCATGAACTGGCGGCCAACGAGGATTTACGAAACCACGCCCTGCCACAGGATCCGTTGCAGGCAAGCGGGGCGCCCAAATTGAAAAAAACGGACGCCCACATCGATTGGACCCGTTCCGCCACGCAGATTCGTAACCAGATTCGGGCGCTGGAGCCGTGGCCGCGAACGTACACCGACTGGGAACGTGTGCCGGGGAAACCTCCGGTGCGGTTGATGATCCTTCCGGTTCCAACGCTGCTTTCCACGGAACTTCCCCCCGGAACGCCCCCCGGAACGGTGCTGTCGGTGGGCGAAACGCTGGACGTGGCGACCGGCGACGGTATCCTGAGCATCCGACGGGTACAACCTTCGGGAAAGAAACCGATGGATATTCCGTCGTTTGCAAACGGTTATGGAATAAAAAAGGGGAGCGTTTTGTTTTAGCTCCCCTCCACACAAAAATCCAATCGGGACGCGTCCCTTAAAATTACAGAACAAATTACAAATCGACCCACTGTTCCGTGCGGGCGCTTTCCAGCACCTTATCGCAGACGTACTGCACCCGCATGGCGGCACGCATGTCCGGCTGGAACTTCGGCCCGCCAGACAACGAATTCAGGAAATCCGCAAACGCGTTGATGAACGTGTGCTCGTAACCGATCGTCGTTCCCGGCACCCAGTAGTGGTTCATGTATGGATGTTCGGAATGCGTCACATGAATCGACTGCCAGCCGACAACATGATCCGGCGTCTTTTCCCCCGTCTCCGGGTCGCGATAACGGAAGAACTGCAAGCTGTGCGGAACCTCCAAATCGAAATAAACCGCGCCGTTTTCGCCGTTCAACTCGAACGTCTGGTAGTTTTTACGACCACGAGCATATCGGGTACTGCGGAACGTACCGATCGAACCGTTCTGGAAAACCGCCAGGAACATGCACGCGTCGTCGATTGTGACCGGCATCATCTTGCCCGTTTCCAGGTGCATCCGTTCCTTGATGAAAATCTCCGTCTTGGCCGTCACGCGAGTAATCGGGCCGTTGAGCCACTCGGCAAGGTCGATCGAGTGGGCCAAAAGGTCGCCCGTCACGCCGCTTCCCGCGACTTTGGAGTCCAGACGCCACAACGACGCCCCCCCCTGCGGCACATTGGCCGAAATGGTGTAATCCTGATCGTACGTAGCGTTGTAGTGGAACGGACGCCCAATCCGGTTCTCCTCGATGAGCTGCTTGGCCAGCGTGACGGCAGGAACCCGACGGTAGTTGAACGAAACGAGATTCGCCACGCCCGCTTTTTCCACGGCGGCGACCATCTCCTCCGCCTGCTGCATGTTCATGGCCAGCGGCTTTTCACAAACCACCATCTTCCCCGCCTCCGCTGCGGCAATCACGATGTCGTGGTGTAAGTTGTTCGGCACCACAATGTCAATCAGGTCGATATCGTCCCGGGCGATGACTTTCCGCCAGTCCGTCTCCATCGATTCGTAGCCCCAGTTCGATGCGTACTCCGGCAACGTTTTGTCCAGCGAGCAGACGCATTTCAGCACCGGTTTGTAGCCGGTATTGAAAAAACGGGGAACCTGCAAATAAGCGTTTGAGTGCGTGCGGCCCATGAAGCCGGTACCAATCTGACCAATGCGAATTTCTTTCATCTTCATTCCTTTAGGGTTAAGTGACTTTTTAGAAGTTGCCAATAACGAATACGCGGTTACCTTGCTTACGAACAGCACGCTTCCCGCACCCGCACCATGGCGGCCAACACGTGATTCCACGTCTCCTGCCGCGTCATCAGTGCGTTGGGGAACATGCAGCCGTCCCAACAGAGATGCTCCACGGCACCGGTGAACGTGCCGTTCTCGTCGCACAGCCAGTATTTGGCGGCACGCGGAATGTCCAGCTTGCCGTTCGGGTCGTCGGGCAGGCAGTGATGGCCGGTTTTGTCGTGACTTCCCGAACCGAAAACCGTCCCGTCGTTCTGAGCCACATGGAAGTCGATCATCCACGGACGCAGGTACGACGTCAGCGTCTCCAACCCTGCGTACAACGTGTCGGTGTCCTGCCAGTCGTAATTTTCCGGAAGAATACGATCCTCCGGCGCATTGTATCCCAACAGGTAAAGCATGGTGTGCGCCAAATCGGCCTGAAGCCCAAACACTTCGGGCCAACTCACCCCTTCCAGCACCCGGAGCATCCACTTCCACGAGTGCATCCCCCCCCAGCATATCTCCCCCTCCGCCGCCAGCCGCTCGCCACAGTCCGACGCGATCTTGCACGCCTCGGTGAACGTCTCGATGATCCTGTTGGTGTTGGCAATCGGGTCGGCACTCCACTCCGCCACGCCACACGAAGAATCCACACGAATCACCCCCTCCGGACGAATCCCCATTTCCCGCAGCTTCATGCCAAGCCGACACGCCTTTTGAACCATGTCGCAAAATTTCCGACGTTCCTCGCGGTCGCCCATGGCACTCCCCCCCCCGCAGCCCGCCCAGATGGGCGCAACACACGACCCCATGACCAGCCCGCGAGAACGCACCTTGTCGGCCAACACCTTCAAATCCTCGTCGGTACTGTCAATGTCGATATGCGGCGCGGCAAGAAACAGATCCACCCCATCGAATTTATGCCCCTCAAATTCCGCGTTGGCAGTCAAATCGAGCATGGTGTCCAGATCAATACAGGGTTCCGTTCCAGGCTGCCCCTTCCCAACAACTCCCGGCCACATCGCGTTGTGTAATTTCAGCATACAATCCTCTTTTCTGATACTTCTTCCCGTAGTAAGAACCAAGGCTGGGGAATTGATAATTGATAATTGGTTTTATTCCAACCGTTTTTTGAGTAGCGTCACTAATCTCACGCTCCAACGGGGGAATATAAAAAACGTTATTCCCCCATATGCCCCAACGGGGCAATTTCAATAGCCTGGGGCAACGCCCTAGGGATAGGAGTCCACTCAAAAACGCCTAATTATCAATTGTCAATTCAACAAACCATTGGCCATAGCACCGCCATTGTACACCACGCAGGGTTTTGTTGTCAAGCGGTGGGAAATTTGAAAATACCAAAAATCCGAAAAGAAACGCTCCATGTACTCCTTTTTTCCACAAACGCGTCGGTTCTCCTTGCCAAAGAGGGATAATTGCAATACAATGGACTTCATGAGTAACCCACCCAAAGACCCAGGCTCCGTTTTGCCACGTGAGGAATATATCGAGCAGGCGTACCTTTTCAAGGTGCTCCGGGAACGTATGCACGAAACGGCAACGCAGGAGCTGATGATTACCGTCCAGCACGAAATCCTCGCCACCACCCGGCTCCCCATGGCAATGGAGTACATGGCGTCCACCCTGAAACATACCGGCAGCATGGCCGACGCAATGGCCGGAATGCCGCATTATTTTACACCCTTCCAGACGTTCGTCATGAGCGAAGCGGAGCGGGACGACGGAAAGTTTGACTTCCAAATCGCCCTGCTTTTGCTGGAACGGGAAGCGAAGTGTCGGGCCGACGCGCTTCCACCGCAGGCGTTGTTTTTGTACCAGTTTGAAGCGATCAGCCGGAACCGGCTCCATTACGACCGCGGACTGAAAGCGGTGGCGGGCGACCCGGTATTCGACGACGAATGGCGTCAGTGGATTCTCTGGGTACGTCGGCAGTTGGGCGTGATCGACGTTGCCGAGCTGATCTACGTCCGCAGCGCATATTATCCGATCGTTCGGCGGCAGGATCCCGGCAAACCGTTTTTGTTCGGTGAAAAAGAGGGACGCATTGCACTGGCCAACCGGCGGAAAGACCCCATGTACCTCTTTTCAGCCCTTCAACGCCATTTGAATTATCCCGAAGTGCCTCGCCGACTGCCGGGGGATTCCAGGGAAGTGATCCTGGAAAAACTCATGCGATCCATGGAACGGCTGGAATCCCGAATGAAATTCGTCGAGGAAGAAGTCCACGGCGGCATCGATATTACCAGGTATTACGTAAAAGGAGACTGAATCATGCGGACAGACGGACGGGAAAAAGACACCCTGCGTGCCATTACGATTCACAAAAATTTCACCGACAAAACGCCGGGAAGCGTGCTGATCCAATCCGGAGGAACCATGGTGCTCTGCACGGCCAGCATTTCCGATAAACTCCCCCCCTGGATGAATCCGGAGGATGGACATGGCTGGATTACGGCCGAATACAACATGCTCCCAGGAAGCACCTCGCCCCGCAAACGTCGAGACCGCGACGGGAAAGTGGACGGACGCTCCACGGAAATCCAACGCCTGATCGGCCGCAGCCTTCGGGCCGTGACCGACCTGAAAAAACTCGGCCCGCGTCTGGTAACGGTCGATTGCGACGTGCTCCAGGCGGACGGCGGAACACGAACCCTCTCCATTACCGGCGGGATGATCGCCCTTTTGGACGCCATCCACTCCATCGACGAATTTTCCACCCTGCAACCCGGAGACCCCGACTTCCCACTAAACGATTACGTCGCGGCAGTCAGCGTGGGAATCGTGGATGGCGAACCGCTTCTGGATCTGTGCTATCAGGAAGATTTCGCCGCAGCGGTCGACATGAACGTCGTCATGACAGGGGCCGGACGCTTCGTCGAAATTCAAGGCACCGGCGAGGAAGCAACCTTCGACGAAAACGAACTCACCGCCCTTTTAGGTCTCGCAAAAAAAGGTATCCGCGAGTTGCTAAAACTTATGGGCAATTGATAATTGATAATTATCAATTATCAATTATTTAACGACCAGGTTCACCATCCGGCCGGGGACGATGATTTTTTTGACAATCGTCTTGCCCTCCAGCCATGGTTTTACTTTTTCGTCGGCGATCGCGGCAGCTTCCGTTGCGGCAGCGTCACTCGTAGCGGCCAGCACGATCTTGGAACGAAGTTTTCCGTTGACCTGCACCGGAATTTCCACATGCGACTCGGCAATCGCCGCCTCGTCAAACGTGGGGAACGGCTCGTACGCCAACGTCTGGGAATGCCCCAGAACCTGCCACAACTCCTCGGCAATGTGCGGAGCGTACGGCGAAAGCAACAGCACCAGCTTCTCCATCGCTTCCCGTGGACGCGTTTCCTGCCTGCCAAAGAAATTGACAAACTCCATCATCCGGGCAATTCCGGTGTTGAACTGCATGGACGAAAGATCCGTCGTGACCGCACGAATCGTCCGGTGCAACACGCGGGCCTGTTCCTCGTTGCACGGCACATCTTTCACGGCGGGGGACAAGACCATTTCCTCGGCCCGGTCGTCGATGATCATACGCCAGACGCGATCCAGAAAGTTCCGCACCCCCATGACCCCTTCCACGCTCCACGGCTTCACCGATTCCAACGGCCCCATGAACATCTCGTAGAGCCGCAGCGAGTCGGCCCCGTACTCCTTCACCACATCGTCCGGATTAATGACGTTGCCACGGCTTTTGGACATCTTAAACGCCCGACAATCCACGCGAATCGCCGGGTCGGACTTCAGCACAAACACGTTGCCCATCTTCTGCACGTCGGTCGAAGCCACCCTCACGCTTTGCAACGTGCCTTCCGGAACATTCGCCACCTCGTCGAGCGAAACCCATCGCCCCTCGGTATCCTTCAACGCGGTATACTCCATTTCGCCCAGAATCATTCCCTGATTCACCAGCTTGTGGAACGGTTCGCAAGTCGAAACGTACCCCCGATCGAACAGCACCTTGTGCCAGAACCGTGCGTACAGCAGGTGCAACACCGCATGTTCGGCCCCCCCGACGTACAAATCGACCGGCATCCAGGCCTTTTCGATTTCCGGATCGACAAAACGCTCCCCATTTCGTGGGTCAAGATACCGCAGATAATACCAGCACGACCCCGCCCACTGCGGCATGGTGTTGGTTTCGCGTTTGTACTTTTTACCATCCAGCGTCACGTACAGCCACTCTTTCGGAGCATGCTCCAACGGCGGTTCCGGATTGGCCAGCGGCGGGAAAATAAACTGCTCCATCTTCGGCAAATCGACCGGCAACTCCTCCGGTTTCAGAATCCGCACCCGCCCAGTAAGGTTGCCCTCATCGTCCAACTCGTGCAAAATGGGGAACGGTTCGCCCCAAATGTGCTGACGACTGAACAGCCAGTCGCGAAGTTTGTAATTGACCGCCTTGCGTCCAAGCCCCTCGTCGGCCAGCCACGCGATGATTCGGGTCTTTACCTCCGCCGTCGGCAGGCCGTTGAACGGACCACTGTTCATGGCCAGACCGTCCACCGTGAACGCCGCCTCGTTGTTCAAAAGCTGACGCCGCGACTCCGGATCCCCATCGGTGGGATCGACGACCGTAATCATCGGAATGCCGTATTTCTTCGCAAAATCAAAGTCCCGCGTGTCGTGGGCCGGCACCGCCATGATCGCCCCCGTCCCGTAGTTCGCCAGCACATAATCCGCAATCCAGACCGGCACCAACGCGTCGTTGACCGGATTGTACGCATACGAACCGCTGAAAACCCCCGTTTTCTCTTTCGCCAGCTCGGTACGATCCAGATCGCTTTTCAACGCGGCCTGACGGCAGTATTCCTCCACCTGCGACGCATTTTCCGGAGTCGTCAACCGCCCCACCAGCGGATGTTCCGGGGAAACGACCATGTACGTCGCCCCAAACAGCGTGTCGGGACGCGTCGTGTAAACGCGAAGCACGTCCACGTCCGGCTTGCGTGGAAACGCCTTCGCCTTACGCGATTCCTTCCACGCCGCATACTCCGCCGCCGACGGTTTGCCACTCTGGGAGGTCGTGCCAATAAAGAAATCCAGCTCGCCACCCACGCTTCGGCCGATCCAGTTCCGCTGGAGCATTTTAATGCTTTCGCTCCAGTCCACCCCGTCCAGATCGCCCGCCAAACGGTCGGCATACGCCGTGATCCGCAACATCCACTGCCTCATCGGAATACGCACCACCGGATGACCGCCCCGTTCGCTCAGACCGTCGATCACCTCCTCGTTGGCCAGCACCGTCCCCAAAACGGGACACCAGTTCACCGGCGCCTCAAGCTGATACGCCAGACGATGGTCGTTCTTGTACTGCTCCACCGCATCGGCCCCCTCCGCCCGCACGTCGTCCGGAATCGGAAGCTCGGCAATCGGACGCCCCTTCTGCATCTTTACGTCAAACCACGTGTCGAACAGTACCAAAAAAATGAATTGCGTCCAGTGAAAATATTCCACGTCGGTCGTCGCTACCTCGCGATCCCAATCGTAGCTGAACCCCAGCATTTTCAACTGACGGCGGAACGTGGCGATATTCTTTTCCGTCGTCAAACGTGGGTGAATCCCCGTCTGTTTGGCATACTGCTCGGCAGGCAGACCAAACGCGTCCCAACCCATGGGGTGCATGACGCTAACCCCCTTCATACGGTTGAATCGGGCCACAATGTCGGTGGCGGTGTACCCTTCCGGATGCCCCACATGCAGTCCGTTGCCACTTGGGTACGGGAACATGTCCAGGACGTACTTCTTTTCAGCTCCGGGCATTTTCGGCGCGGCAAACGTTTTGTTTTCTTCCCAAAATTGCTGCCATTTCGGTTCGACGACAGACGGATTATAGCGTGGCATGAATTTCTCCTGAAAAACGGGATTCCATCAGAATATTAGCGTCTGAGATTGTACCACGTTCACGAAATAAACAAAGACCCTCCCTGCCGGTAATTTTCCAGGAAGGGGGTACCTGCAAATTTAGTGGGGGGATAGCGTCGGCCTTTAGGCCGTTTGTGTCGATTCTCGTGGTGCATGGCAGTGAAAATCCATCGCTTCGGACAGCGCAATCGGCCTAAAGGCCGACGCTATCGTTGCGCGTGTTCACAATTGCACCGATTCATTATTTCATTATGTTTTGCCTGGCCCCAAGCCCCCCCTGTTGGCGTGGGAAGGGGTTTTTTATAATGGTAGGAGTTGGGAGAATGGAGAGGGCCTGCCTTGATCTGGAGTGGATATGCGAACGTTTTTTTGGATTAGTTGTTTTTGGAGTTGCTGGTTTTCTACGCTGTATGCGGATTGGTTGGGGGAGTTTCGGGCGGCGGGAATGCCGGAGGAGATTCTTTTCGTCACGCGAAAACCCAGCTTCGACGGCCACTGGTACGCGAATATTGGCTACTATGCGGACAATTCCTGCCGGGTTCCTTTTCCACGCAATTCGGGCGGGGCGATCTGGATTTACAACACCACGACACGTCAGGTTCGCAAAATCCTGGACGATCCCAAGGGAAACGTCCGCGACCCGCAGATTCACTACGATGCGGAAAAGCTGATTTTTTCGTATCTTCCCTGTGGGAAAAAGCATTACAGTCTTTTTGAGATGAATCTGGACGGGACAGGTTTGCGGCAAATCACCGGGCTGGGCGAAGATACGCCGATTGCCATCCCGCCCGGAGTCACGCCGCTGGAGACGACCGAAATCCGACGTTCCCCGGAAAATCTGGACGGCAGGCAGGATTACGCTCCTCCCGGCTGGGACGATTACGAGCCGATTTACACTCCCGACGACCAGATCATTTTCTGTTCCACCCGTGCCAAACGGTATGTGCAATGTTATTATACGCAGGTGGGAACGCTGCACAAGTGCAACCTGGATGGAACGAATATCCACGAAATTTCTGCCAATGTCGAGCAGGACAACACGCCATGGATGCTCCCCGACGGGCGGGTGGCGCACATGCGGTGGGAATATGTCGATCGCCATTGGGGAACGTACCATCATCTCTGGACGATGAATCCCGACGGGACTCGGCAGATGATTCTTTACGGAAATTTCGCCTCCTGGGACGCGATGTTGGCTCCGAAACCGATTCCCGGCACGGAGAAAATCGTCTGCACGTTCTCCCCCGGCCATGGACGACGGGAGCATTATGGCCGAATCGTCGTTCTGGATACCCGTCTGAAGCCGGAAAATCCGCAGGCCGTCCGACCCATTTCCAAAAAACCTGCCGACCATTCCGATCCGTGGGCGTTTTCCGAAAACCACTTCCTCGCTGCGGCAGGGACGAAAATCGTGCTGGTGCGTGGCAATGGAGAGGAGGAGGTGCTGTACCAACTCCCTGAGGAACTGCGCAAGGAAGATTTCTGGATTGGCGAACCGCGTCCTGTGATGAAACGTCCGCGGGAGGAAATTCTGGTTGACCAGACCGACCCGACGAAAGACTACGGAACGCTCGCCCTGGTCAACATTTACCGTGGTCGCCGAATGAAAGATGTCCCTCCGGGAACGGTCAAAAATCTCCTGATTTACGAAGTCCTCCCCAAACCGGTCAATTTTTCGGGCGGGATGGATATGATTTCCAACGAAGGAACGTTTTCCGTCGAGCGTCTGATAGGTTCGGTTCCCGTTTCGCCGGAGGGAAGTGCCTATTTCCACCTCCCCGCCAAGCGAAGTTTCCTTTTCTGTGCCATGGACGAAAAGGGGCATTGCGTTAAGCGGATGCACTCCTTCGTCGCCGTCATGCCAGGGGAGATGACGACCTGTATCGGCTGTCACGAGGAGCGTACCGAAACCCCCAATGCCGACGACCGCGATCGGCTGAACCACCTCCTGCGTACCGTGGCCGTTCGACCGGAGCCTGTGGAGGGGGTCCCGGAAATTTTCAGTTTTCCCCGCGATATTCAGCCCATTCTCGACAAACATTGCCTCGCCTGCCACAACCACGACCGGGAAGAAGGGGGGGTCAATATCTCTGGCGACTGGAATCCGCTCTACACGTTTGGCTACATGCAGATGTCGTGGCGAAAACTCTTTGGCGACAACCGAAACCGCTCCATGGGAGATTTCCCCCCCTACGCCATTGGGACAGGCTCCAGCCGACTCCTGAAACTGATGGAGGAAGGGCATGAAGGGGTGAAAATGTCGGAACAGGAGCTGAAAATCATCCGTCACTGGCTCGATGCCGGAGCGAATTACGCCGGGATTTACGCCGCCAGTGGATGTGGTGGGCTGGGGTACTACGTTGCCCACGTCAACATCCGCAACGATCGGGCATGGCCGGAAACCGCCGCGTCGGAGGAGGTTATTCGGCGACGCTGCGACGGCTGCCACTGCCCCACGGAGGAGGAAAAGAAAATCGGCACCTACGGCCTCAACACCGAGTACAAAGCGACCTACTACCCGCCGCAGAAAAACATGTATCTCGCCCACACGATGTGTGAGGAGAGCGGACGTTTCAACCGGCATGAAATCTACAACCTGTCGTATCCCGAAAAGTCAAAAGTCCTCCGCGGCCCGTTGGCGAAGGAGGCCGGTGGTTTGGGAACCTGCCAGGCCAAGAGCGGAACTCCTGTATTTACCGACACTTCCGACCCCGACTACCAGACCATTCTGAAATACATCCAGCGTGGCCGGAAATATATTCTTGAGGAGGACAACCGTTTCAGCATGCTCCATCCCAGCGTCAACAACGGAGAAAACTGCCCGCAGGTTTTCATTCCACGATGGGGTTATCTCCGTGAAATGATTCGCTACGGCATCCTTCCCATGACCACCACCCCCAAAACGCCCATCGACCCCTATGACGTGGAAGGTCGATACTGGGCCTCGCTCCACTACACCCCGCCCAAACCATAATCAAGGGTGCCCAAGAGCAAAATAAGGAAAACGGAGCGACTACTGCTGCATCCATATTATAAATAGTGTTGTGTCCAAAAAATAAATAATATTCGTCTAAAAGTTTTCGGAGGGGTGGGCGTCCCCGCCCACCCATTAGGGCGTAAGCCCTAACAAAAGGTTAGGAAAAGGCTAACGCCTTTTTTGGTGGGCGAGGACGCCCACCCCTCCGTAGACATTGCCACAATTTATAAGAAGGACGCAACAATAGTATAAAAAGAAAATAAACAATTATAGCGAACGTAGTGATCGCACTGAAAGTTTTTTGAAGGAGAGTTTGAGAGGACCCGGTACGACCGGGAGCG
>JAUNBJ010000078.1 GCA_030535245.1 Planctomycetia bacterium | reverse complement strand
GGTGCCGCGCGACTTCCGCACCGACATCGAGGGCATGCGTGCGATCGCCGTCGCCGGGGTCGTGCTCTGGCACGCCGGCCTGCCCTGCCTGCCCGGCGGCTTCGTCGGCGTCGACGTCTTCTTCGTCGTCAGCGGCTTCCTCATCGTCCGCGGCAGCTTCGTCGTCGTCCGTATTCTCCAAATCGTCCGTGCTGTCCAGACTGTCCGTCGAATCCTCGGTCGTTTCCTCGGTCTGTTCGCCGTCCCCTTCTTCCAGCGGATTGTCCAACCCCGTCTCCCCGGCTCCCGCCGTCGGGTCGTAAACCTCGCTGCCCGGAGCGTCATACATGTAGCCGCCCGTCACGGAAAGTCCCCCCTCCGACGCCGTGCCCGCATCCACCGTACGGGCCTGCCGCTGAAGATTCATCGCGTCCTGACGATTCTGGAACGCCCGGAACTTCGCTTCCGTCCGATACTTCTCCAAAACCATACGCGTCCCGCCCTGAACATTCTGGAGATCGTACCCCACCTGAATCTGGGCGTTAGAATTGGCATATTTCAGCTCAATGGCGGCACCTTCCTCGAAATCCCCCACCGCGTCGTCCGTCCGGCCCAACTGCATCAGGCAAAGCCCCCGGAAATAAAACACGCTCGGATTCTTCGATTTCGCTTCCACGCACTCGGAAAGCGTATTGTAGGCCTTTTCGTAATCACCGGCATTATACTGGTGAATTCCCAAGCCAAACATTCTTCGCAGGGCTTCGTTTTCGTCCTGCTGCGCCTGAGCCGCATGTCCCAACAACAAAACCGTAAGGACCACAAATAGAGAATAAATCACCTTCCGACACATTTCGGGTTACTCCTGAAAGTCTTCGTAATTGTCACAATTTAACATTATCGCAGTATTTCGCGATAGTCTGTTATCATCATTCATCGGTTTTTTACCTGCTTTCAAGAAATTTCTCTGCGTCTTTTCAGCATTTCCCGCAGGAACTTTTGGATTCTGTAGGGATTGTACCTGTAGAATCAATTATAACACTTTTTTCCTTTTCGATAAAGGAGGCCGAAAGCCCCTATTTTTCTTAAATTGTTTACTTTTTGCTATTGATTTTTTCCAGAAATTCGTTATCTTACATATTAGAATCCTTGGAAAATGGGGAGAACTCCGTCTGGAACCTCTGGGGCAGCCCAACGTTTTCCGACATTAAATCTATATTATTATGGAATTATTATGGAGAAAAAGAATGAAAAATTTAACCATCGTCGTCGCGATTGCGATTCTGGCGACGCTGTTCCCCGCCACCGGTTGCTGGAACGGTAAGAAAATCCGTGAGCTGTCCAATGTTTCCTACGACCCCACTCGCGAGCTGTACGAAGCATACAACCCGCTGTTTGTCCAGCACTGGAAGGAAACGACCGGCGAGGATGTTGAGATTGTCCAGGCCCATGGTGGTTCTGGCGATCAGGCGAAAAAAGTGGTAAATGGTCTGGAAGCCGACGTCGTGACGCTTGCGTTGGCTTACGACATCGACGCCATCGTCGAGCAGTCGCAGACGCTGAAACCGGACTGGCAGAAACAGTTTCCGAACAACAACTGCCCATACGTTTCCACCATCGTGTTCCTCGTCCGCAAGGGAAACCCCAAAAATATTAAGGATTGGGACGACCTGGTGCGGGAGGATGTGAAAATCATCACCCCGAACCCGAAAACGTCGGGTGGCGCCCGCTGGAATTACCTGGCCGCGTGGGGGTACGAGCTGAAAAAGGAACTGGGTGCCGAAGGATTTGCCGCATGGCAGGCCAAAGAGGACAAAACCACCCTCACCCCACAGGAAGCGGCCGCGAAGGAGAAGGCGTTCGCGTTCGTTCAGAAGCTGCACAAAAACGCCCTCGACATGCCGTCCGGTGCCCGTGGTGCCACGAACATGTTCGTTCGGAACGGGCAGGGGGACGTGCTGCTGGCGTGGGAAAACGAAGCGTTGTTGACCACGGTCGGCCAGAACAACGCCGCGTTTGAGATCATCGTTCCGAGCATTTCCATCACCGCCGAGCCGCCGGTCGCCGTGGTGGACAGCGTGGTGGATAAAAGAGGTACCCGCGACCTGGCAGAAGGGTATTTGAACTACCTTTACAGCAAAGCGGGGCAGGAACTGGTTACGAAGAATTTTTATCGTCCGTCCGATCCGGAAGTGCTTGCGGCGAACGAAGCGATCTTCCCGAAAATCGAGTTGTTCACCATCGACCAGGTGTTTGGCGGCTGGAAAACCGTCCAGAAAGAACACTTTGCCGAGGGGGGAACGTTCGACCAGATGATGCAGTGAGTTTCCAGGGGCTTCTGAAAACGTAAAAAACCATGAGACGACGCAAGAAAAAAGTATTGCCCGGATTCCGGTTGACGATGGGGTTGACCCTCGTTTACCTGAGTTTGCTGGTGCTCATCCCGTTTGCCGGACTGATTCTCAAAGTCGGGGGAATGACGTGGGAGCAGTATTGGCAGACGATGACAACGGCTTCGGTCGTGGCGTCGTTTGAGTTGACGTTTGGCGCATCGTTTCTGGCGGCATTGATCAACGCGTTTTTTGGATTTATCGTGGCGTGGGTGCTGGTGCGGTACAAATTTCCGCTACGAAAAATCGCCGACGCCATGGTCGATTTGCCGTTTGCCATGCCGACGGCCGTTTCCGGTATCGCGTTGACGACGCTGTACCAGAAAATCGGCGACGCCATTGGACACCAGATCATTTTTACCCGTTTAGGTGTTCTGGTCGCTCTGACGTTTATCGGGCTGCCGTTTGTGGTACGGACGCTCCAGCCGGCCATTGAGGATGTGGAAAAGGAACTGGAAGAAGTCGCCGCGAGCCTGGGGGCCAACCGCTGGCAGACGTTTTGGCGGGTCATTTTTCCGAGCGTCCGGCCGGCGCTTGTCACCGGTTTTGCCATGGCGTTTGCGAGGGCGTTGGGCGAATACGGCTCCGTCATTTTCATTGCGGGGAGTATGCCGGGGCGGCGTATCGTTTCGCTGGAAATTGTCGAGCGGCTCAATGAAAACTCCCACGAAGGCGACCTCCGTGCCGTGGCCGTGGCGGTCACGATGCTGGTGGCGTCGTTCGTGTTGCTGTTTTTAATCAACCTGTGGCAGACCTGGATGAATCGACGATTCGTCGATACCAATTAACGACAGGAAGTACGGGAATATCATGCGAATTCAAACGAATACCGATGAACCGGCCCCCGTGCGGTGGCTTTTGATTACCGTTGCGGTGGTATACATGCTGCTGTTTTTGCTGCTGCCGCTTGTGCTGGTGTTTTATCAGGCTTTTGAAAAGGGATTTGGAGAATATGCCAGCGTCCTGTTCCGACGCGACACGTTGCGGGCCATTGGCATGACGCTGACGACCGTCGGCATTGCCGTACCGCTGAACATTCTTTTCGGTCTGGTCGCCGCGTGGTGCATTGGGAAGTTCAAATTCTGGGGCAAAAGCCTGCTGGTTTCGCTCATCGACCTTCCTTTTGCCGTATCGCCGGTGATTGCGGGTCTGTTGTTCATTATTTTATTTGGTGTCCGCAGTCCTTTGGGCGCGTGGCTGGGCGAGTATGGAATCCGGATCGTGTTTTCCACTCCCGGAGCGGTACTGGCGACGATGTTCGTCACGTTCCCGTTCGTGGCTCGCGAGTTGATTCCCATCATGGAGTCGCAGGGGAACGAGGAGGAATTGGCGGCGCGGGTGCTGGGAGCGAACGGCTGGCAGATTTTCTACCGCGTGACGCTTCCAAACATCAAGTGGGCGTTGCTTTACGGGATTATTCTTTGCAATGCCCGTGCCATGGGAGAATATGGGGCCGTCCGGGTGGTGTGCAGCGGGGGAAAGATGAACACCATGCCACTTTTGATTGAGGAGCTGTACCACGGTTCCAACCCGGTGGCACCGTTTGCGGTTTCGACGTTGCTGGCGTTGGTGGCCATCCTGACGCTGGTCTTGAAAACCATCGTGGAAAAGAAAACGAGTCGGGAACAGGAGTCGAAGTAAAATGAGTATTGAAGTTCAAAACATCACGAAGTCATTCGGCAACTTTCTGGCCCTGAACAACGTGTCGGTATTCGTGGATTCCGGCGAGCTGGTGGCGCTTTTGGGACCGTCCGGTTCTGGAAAAACGACGCTTTTGCGAATCATCGCGGGGCTGGAGGAAGCGGACGGCGGCAGCGGGCCGATCCTGTTCGACGGGCAGAACATGGAAAATTCCAACGTTGGTGATCGCGGCGTCGGGTTTGTGTTCCAGCATTACGCCCTGTTCCGTCATATGACCGTATTGGAAAACGTGGCGTTTGGGCTGCGTGTGCGTCCTCGTGTAACGCGTCCGGACAACGACGAAATTCGTCGGCGGGTGCTGGAGCTGTTGCGGCTGGTGCAGCTCGACACGCAGGCGGAGCGTTATCCTCATCAGCTTTCCGGCGGGCAGCGGCAGCGTGTGGCGCTTGCGCGGGCGTTGGCGGTGCAGCCGCAGGTGCTGCTTTTGGACGAGCCGTTCGGGGCACTGGATGCCAAAGTACGTATCGAGTTAAGGCACTGGCTGCGGCGGTTGCACGACGAAATCCACCTGACCAGTGTTTTTGTCACGCACGACCAGGACGAAGCGTTGGAGCTGGCCGACCGTGTGGCGGTGATGAACGCCGGACAGATCGAGCAATTCGGCACGCCGGACGAGGTGTTTCACCGACCGGCTACGGAATTTGTCATGAACTTTCTCGGTTCCGTCAACCAGTTCAGCGGACGTGTTTCCGGCGGGAAAGTCCGGCTTGGCGGCCAGTACATCATGGATGTTCCGGAAGATGCCGATGCGGCGGCGGGAGAGGCGAAACTGTTTGTCCGTCCCCACGACCTGACCATTTCCCGTGTCCAGTTCCCCAACTGCTTCAGTCTGAAAGCGCGGGTGCTGAAGGTTCACTCTGCCGGCTCGCATGTTCGGGTCGATTTGACGACCGGTTCCGACGAGGTTCTGGTGGCTGAAATGACGCATGCCGAGTTGACCACCCTCCAACTGGAAGCGGGGCAGGAGGTTTTTGTTAAACCTTGCAATATCCGCATTTTCCAGCAGAAGGAAAAATCGGAATAAATACGGTACCTTCTAAAACTCCCATTCCGGTACAAAACCGTCCCCCCATCAGACACCCCCTGGACGACTTTTTTTTACTTTTTTGGTAAAAAAGGTGGGGAAGGTGTTGAAATTCCAAAAAAGTCTGTTAATATAATGTGAATGGGGGGATATTTTTTCGCGATTCAAGTGAAAAAATACCGTCTCGAAAACACATGATAGACGATGGAAGTCCTTAAAAAATGAGTTTGAAGGAGTGGGAATGGTTTTGCCGGCAATTTTAATCGGAATCGTGGTCTGCCTCTGGGCGGTGCCGCGGCTTTCGCTTCGGAGGAAGAACGTGGTTCTTTCCCCAAGGGCGGAGGAGTATTCCGTCAAAGTTGTCCGTTGGGATTGTTGCGGTTTAATTACCGAGGTATCCCGAACGCGGCGGCTATTCGCTCTGTACGTTTTTTTGTTGCGGATACGAACGCTGAAGAAACACAAATACGACTTATTCTCTGCGGCATATTCTCTCGATCGAAGCAGGGTGTTTTCAGATTCTCCCCGAAGCATGGCCGTTACGTTTGCCCTGTGTTTTGATTAACACGGGGGCGCGTGCCTTGCTCTTTTGTATTTTAAAGTTATTTTAAATGCCATCGCGCACCGTGCGCGAGATATTATATTTTCTTATTCCCCATAAACGAGGTTATCGTATGAGTATTCCTGTTTATATAGATTTATTTCCCATGCCTTTGGCGGACATGACGGGGCTTCCGTTGGTGTCGTTGGTGACGGCGTTGGTTGCGGTGGTTTCCACATCGTTGTTCATTCGTTGGCTGGACAAAAGCCGTCTGGCCGACGCGGCTACGAAGGCCAGGGAAATCCGCCAGAGTGCCGAGGAGCAGGCGGAGCGGATGATTAAGGATGCCGACATCGAGATCAAGCGTCGTCAGCTGGACGTGCAGATGGAGACGGAAAAGGAGATTCGGGCACTTCGCGAGGAATTGCACGAGCGGGAACGTCTGCTCAACAAGCGGGACGATGCGTTGACGCAACAGCAGGAGCAACTGAAGAAGCAGGAAAAGGTCAACGAGGGCACCCAGCGAAAGTTGGCCGAAAAGATTCAGGAAAATTCCCGACGCTCCGCCGAGCTGGACAAACTGGTCACGATGGAGCGGCAGACGCTTCACCAGATCAGCGGGCTTTCCAAAGAGGAAGCGACCCGCCGGATTCTTTCCGATCTGGAAGATTCGCTCCAGCAGGAGATGGGGGCGTTGATTTCCAAGCATGAGAAGAAGATGAAGGAGACCTGCGAGGATGTTTCGCGGGAGATTCTTTTGTCGGCGTTACAGCGTTATTCCGCCGCGCATACTGCGGAGACGACGACCAGCACGGTGGACATTCCGAGCGACGAGATGAAAGGTCGGATCATCGGTCGGGAAGGGCGGAACATCCGTTCGTTTGAGAGTATCACGGGGGTGGACGTTATCATTGACGACACGCCCGGCGTGGTGATTGTCAGTTCGTTTGACACGATTCGTCGCGAGGTGGCCCGGCAGTCGTTGGCCAAGCTGATTACCGACGGTCGGATTCACCCGTCGCGGATTGAGGAGATTGTGGTTCAGACGCAGGCTCAGATTGAGAAGAACATTCAGAAAATCGGCGAGCAGGCGGCGTTGGAGGTGGGGTTCCCGAACATGCACGAGCGGATTATCAATCTGCTGGGGCGGCTGCACTACCGGACGAGTTACACGCAGAACGTGTTGCGGCATAGCGTGGAGGTGGCGTTTTTGTCGGGGATGATTGCCGAGCAGTTGGGGCTGGACGAGCGGCTTGCGAAGCGGTGCGGGCTTTTGCACGACATTGGCAAGGCGGCGGATCACGAGGCGGAAGGGGGGCACCCGAAGATTGGTGCGGATTTGCTCAAGCGATATGGCGAGCCGCGTGAGGTGGTGGCGGCAGCGTTGTGTCACCACGACGATTTCCGGGTGGAGAGTGTCTATACGTCGATTGTAGCGGCGGCGGATGCGGCCAGTGCGTCGCGGCCTGGGGCGCGTCGGGAGACGTTGGAGCGGTACATTCGGCGGATGGAGGAGTTGGAGACGATTGCCTGCAAGTTCAAGGGGGTCGAGCAGGCGTATGCGATTCAGGCAGGTCGGGAGTTGCGGGTGATAGTTTCGTCGAAGGAGACGACGGACGAGCAGGCGGCGAAGATATGTCGGGATATCGTTCATGCGTTTGAGGAGCAGCTCAGTTATCCAGGGGAGATCAAGGTGACGGTCACGCGAGAGACGCGGTGTATTGAGATTGCGAAATAGAAAAAGGAAAAATTCCCTATCTATTATATTGTGCCAAGAAAGGGAACCGGAGCCAAGACGACGAGTCCCGACTCCGATTTCCTGATGAAACGTACGGTTGGTATGAGGTTTTAATCTTTCAACGCGAGGAAGGTTCGGCTGGATTTTTCTTCCGGCATGGATTCCTTCGGCGTGGTTTGGGTCGTCTGGTTTCCACCAGCCCGGCGGGGGGCGGGAGTCGGAAGGACTTCTGCGGGCACCTGCGGCGGGGCGGTATTCAGGATGGATGGATTCACGGTCTGGGGGGTGGTTCCATCAACGTTTTCCAGGACGGGGAGTCCCTGCTGGAACAGGTTGACGCCCGCGTTGGGATCCGCCGGAGTGGGAGCCATTCCCGGAACCTGCGGCAGCAACTGCTGGTTCGCGGCGGCGGGGTCCACCATTCCGGTGTGCTGGCGGTAGGCGCCTTCGGAAATCACGTTCGGACGGGTGAAGCCGTAGTTCAGGTAATGTCCCTTTTCACGCATTTTGGCACGTTTCTGGGCATCGAAGTACGCCTTGGCAGCCCACGGGCCTTCGGTGAGGAACACCCCGTCGTATTCCAGGAGGGAACCCTTCTGGGTGTGAATGTCCACGATAGCCATGTTGTAGTCGATGATCGAGCGGAAGAAATCGATTTCCGCTTCGGCCAGACGTCGCTGTGCGTCCAGCACGATGTTCAACGTGACCGTACCGGTTTCGTAGGCGGAGCTGGTCGCTTCGACTTCTTTCTGGGCCGCGACACGACGGTTGAAGTAGGTCTGGCTCAGGACGTAGTTGTCTTCCAGCTCGCGGATGGCGTGTCCCAAACGGTGCGTCACTTCCAGTTCCTGTTCCTGGAGGACGGCACGGTTGCGGGCCAACACCAGTTCGGCGTTGCGAACCGAGGATCGTTCCCGGCGGAATCCGAGAGGAATCGAAAGTTCCGCTCCGATCAATCCGCTCCACAGTCCGTCGTGCGTCATTTGCCCAAACGCGCTGTCCCATTCTCCCTTGGGGTTCAGGAACGTTTCGCTGGCACCGCCGACACCCCCGCGTCCGACCAAATCCAACGTCGGGAGCAGGAAGTTCTTCGAGGCGAGCAGCTCCAGTTCGGACTGCTTGATGACCCACTTCTGACGACGCAGTTCGATGCTGCGGGACATTGCTTCGGCATGGGTTTCCGTCCAGTCGAAGGCGATTTTCGCCACACTCGGTTCGTCGCTGGGGCGGAACAGGCGTCCGTCGGCACTGGTTAAACCGATGATGTAACGGAGATCGGATTCTGCTTTATACAGGGCGGACAGGGCCGATTCGACCGAGCCTTTGAACAGGAAATACTGCTGCTGGGCCTGAGCACGTTCCTGGGCGGAACCCCCTTTGATACCAGCTTCGTACTTGGCCTGAGCCTGACGCCACGTTTGCAGGGCGCTGTCCCGACCGACGACCACGGAATCCAGGCGACGGTACGCGAAGTACAACTCCCAGTATGCCCGCTCAATATCGGCCACGAGGTTCCGCACGGCCGACTCGAAATCGACCAGCGACATATCCGTTCGCAAACGGGCAATCATCACGCCGTTGTAAAATCCGGGAATCGCACCGGGGCCGGCAATCCGGTTGAACTGGATGCCCGCACCACGGAGAATCGGCTGACGGAATTCCGTTTCCACGCCGACGTTGTAGTACCCATCGACGGCCAGCGAATCGGAGTTCGACCAGGTGTAATCGGCGTTGAAACGGGTCGTCCACGTCGCACCGGTGGCGTTGGTTTTCTGCAACTGGGTCTGGAAGTTTCCGCCCTTGGTCCGAATCCGAGCCAGGTCGCCGTTGCTGGCCAGGTTCTCAATCGTGTTGTTCCCCTGGAAGTAGAGCGTCGAGGACCACTGCGTGTCGAAGTCGGCCAGAACCGCTTCCACACCGTAACGACCATCCGACTCGGTAATCGCCGGGTCGTAAATGGTCGGAGCCGACGTGGCCCCCGTGGTCAACGAGCTGGGCATCCCCGTGGCACCGTTGGCACCGTAGGAAATCCCGCCCAAATTCCGAATCACCGTGCTGTTGTACAACCCGCAGCGAATCGCTTCCTCCAGCGAAATCCCAACGATTTCCTTTCCCTTGGAGTTGTTGATCGTCAAGGGGGCCTGGGCCGCCTTCACTTCGTCAATCGTCTCGGTCTCCGTGTCCGGATACTCGATCTGGGTGGCCATGTCCAAATTCGGCTCAATGGGCAGCGTCGGATTGTGCTTGCCCAAAAAGAGCGGCATCTGAGGATTGCACCCCACGTTCGCGAACGTCCCCGCCAGGATCATCACTCCCAGCAAGGCACGAATCGCCAGTTTGTTTGTGTTGTTGATACGTTTCATCTTTTTCTTCCTAATTGAACTTAATGGTGAAAGTCAATCGGTTTTCCTGATGTTCATCATGTACAAGTACCTAAATATACACTCTCCGAACATCTTCTTCCTCTGTTATCGGCCAGAATAATCGTTAAACTTTACAGAATCGGAAAAGTTTTTAGAATTTGTTTTATCGGAAAAGTTTTCTAAAAATACGCAGAATGGCTATTTAGCTCAAAATCGCCATTTTCCCGGAGAGCGGCGAGGGAAGAAAAGAACTACGGTTCAGGAGTCCAGACAGGACGCTCCGGTGCGGGGACGACGGCTGCCGAACCAACCTGCGGCGTGACCGTGGCGGTTTCCGGAATGGCCGTGACCGAATTTTCCTCTGCGGCATATGCTCCCAAATGAACCGGAATCCGGCTCATCAGCAACCGTTTGTCGCTGGTCTGGTACAGCAGGTGGACTTCCAGATTCATGTTTTCCGGACACCCCTTTTCCCACGCCATGTCCAGCGGAATAGTCAGGGCAGCCTGCCCGGAGTTGATAATTTCCGCAATTTCCTCCGCCGAATAGACCCATTTGGAAATGCGTGCCTGATTTTCCGGCAGGGAAGGATCCGTCACCATCACCACCAGGGGGGCCGGCGCCAAGACAATATTTCCCTGAGCGTCTTTCATCTGGAATTCCACATGGATCCCTTCGTAGTGAATCGCCTTGACGGACGATTCCTGGAGATGAACGGAATAAACCGCACGACTGTCGGTTTTGCGAACCACCATCCGTTGGGGGGGATTCGCCTGATTTCCGGTCGCCGGGTTGAGATTTTCGAGCGTCGCCCCATTTTTTTCAGGCTGGAGCCAGTCGGGGGTGTCGGTGGATGGCGTTCCAAGCTCCACGCCCGGCGGACTGGCCGGAATTTTGCTTTCCACCTTCGGAAGCGTCACGCGAGGCGACGGGGAGGAGGCGTTGGACTGTCCCCGAAACTCCGTCGGCTGCGGAGAAATCGCCGGACGCGAGCTTCGCACCGCACTGGGCGACTGGGACTGAAGCGATTCGATCTGCCGCCGGAGCGACTCGTTTTCGCGACGAAAATCTTCCATCTTCCGGTTACTTTGCCAGATACGTTCCCGCTGCTGGGCATTTTCCTGCTCCAGTGCCACGATCGCGTCTCGTTTTTGCGACGCGCAGCCGCACAGAAGGCTGGAAACCAGGAACAGCGTCAGTAAAGGAAGTACCGAAATTTTCATCTTTTTTTTCCTGAAAAAGGGGAACTATCGGAAAATACACGATTTCCTCTTTCTTGTCCAGAGCAATTTTCAAAAAATACCGACACTTTTCCCAATCCGCAAACTCCCAAGTTTCGGGGGATTGGAATTTCCCTCCGCCGGGGCATTCTGGCCGCGCAATCGTAAAACTTTACCAAATCAGAACATCAGGAACAACCCGTACAAGGCGAACTTTGGTCCGGTTGTTCCAGTTTTTCTGGAAAAATGTCGTTTACGTATTTGTCCGGATACCGTGGTTATACCGCGGGCTGGGACATTTAATGGATGAAATAAGCTCAAAACAGGGATGAGAAAGTCAACGATGAAGAACGTCTATGAAACGGATCATCGATTTACCGCAAAAGGTGCGGCCCGGCGAAGAACCGGTCGTCGCCCGGTTGTGTTTTGTCTGCTGATGATGACGGCGGTTACGATTTCTGAGGCGAAAGCTCAGGAATCGCGTTCCCTCTCTTTTCGACCCCTTCGCGCAAATGCCCAGGAGAATTTTGTACGACCGAGTTATACGCCGTCGGTTCAGCAGGAATATTTTTTTGGCGACACGTCATCGGTTTATCCGGACCCTTACACGCCGCCGCAGCGTTTTGTACCGGCGGAAGGGGAATCTCGACCGGTTCCCGATTCGGAAGTTCGGGCACGTCGGCGTGGGGAGCGTTTTGCCAACCTGCGAAAACTGACCGGAGAAGAAAAAACGGGGCGAGAAGGGTATCGGGTTACGGTTGCGAAGGACGACACGTCGCGACCCATCACGCAGGCCCCATTGGACGACACGTTTTCCGCCTATCCCGAACCGGTGCTTCCGGCGGCGGACGGGGAGCTTTTGAAATCGGGAATGCTCAACACCGACGGTACGACCCGTGCCCTTCCGGCTCCGATGGAAGTCGCACCGGCATCCCCGGTTCCGGCGGCTCCGGCGGTGATGGAAATTGAGGAGGAGAACGCGGACGAGGTGATCGAGCTTCTGGAAAGCCAAACGGAGATTCTTCCCATGGCGTACCAGGAAGAATCGGGACGTTCGGGGTATCCCACGCGGGATGCGGTGTATCATGAACCGATTCGAGTCTCGAAGAAATCGACGGCGCCGGCGGCACATAAATCCGCCATGCCGCTTTCGTCGGGGCGTTCGGTGATGTCGGATCGTCTGGTTCAGCAGAACGTGCGGGTTCCGGAACCCGAACCGATTTCCGAACCGCAGAAATCGTTTACGCCGTTAAATTTACGTCCGGAACTGCCGGCGACCGAGATTCCCACTTCCGAGCGTTTTACCGACCCCGTGGCCCGTTATTCGCTCCAGGGCAAGGTGTTGCCGTGGTATGCGTCGTACATTCGGACGCTGAGCCACGACGAGTATCGCCTGGTTTGCGACGCCATGGCCGACAATCTTGGCCAAACGTCCCTGATTCGTGGCAGCATCATCGCCAGCCGACCGGCCAGCGCTGCGGAAGCCAACATGCTTCTGGGCAAGTACGAAACGCTCGAAAAGAACGTTCTGGCGTCGCTTTCCCCCAGCGATACGGAAATGGACAAAGCGGAGAAAATCCTGAAATACATTCATGCCAACGTCCTGACGCAGGGCTACCAACTGGAACAGACGACCATTGAAAATCTGTTTGAGGGACGGTACAATTGCGTTACTGCGACGATATTATATTGTAGTCTGGGCCGAAAAGCCGGACTGAATGTGACCCCCGTCGAACTGCCGGGCCACGCCATGTGCTGGGTACGGCTTGCCGACGGCTCCACCATGGACGTCGAAACGACCTGCAAAACGTGGTTCCAGTACCGGAACGACCCGAAAACTCGGAACCGCGTCATTTGCGACCTCATCCTTCAAGCCAACGGCTCCTCGGCCGAATCGGCGTCGGAACAGGACCTCCTCGCCAACATTCACCCCATTAGCGACCGTAAGTTACTGGCAAAAATATATTACAATCGCGGCGTGGACCTTCTCGCCGGGAAAGATTTCGCCGGTGCTCTTGAGGCGAACGCCATCGCACTGCTGTTCGACTCCTCCAGCGAAACGACCCGCGGGAACCTCCTCGCCACGATGAATAACTGGGCCATTTTCCTTTGCCAGAATGGGCGATACGAAGAAGCTGCCGAACTGCTCCGCCGTGGCATCCATGTTGATCCCGGTTACCTTACGTTCCGGAACAATCACGTTCATGTTTATCATCGGTGGGTCGAATCTCTTTACCGAAACGGGGAGTACGACAAAGCTCTCCAAATCACGGAGCTGGCCATTTCCGAGCAGCCTCATGAGGAGCATTTCCGAAAGCTCCACAAGCAGATTGAGAATGGAATTGCTGCCGCTCAGGAAAGTGTTCTGCGGTAGATGGGCCTTTACTAAAAAAATATTAATAAGAGCGAACGTAGTGAGCGTAGTAAAAGTTTTTTGAAAAATTGTTTCCTCTCAAACTCTCCTTCAAAAAACTTTCAGTGCGCTCACTACGTTCGCTCTTATTAATATTTTAATATTTCTTTTTACACAGCTTTAGGCCCATTTCTCCGCCGCTTCCTCCCCGGAATGAACACACTGCGGAAGCCCAACGCCATGAAAAGCATTGCCCGCCAAAGCCAGCGTCGGAATTTCCGCAACCTGTTTTTCAATCTGCGCAACACGCTCCAAGTGCCCCAGATGGTACTGCGGCATGGTGTTGGGCCAGCGGGAAAGACTCGTCATGATGGGACTTCCGCTGATCCCCAGAATGGAGGAAACGTTCTCCAGCAGCGTTTTTTTTAACGCGTCGTCCGACAGGTGAACCATTTCCGGATTCCTCGCCCCGCCAGAAAAAATACGTAACAGAGCATACCCCTCCGGAGCGCGATGGGGATATTTTTCGTTGCTGAAACTCAACGCCAAAATGGGGCTTTTTTCCACTGCGGGAACGACGGCGCCCATGCCGTCCAGCTTGTGACGAATCTGCTCCCGCCGGTATGCCACCGTGACGATCGCGGTTCCGGTGTGCTCGATCCCCCCCAGCAAAGAAGAAATCCGGGTCAGCCCTGCCGTTTCCAGCAGCTTCGCCCCAAAATGCGATTCCGTCGCCAAAATCAGCCTCTCGAAACGCTCTGTCCGCGTTTGGCCATCTTTCCGCCACGTAAGATTCCAACCGTCGGAAAGACGTTCCAGCGACACCACCTCCGTTTCCAGCCGAAGCGTATTCGCCGGAAGCTGATTCACCACCGCATGGACCAACCGCCCAAGACCGCCGCGAATCGTGACGAACATGTTGTACCGCGGGCCACTCTGAACTTCCGAATGCCGCTTCCTGTTTTTCCGAGCCGCCAGCATGGCCAGAATCAGGCTGCCGTATTCCTTTTCCATTTCGCGAAAACGGGGCAGGGTGGCCAGCAAACTCAGCTTCTTCATGTCCGCCGCGTAAACCCCGCTCACCAACGGTTCGATCAGCCGGTCGTACGCCTCGCGTCCCAACCGTCGCACGGCAAAATCCTCCATGCTCTCGTCGTCGTCCGTCTTTTTACGTGGGACGAACAGCTCCAGCCCCGAACGAATCTTTCCCCACGGCGACAAAAGCGGCGTTATCGCCATCGGCCACCACTGCGTCGGAGCCATCATCATGAACCCGTCCGGCAACTTGCATAGCCGGTTCTTCCAGACCACAAACGTCTGCCGGTGCTGGGGTGTCGTTGTGACGATTTCCGATTCCAGCCCCACTTTTCGACACAAATCCAGCCCGTAAGGAACCGTGGTGATGAAATTATCGACGCTTTGCTCCACCTCAAAACCGTCGATAAGGTCGGTCTGAATCAGCCCCCCCGGTCGATTTCGTCGATCGAAAACTGCCAGTTCCGCATCGGGACAACATTCCCTCAGCCGATACGCCGCCGATAATCCGGAAATCCCCGCCCCCACGACCGCGATTTTGAGCCTGCCCATACCTGTCTCCTCCCGTTATCAAACAATAAACCTTCAGTATACCGTATTGACCACGAAAAAAAAGGGGGTGAAGCGATAAAAAAACACGAAACCCTGTCACGGATTTCGTGCGTGCATTTTAAATTGCGTCCCATCGGGGGGAATCCCTGCTCAGTCGGCGACGACAATATCCACGATTTTCACCGTCACGTACTTCTGGCGATGCCCCGTGCGACGACGAACCGTCTTGCGACGACGCAGCTTCTGAATGACCAGCTTGGGGCCTTTCGTCAGTGCTTCGTACACTTCCGCCTTGACTTTCACGTTGACGGTGGGCTGCCCGATCAACAGTTTTTCCTCTGTGCGGCAAGCCAGAACGTCTTCAAAAACGATTTCGTTGCCCTTTTCCAAACCTTCACGCCAGTCGATACGG
The DNA here is from genome assembly GCA_030535245.1 of Planctomycetia bacterium. Classification (GTDB taxonomy): domain Bacteria; phylum Planctomycetota; class Planctomycetia; order Pirellulales; family Thermoguttaceae; genus RGIG3701. Next base: position 2,488 of record JAUNBJ010000078.1, on the reverse strand, counting down.
ACTTCGTTCCCTTTTTCGACTTTGAACTGACGACCGCCATCTCGAATAATCGCGTACATGTTTTCCTCGGTTACGATACAGTGTTTATAATAGTACAGTTGACGACAAATATTAAGAACCGCTATTATAGGAAAATCCCTCATTTCTACAAGGGGGGTCGATATTCAATCCTTACCTGGGGTGCCTTTGAAAATTTTCCGTTGCAGGGAGGGGACGTACGTTGTCCACGGGCTGGCCGTGTTGAGGTCCTCGTTGATCAGCTGCTGAAACGCCGCCAGCTTGGAGTCCATCAGGTCGATACAGTGCAGCGCCAATGCCTCCGGCGTCATGGGGAGTTTGGGACTGCCAAATTCGTATTCCCCGTGGTGGCTGAGAACAAGGTGCTTCAGTCGCAGGGCCAGCTCCGCCGGAAACGTTTCCTCGGAGAGCTTTTCCACTTCGGCCAGCTTCTTTTCCAGAAGCATCACCCCCAACACCATGTGCCCCAAAAGCTGCCCCGGATCGGTGTAGGTGAAATCCCCGTCGTATTGCAGCTCCAGCACCTTGCCGGTATCGTGCAAAAACGCGGCGAAAACCAGCAAATCCCCGTCCAGATAATCGTAGCACCCGGCCACTTTTTCGGCAATTTCCATCATCGTGACGAGATGTTCGAGCAGCCCCCCCTGATACGCATGATGGTGCTTTATGCCCGCCGGGAGCGTCGAGAGTTTCTTCATGAAATCCTCATCCATCAGGTAGCATTCCGCCAGATTTTTCAGCGACGCGTTTTCCATCTTCCGCAGCATGGCGGTCATTTTCAACACCAGCTTGTCCACCGCAATGCCGGGAACCTGCGTGAATTCGTCCGGATCCAGCCCGTCGGACGGAACCTTGCGGATTTTTTTGGCGATCACCTGCATGGCACCCTGAAAGAGTTGGGCCTTTCCCTCGACCTGCACGTAGTCGCCGTTTTCAAACGACTGGTACGTTCGCTCCGTCGCGTTCCAGAGCCGGGCCGTCAGGGTTCCGGTTTTGTCGGAAAGGTCCACCTGAAGGTACAGGTCTCCGTTTCGGTTGGGCCGCAGCTGTTTGTTCCCCGCCCGAAAAATTTCTTGGACCGTATCCTGTTCTACATATTCGTTGACGTATTTCCGCATGACCTTGCTTTCCTGGCAAAAAAGTTTACAATAATAGGGTTCTGAGAAAAGCTCTATTATAAACATGGGAGGAAAAAATGCAATACGTACGGCTGGGAAAAACGGAAATGCAGGCGTCTGTCATCGCGTTTGGTGGTTGGGCGGCTGGCGGCTGGATGTGGGGCGGCACCGAGGAAAAGGACGCCATCGACGCCATTCATGCGGCCCTGGACGGTGGCGTCAACCTGATCGATACCGCTCCGGTGTACGGTTTCGGACGCTCCGAGGAAATCGTCGGCAAGGCGATTGCCGGACGCTCGCGGGACAAAATCCTGATTGCCACCAAATGCGGACTCATCTGGACGAAAGAAGCGTGGCCCGACGGGAAGGGTTCCCTCCATTTCTACACCACGCTCGAAGGGTACGGCACGCCGGAACGGTTCGACTACCGCGTTTACAAATACCTGCGTCCGCTTTCCATTCGTGCCGAAGTGGAACGGAGCCTGCGACGCCTCAAGACCGATTACATCGACCTTTTGCAGACCCACTGGCAAGACGAAACCAGCTCGATTGCCGAGACGATGGAAACGCTTTTGAAACTCCGCGACGAAGGGAAAATTCGTGCCATTGGCGCTTCCAACACGCAGGTACGGCATTTGGAGGAGTACGAAACGTACGGCGGAATCGACGTCGTTCAGGAACGTTTCAGTATGCTTGACCGACAGATTGAAACGAACGGCGTGCTGGATTTCGCGAAGCAACATGGCCTGACGCTGCTGCCGTACTCCCCCTTATGTCGGGGGCTGTTGACGGGGAAACTTTCCCCGGAGCGTCGCTTTGGCCCCGGCGACCGCCGCGACTGGGAGGAACGTTTTTCCCCCGAAAACCGCCGAATCATCAACGCGAAGCTGGAACTTCTGCAACCGATGGCTCAGGCGAAGGGGTTGACGGTTCCGCAGCTTATCGTGGCCTGGACGTTTTGTAAATATCCGAAAACGAGTGTCCTTTGCGGAGCGCGAAACGCCGCACAGATATTGGAGAACGTTCGTGCCGGCGACACACGGCTGACGGACGCAGAAATGCGGGAGATGGAAGAAACTCTTTCCTGAGTGTGATCCCATTTCCCCTCGAAATTTGGATAAGATGGAGTAATTCCCCTCTTTTTAGAGGGGTGGCAGCCGAGGCTCGCGGGGTGTTTCGCCGAGGGAAAGCGTTCACCACTTCGGAACTACCCCCCGCCCTGACGGGCGTACCCCTTCAAAGAAGGGGAATTTGTACGGCGTGCAGAAAGTTTGATCGTACCCGATTTCCTGAAAATCGGAAACGAGCACTTGACATCGGTGCGCCGATGGGTAGAATTAATGATAGTGTTT